>NZ_SHMN01000002.1:0-288177 GCF_029478525.1 Vibrio sp. 1151_11 | reverse complement strand
AGGAGGATCGTTCTCTCGCGATTTAGATCCCGACTGGTGCATGACCAGTCTTCGTTACATTGTCAGACTCGCTACTTTATTCAGAGTCCTAGGTTCATCTGGTGATACAGATGGTTCACACATTAAGCGGTGAACAGCGCTTCATACGACCTCACGTCGCACGCCCCAAAATGAGTTGAAAGCGGTATCAGAATAGAGGAAAGCGTTCTAAATGGGTTGTACCCAAACTAATGGAAGTCCCTACCTAACCTCAATGATTTAGCGAGAGCTGTTCATATGTTACCTGAACATTCAATTTACGCTATACAAGCTTTTTATTGTCTCCCTTAACCATACGATTTTAGGATTCTGATTATTGCGCTTATGCCAGATCATCGTAAATGGAATCAGTAGCTTATGCTGATATTCTTGCGAAATTGGAATGGGTAGCGATACCAAGTTAGGGTGCAGTTGTTCACAATATCGCTGACAATACTTGGGTGCCGTGGTTAACATTAGATGGCTGGGCTTCTCTGCTACAAACAGCGCCTGTTCGAAGCTTGCCATCGTTAGGCTAACATTGCGCGTATGTCCCTGCTCAGCCAAAATCTCATCCAACGCCCAGCTGTCGTTCTTCTCCCATGTAACATTGATATGGGCGTAGCTTAAGAAGGTCTCCAAGTTCCATTCCTGATCAATCGCTGGGTGGTCTTTTCGGATATACACCATAGGCAGGTCGGAAAATAGAACTTCAAAATTGATGAAATATGGCAGCAGCTCTAGCGACTCCTTAGAGCGAGGGTGGCTCTCTCGCCCCGTAAAACCGATATCCACTTCACCGCGCGTAATCGCGTCTAATGAATCGTAATCCCAATTGTGGTACTTCACTTTAGAATCGGGATACGTGTCATGAATTCGTTTAGTCAGCTCATCCACCATAATGAGTGACAATGGAGACTCGACGCCAAGGTGAAACTTCACACCACTCGGCGCATCATCACCTCGTCGTGATGCAATCTGATTACCGATTTGCATCCAGTCTGACAAGCTTTCTTGCATGCTCGTCGCAAGTGTTGTTGGTTTAAGTCCCAGCGGCGTGTTCACAAATAAAGGGTCGTCAAACCAATCACGTAATTTAGCCAGTGACTTACTCACCGATGAGGGGGTTACATTCAGCTTTTTCGCCGTTTTCGTGACACTCTGCTCTTGCAAGAGCAACTGCAGAGTGAGCAATAAATTGAGATCAAGTCGGGCAAGAGATTTCTTCATGGCTTTCACTAACATTATGATATGGAAACAATACTATTAGAGAGAGGCCAATTACGCCACTCGCGACCAAGGCAATGATTAATATCATCACTGCCGAGAGTCCTAAAAGCGCCATCAACCAGATAAATATTGCCGAACACAATACCTGAGCAATACCAAGCATGGAGCTTGCTAACCCAGCCTTGCGAGAGAACAAACTGAGTGCTTGACTCATTGCCACACCAAACCCCATTGAAAAGCCCATGCTGATTAAGGCGAACCCAGCCATATAGAGTGTCGAGTTATCGCCATTCAAGTGAGCCGCAAGAATGACGATAACCGACAGCAAAATGGTTACCTGAGCTGCAAACATTAATGTCGTTTGTTTGAAGTAAGAGAGGGCCACAGGCGCTAAAAATGACGTTACCATACCCACCATGGCAAGCAGTGCCATAGCCGTAGAATACTCACCTCTTGTAAGGCCAAGAATATCCATAACAATCATCGGTGAGGTATTCACATAAGAAAGAATCGCAGTCACACCCAAGGATGTGTAAACAACGCGCGAGATAAAGAAACGATTAAACAGTGAATCATTTGAACCGTCATTCGCAGTGATAAAGTGACGCTCATTTTTAGGTAAGGTTTCCTTCAATACACAGCAAGCTATCAAACCTATTGCTACCCCCATCAGTGCCATGGCAGTGAACAGCACAGGCCATGGAAACTTAATCATGATCAGATTACCGATAACAGGTGCTAGCACGGGAATAGAACAAGTTATGCCATTAAGCATTGAAAGCACTTTAGCCCGCATTTGGTCATCTAAGGTATCACGCAAAATAGCGAAGGCTACAACGTAGCAACATGCCGCTCCAACGCCTTGGAAGAAACGCATAACTAGGAAGCTATCACTGGTTTCCGCTGAACCTGCCAATGTCGAAGCAAGCGAGAAGATCACTGCCCCACACATGGCGACAGGTTTACGGCCAAAACGGTCAGCAGCTCGTCCTACAAACACCATAGTAGAAGCCATACCCGCAAGATAAACAGAGAAGGCGATATGAAGTTGGGATTCACTTGCAGAAAGATCGTTGGCAATTTGTGGCAAGGCAACCAAATAGAGATCGATGGCAGTGGGATAGAGCAGCACAAAGGCAAAGCTGCATAGCAGATATCGGGATACATTAGCCGCTGGTTTCATGGTGGTCTCGTAAGTGGTTGGTCTTACGAGGATAATATGAGACATCACTGAACTTGGCGCGTTACCTTTATGACAACAGGTATTTCCATTTACTACATTAGTAAATGAAATGTATGGGTATGTCAGGGGTTAACGTCGGTAAGGCCCCTGTTTTTCATACATGCTTGATTTTTCCTTGAGCTACTGCGTCTTTGCTAAATTCAACCTAATACGGCGGTTAATAAACACTTTTGTCCACGGATGATTCTGAGCACCCTGAACGACTGTGTGATCGATGGCTATCAGGGTGGAACAGTTTCAGTTTATAGCCAGACTTTATGTTGACCAATAATATCGAAGAGGAGGTCAACATGAGAAAGTTATCTTCGGGAAAATGCAGCGGCATTAAACGACCATTCAAGTTGGAAGAAATATGGCGAATTAGAACTAGGCTAGAGCTTGAAAGCGACCTAATGCAGCTTGCACTATTGAACTTAGCCATTGATAGCAAATTAAGGGCAAGTGATTTACTAAGGCTGCATGTATATGATGTTTCTTCGCAAGGTGTAATCTATGAAAGGGTTCAATGCATCCAGCAAAAAACTGGCACCGACGTCCACTACGAGATTACCCCGAGAACGCAACAAAGTATTAGCCGATGGATCTACTCGGCATCCTTAGAGGCAAGCAGTTTTTTGTTTCCAAGTGGTCGCCGAAAAGGACAACCTATCAGCTACTCATTCTATCGATCGATTATCAGGAACTGGGCAGTAAAACTTGGATTGAATGCGGACTACTATGGCACTCATTCCATGCGCCGTACTAAAGCAACCTTGATCTATGCCAAAACAAAAAACATCAGAGCGGTACAGATTTTACTGGGGCACTCGAAGCTAGATAACACTATTCGTTACCTTGGAGTGGAACTGGAAGACGCTCTGAGGCTCTCAGAGCAAACAGACTGCTGAGGCTTGCTGATACAGGCTTTTCTCCTGAAAAGCCTGTGTCGAGTAGACGACACCTGTTACCAAGTGCCGTCCCTCTAAGAACCCAGCGTGCAACTTTCACCGCACTAGGCTCAAGCCTTCACTAAGGCACCGATTGGCACCCAGCAACTTATAAAGCAGTGAGAGCAGGTTCATGCCACGAGTTACGGCATTGCCTCTTTGATTTTCTCTTTGCCAAGTATTCTTGGTATTGAGGATCAAAAGGCGTAGCGGCACTCCTGATTTTCACATGTCTCTCTATTGGCACCTTAGCTATTTGGAACAGATTGAGCTGACAATCCATATTCATGATCTTCTGCCAACCGTGAAATTGCCATTGACCTTGACGGTTGATGAAGTATTTAAGCGCGATCCAAGTTCTGGATTTTGTTGGATGACGCCTTTTAGCCCAGTGCCATAACGTATGGAATAGCTTGTGACCTACATATCCGAACACCTGTTTAGCCACGCAGTGTCGATAGTAATTCGACCAGCCCCTGAGTTTCGGATTTATCAACTTGATAAGATCATTAACGGGGATGGTTGCGTGCTTTTTGATGAGTTCGCGCAAATTACTTAGGAACAGTAGCGTGTTGGATTTGCTCGGCTTAATGAGCAATTTCCCTTTGTACTTCCTATGATTAAAACCTAGGAAATCAAAACCACTACTGATGTGGGTAATGTGCGTTTTCTCTTCGGAGAGTGTTAAGCCTCTTTCCGCTAAGAAATCAGCGATCAACGGTTTGATATCGTTCTCTAACACTTCCTTTGAAGCGCAAGTGACGACGAAATCGTCGGCGTATCCAATAAAGTTGGCTCTTGCGCCCTTTTTGAGCGCGGTAGACTTTATGCGTTGCTCAAGCCCTGCAAGAGTCATTAGCATCAAGGTGGGGGATATAACCCCGCCTTGAGGTGTTCCCTCATCTGTACGATAGAACAGCCCTTTGTCCATAAAACCAGACTTTAGCCATTGTTCCAACATACGTTTATCGACGGCAATGTTATCCATTAACCATTGATGTCCGATCTTGTCGAAACAAGCTTTGATGTCTCCCTCAAGAACCCATTGTGCAGATTTCTTTAGCGCCAGACATTTGAAGCACTGAGCGATTGCATCGGCAGTACTGCGGTTTGGTCTAAATCCATAACTATTAGGGTCGGCAAGTGTTTCTGATACTGGCTCTAGTGCAAGAAGATGAAGCGCTTGCTGCGCTCTGTCGACCATGCACGGGATACCAAGTGGTCTGAGCTTACCGTTTTTCTTGGGGATGTAGATACGCTTGAGCGGTTTGGCTTGATAAGCTTTTCTGCTCAATTGATTGACTGCTTTCATGCGGCGCGTATCCGTGCTCCAGATGACGCCGTCTATTCCTGGCGTTTTACTGCCTTTGTTTTGTGATACCCGCTTAACAGCAAGAAGTTTTGCCGAACGCGAGTGAGTTAGTATCCACTGCAACGCTTTCGCTTTGCTGTGTTTACCTTCTCGTGTTGCCTTTGCAATACGCATCTGAAGCTTTAAGACATGGGTTTCAACGGCTTTCCAGTTTATGGACTGCCATTGAGCACTGCTAGGAGAGGCACTAATCTCTTTTGAAATCATCATTTGCGTTTCTCCTTGAATAAAGTTCTTCAAATTCTCTTGCAACGGAAGACCAGTCGGAAGTCAGCTCACTTTCGTGCCAGATAGAGACCTGTATCTGCATCGTTACAATGCAGCCTTCGCTTTTTCCAACATCCTCTACCTGCATCACTGTCGGTCGCAGAGACTTTCCCAGTGGGAGTGATACAGGCTTACCGTGTTCCGTATGTCGCGCAATGTCAGGGTAGATGCCCGCTATGGTGCGGAGAGCTCAACGATCACGAAAGAGCATGGGGCAATCTCTTTCCGACTCTCTTGCCTTTTGGCTACAGCGTATTAACCACTTCCGCTGTTTCATCATATAACGCACCTTACGCGGATTCACTTATGTTCATCATGCTGACTACCTAGCACTCACCCGATTTATGGTTATCAGGAGGATCGTTCTCTCACGATTTAGATCCCGATTGGCAAATACCAACCTTCGTTACATTGCCAGACTCGCTACTTTATTCAGAGTCCTAGGTTCATCTGGTGATACAGATGGTTCACTCTTTGAGCGGTGAACAGCGCTTCATACGACCTCACGTCGCACGCCCCTTTCCGTGTTAGTACTGATATTTACTTGTATTCATTTCCCATACCTGAGCTAATCTAATGCTGTGATAATCGGTTGTGATGCAGTTATCTATGTGATCATTTTAAACTAAGCAAGTATAGTGCCTCTTAAAGATTCAAGTTTGATCATCATTACGTCATGGAGAGAGTTTAAGTATATGAACTTACTGCACTTAAAAGCGCTCTTGCTAGCGGTTGAAACAGGCTCAATATCGGCTGCCGCCCGTAAACTCGGAAAAAAACAGCCTCAAGTCAGCCAATGGATCTCTGACTTGGAAATTGATCTCGGAGTGTCTTTTTTTGATAGGACAGGTAATAAAATGTCACTTAGTAAAGATGGTGAGCGATTACTGCCTTATCTATCCCACAGCATGAGCCAATTTACAAAGTTGATGCAAAGTGCTGATGTCATTTCGCAAGGCGAATCTACAGTTGTGAGAATCGGAATTGAAAACTACATTCCAGATTTAGCCTTCGCAGCCCCTCTCACTTTAACACTAGAATTGTCCCACTTGTGCATCGAAGTTTATCGAGAAGAAAGGCACCAACTGATGCAGGATCTTACGGAAGGCGATGCCGATATTATTATTGTCCATGAGTCCGATACGCTCCACCATCAGAATTTTGAATATTGCCGTTTAGGCCATTACAAAGAGGTATTAGCCTGCAGCTCAGAGCATCCTCTTGGTAAATTGCCAACAGTAGCAAGTAGTGACTTAAGTCAATATCGCGAGCTAATTTGGGGCGAAACAGATAGTGGTGAGAAATTCAACAATCAAAACGATGATAGTTTTAGTCCTAGTTATAGTCTTTTTTCGGACATTCAGTTACTTATCGCGGTATTACAACGCAACACAGGCTTTGCCTTTTTACCCGCTGAAAGTGTTGAATCCTATATTAAAAACGGTCAATTAATAGCCCTCATCAGCGATTTTGAACCCACAGGTATCGACCGAAGAATTGAATTGTGTTGGCGTAACGGTTTAACGTTATCTCGATACGGTAATCAAATTGTAGAGGCATTCAAAACCAGTCACCAATTGCAAAGCAAGCCTACTGCTTAGAATGACAATCATCTGGTTTCGTATACTCTTGAACTTGAGGCTCAGAGCCAGATGAGACTTCTGTTTCGTCCAGAGAGCTACACTCTCGTTCAAGCCTCGAAGCGGCAATTGAAGTATCCCACCAATCATAGATATATAGAGACACATAAATCGGGAGAACAGCCCATAGCAATGGGTCGTCCCATACTGCTGAGGTAATTCCAATTGCGGCAATGGCTAAAATGATTATCTCAGAAATACCAATAAATAATAACAACTTGGTTAAATGAGCAAGTGAACGCTGCATTACGTTAGAGAGTAGAGTTTTCTGATAGGTCGCTTCAAATACACCAATGATACCAGCGGCCATTAAAAGCCCGATGGCCGTCAATATCGCGCTTTGGTTTCCCTGCTCCATCTGCCGCATGCTATCAAATGTACAACGAAACAAAAATGGTACGATAAATAGCAGAAGTGCAAACTGTCTTACGGCGACTTCAATATAAAAGCGCTTTTTCTGCACTGTTAACCCCCCTTAAAAATAGTACAGGGCGAACCCTGTACCTAGTTATCTATTCTTCGGCGTCGAATACGATATCACCTTGCAAGACAGTCATTAAGATTTCAGTATCTGCTATGTCGTCGGGAGACAAGCGGGTAATATCTCTATCTAAGATAGCAAAATCTGCTGATTTCCCTACCTCAACAGAGCCTGTAATATCTTGTATCCCTAAGCTAACCGCAGCGTTGATGGTGTATGCATCAATAGCAGCCTCAACATTGGGTAGCCCTGTATTCCCCATTCTTATACTGTTAGCTATGCCTACGAGCGGATTTAACTCATGGACATTCCAGTCACTACTGAGTGTAAGATTAGCCCCTGTATCAAAGATAGCTTTCAGGTTCATCAAAGAGTGTGCTCTCTTTGCTCCTAGGAAGAGTTTAGCCCATGAATGGTCGTGCTCAACAACGTATTCAGAGCCTACTTGAAAGTCAGCTGTAACATTCAATTTAGTGAACCGACCTACATCTTCTGGATCGACAAGTTCAACGTGGGTGAGTGTGTACGGCTTAGTTGAGCCATTATTACGTGCATGTTCAACTGCATTAAGTGATTCGCGAACCGCTCCATCACCAATAGCATGAATATGCGCGCTGTAACCAACCTTATCCAGAGCATCTAACCAAGTTTTCATTTGGCTGGGTGGAATATAATTAATTCCGTAAGGTTCGTCTGGAATGTAAGTATCTAAATATGGTGCCAGCGTTTTTGCTGTACCGTTTATTGTAATACCATCGCTATACATTTTTACTTGATCAACTAATAGCAAACTCGATGTATCACTTGATTGGATTTTCTTTAGAAAAGCTAGTTGCGGTTCCATAGAATCAGCAGGATAAATCCAAGGGCGCAACGACACTCGTGCGGTCAGATTACCGTCTTTTTCTGCCTGTTTCCACACTTCATACCATCCGCGTTTCCAATAGAGTCGACCATCACCAATAGTCGTAATGCCGTATGATGCTGACTCTTCTAGGCCAACCATCAATCCATCATAACTTTGATCAAATTGACCTTCTAAGCTGTTCCATGCCATTTCCATAACGATATCTCCAGCATTATCAAATAAGATACCGTTAAGTTCACCACTAACTGGATCTTTGAGAATCTTTCCTCCTTGAGGCTCAGGTGAATCTTTAGTAATACCAGCAAGTTCCAGTGCAGCAGAATTTACCCACATAGAGTGTGAGGTCTGCTCCATGAATACGACAGGCCGATCAGGAAAAATTCCATCTATAACCTCAAGAGGTGTTTGAATATTATCTTCATTTAGAATGGCATCTAACGAAAAACCATACCCCATCAGCCACCCTTTGGACTTACTATTTCGACTGCAAGCTTTTAGATAAGGTATTTGGGCTTCAAGTGATGCATCCATACTGAGTTCACAGTTACCTCCAGCTTCAGAGGCTGCTTCAAAAACATGGTTGTGGTTATCAATAAAACCTGGCATTACATATCCATGTTCGAGATCGATGACTTCAGTGTTTTCACTACGATATTTCTTGGTATCCGACATTTTGCCAACGAACAAAATATTTCCATCATGAACTGCAATTGCATCGGCATTTTCATGACCGTGGATTTTTGCGTTTGTTAAGATCATATCGGCTTTTTCAACAGCCGATGCATTCGAACTCATGATTAAACTCGCTATTAGTGTTAAAGGGGAGGTTCGGTTCATCATTTATACTCCTTGCGTACCCCACATTTATCCTCAATGCAGGGAGTGCTTTGATTTCGTCGGATAGAGATTAAAGAATAGTAAGAACAAAAGAAAAATAGTGAGTATAAGAATACAGGGATAGGTTAGATACTTAGTCTCAACTCAACTAACTTGGTGATGGATGAACAATTAAAGGATAATTTTTCTAATCAGAGCCTTATGTGGTAAATCTTTTTACCTAACGCTCTTTTGTCCAAAAACGTTTCACAGAGCCAAGCTTTGGGACAAGAGCGCCTTAGTGCTACTACTCTAAAGCACTTCTGCCCCATAACCTGTTGGGGAAGGAAAGAAGCTGTAGAAGTAACGAACGAAGAAAGGTAAGCAGCTATATCTGTTAAGTTGAGATATAACTGCTTCTTGAAGTGAGAGGTTAAAGTTATTTCACTTCGTACCTCAGTAGGACTTCATTATCCAAAACAACGTTTGTTGACCAAATAAAACTTGCCCCAGCACCACTAAATTTCTCAATGAAGTTCATGTAAGATTTTTTGTTGTTCACACCAATTTCATCTTCTGAATATTCAGTCGCTTGAGGCCATGAAACGGCATCGAAGTCTTTTGCCATCCAGTTACTTGGGGTCTCCCAGTGAGCTGCATAAGCATTTGCACCGTTATCTGTGCCTTTTGTTGTGCAGTTCTCCGATAAGCGTTTACCATCAACCTCACTCAGGCAGCTTAAATCATAGACTGGTGCAGTATAAAATGTCTGTGCTTGCCAGTCGGAACTCGTCACAGTGCCATCACTAAAGCTTGCGATAAAGCCACCATCACCTGGGTGGAATGCCTTGCCACGGTTATCTTCTGTACCTAAACCTAAGTTTTCTTCCCAATCAATTACTTTTACAGCAATAGTGTATGGCTTATTTACTTTGAACTTTACGATACTAGAGTTAAACGGCGTAAAGGGTACGGTGTCTACCGCAACAAGCTGACCATTGATATATAACTCGAAGTAGTTGTCAGCAAAGATGTAACCAGTGATCTCTTCACCATTTGCATCAACTATGGTCACAGGGACTGAGTCTTCGTCCACATCGGCAATGCTTTCAGGAGTGATGTTGGCGCACTCTTCATAAAGATCGACCGCTTTTGGCGCAGTTGTAAAATGGTTTTGAGCAGGAACTGTCCATACCTTTCCGCTAGCATCAGCAATTTCACCAATGCCTGCAACACGGCTTCGACCATTCGCACACTCAAAAAGGTTTTCTTCTACTGTTTTTGCGAGACCTTGAGTAATGCTAGCTGAACCTTTGTAATCACTGACACTTCCGCTAACAGTTAGGTCGGAGGATGGAGAACAACCAGCCAACAACACGGCGATAGACGAAAGAGCTAATACTCTATTATTTGTAATAATCATCAATAAAAATTCTGTCGTTAGCATGGAGCTTAAGTGTAGATAATTAATCTCAACAGATCAATATGTTGGACTGGTGAGATAGCTGGCGCTGGCGCGTAGATATAGACTATATAATGCAAATCAACGTAAACGATGTGCAATTCTCGGTAAATGAACTTCTGTTCCGAGCTTTCACAGACTGCACTTCGTAACTCACAAATGTCCAAAAATGACCTAGAAATTGATCAAACTATACTGTCATCTAACATTTAATCGTGTTAGTAAAAGAGCTTCTATCAGAAGCTCTTTGAGTTAGCGCGTTTTACTGGCTTGCTTTTTCAATTCAAAATCAAATTCGTCGGGAAATAACACAACGCCTTCTTCATTCTCATTGGGGAACACCACCACCGACAGTTCATCTTCTTCCAAGCCCGAAGTCCAACGGCTGTGCCATTTGTTCAAAGAGATCGCTTCCGCTTCACACGCTTGCCACTCGCCTGTTGCCCATGCCTTGGCAAACTCTTGGTTAGGCCACACAGGAACACAATCATCTTCTTCTGTGTTGAGCATGACACAACCGTGCTCATCTTTTAGTATCCAAACTTCACGGTTTGCAACAATGGCTTTAATGCAGTATTTAAAACGTTCTTCTTCATTATAGCGATTGATTGCTTCTATCTGTTCTGTGGTTAATGCGTCTGCCATAGACCGGCTCCATGCGAAAGTTGGGGAATATAAAAACGCCTACAGTGTAGCACTGCAGGCGTTAAATTTAGAATCTTAAACAATAAGATGATAAAAAGGATTAAGCCAATTCAGCTTGCAGCCAAGGCCAACCTTGTTTCTTACGGCTTAAGGTGTTTTCCATCATCAACATGCCATCTTGTTCGTGTTTGGCCAGTTTTTCAGCCCATTCACCAGTATAAAGAAGACGGGTCTGCGCGGTGGTAATGTCGGTCAACATCACGGCGGCAAACGCAAGGCCTTCCTCTTCGCAGCGACGAACTAGGTCTGCTTGAATGGCGTCAATCATGCCATCGACTTGTTCAAGCGTTGCCAATTCCACTTGACCAACCACCACATCACGGCCGTTGAATGGGTAAGCTTTCAAATCTTTCTCAACAAGTTGAGCGGCAGATAAACCTTCAATGTCTGTTTTCGCAATCAAAAGCGCTTTAATAAAGGCATCAAGGTCTTCAACCTCAGCAATTTCAGCCAGTGCCAGCACCGCTTCTTTATCTTTTGGTGTGCACGTTGGAGACGCAAAACCGACCGTGTCAGACAAAATCGCAGACATCATCAATATGGCTAAAGGACGTGTGATTGGCGCATTTTCCATCTTGAATAGGTTGAACAAGATAGTACAGGTACAGCCGACTGGCCAAATCCACGCTTCTAGCGGATTCACTGTCATTACGTCGCCTAGGCGATGATGGTCAACAATACCGAGAATTTCCGCTTGGTTGATGTCATCAGGTGCTTGCGCAAGATCGGTATAATCCACAAGCCATACTTTTTCGCCCGCTACGCTAGTACGAAGTTCAGGTTGATCAACACCGGCTGTTGCAAGAATGTGTTGAGTTTCACGGTTAATGTCACCCTGACGAACAGGCGTTGCTTCTAGACCACGTGCTTTAAGTAATTCAGCAGCAACTAATGCACCACAAATGCTATCACTATCTGGGTTTTTATGACCGACAACGAAAATCATCTTTCTTCCTATTTTAATGCTATTTGATGGCCTATCGAAGGTGATAGGCGAGATTGCTCACAAAGGCCGATACTTTACCTGATTTTCAGAATTTGTCATGGCTTGTGGCTAAGAAATTATGGCTAATTTATCTTGCTTACCACGACGAACTTCAAGGTCGAGCACCTGCGAGCGATTAGTACCTCGAGTGATCTCTTTAAGCTTCTTCCCTTTTAGCTTAGATAAATGCCGATCCTGACCATTTCTCGCTTCAATAAGGTTAGGATTCATGGATTTGGTTCCGCGGAAAATATAGAAGCCACCATAATGCTCAAGAGCGGTAAAGAACTGGAAACCAGGGTAACCTGCATTCGACTACGGCAGGGTTACGCTTAAATAGACTCGGATAAACGTCATCGACTTCACGGTTGATGTAGGTGGTTTGTTTGGCGACGATTATCTGATCATAAATGAGGCCTTTTTTCTATCTAAATAAACCGCTTAGCTCTTAAGATCCTGTCTATGATGGGGGACCACAACCCGCCTCCTTTTGGTGAAGAGGTTTGAAAACTTTACTCAAGCCTCTCACCCTAAATCGATGCCATTTCCTAAAAATTCTGCTCTCAACACATCATCAATCCTGCGTTTTATTTTTGTTCTCAAGTTTTATTTTTGTTCTCAAATTGAGATAAGAAAAATAATTCACTTAAAAACAATAGCTTAATTTTGGCTTGTTTTTTGCTGATTTACCTTATCAACCTTCCACAAAAAACTAGGTGACGGTATGCACTTAAAATTATGGTGTTTCATCGTGTTGGTATTGGTTTCTGTTCGAACTATCGCTGCACCTTTTGAAACTTGTCCAAGCAAAGCGTATTTATTCCAAGCTTCTCCGGTACAGGTTTATGGTGTGAACTTAGTGACGGGGCAAACCGCTCTGCTACAAAGCAATACGGGGCTAAACGGAAACATCAATGCCGTGGGCTTTGATTTTCAAGATCGCTATATCTACGGTTACGATACCAACAACAAGCGATTAGTTCGGTTAGGCTCTGATTTTCAGGTAGAAACTCTTAATACCCTTGGACTGCCGCAAGACTACACCTTCTTTGTTGGGGATGTTTATAACCATATTTTTTATCTTTACCGCCAAGGTAAAGGGTTATTTAAAATCGACCTAAGCCCTTTAGACAGTGACCCGAATGCGGTACTCATCATCGAACAAATCTCAGCAACAGCGACCGTCAAACTCACCGATTTCGCTTTTCATCCCGCTGATGGCAGCTTATACGGTGTCGATAACTCAACCGGAGGCTTGTATCTGTTTGATACGGATACGGGTGTCAGCAGTTATATTGGCAACGTCGGCCAAACAGGCACTTTTGGCGCCGGCTACTTTGATGTGGATGGCTATTACTACATCTCACGTAACAGTGATGGAAAGATATTCCGGATTAATCTCTCAAACCCTGATTTAATCGCGCAAGGCAATGTGCCTGCCGTGCACTTTGCTGACGGCCCTTCCTCAAACCAAAATGATGGTGCGCGTTGTGCGAATGCTCCTGTGATCGATGAAGACTCAACCATTGATTTTGGTGATGCTCCAGATAGCTACCGTACCACATTAGCGTCCAATGGCCCGCGTCATCAGATGGATGGGATGACATGGTTAGGCTCAGCGCCAGACGGTGAACAGTCAGGTCAGCCTTTTCCGGCCAGTGACGACAAAGCCGGCATTGATGACGAAGATGGGGTTGGCTTTGTCACTGCGTTAGAAGCGGGTCTGGAAGTATTAATCACAGTGAATGCTTCCACTTCGGGTTATCTCTCTGCTTGGTTTGACTGGAATCGTGATGGCGACTTTGATGATGCAGGAGAGCAAGTCTTTACCGACCAACTACTGAACAGCGGGCAAAATGTGCTGATTTTTACGGTCGCCCAACAAGCGACTATGGGTTCAAGTTGGAGCCGTTTTCGCTTTAGCCAACAAAAAGGGTTGAATGCGTACGGAGGTTCAACATCTGGAGAAGTGGAAGACTACCCTATTACCATCTCCGCGAATGGGGTCGCAATACGCTATTTTCCTAGTGAAACCACTTACGCTACGGTCGCCTTTGAGGATAACTGGCCACATTTAGCCGACTATGACATGAACGATGTGGTGATCCGTTACCGAGTCACCGAAACACTGCAAGATAACCAAGTCGCACAGATTCGGATTGATGGTTACCTTGCAGCTTATGGCGCGGGTTATCACAACGGTTTTGCCATTCGCTTATCTGGTCTTGCTCGCAGTGCTATTGATACCAACTTAACCCGTCAGTATCACAATGATGTGTTGCAACCAAACAGCGGGTTGGAGATGGACTCGAATGAAGCAATCTTCATCATTTCAGAGGATCTGTCACGCGCCTTCCCACGGCTTTGTACTTACTTTCGTACCGACAATCAATGCATGGAAGACATTGGCTTTAACTTCAGTCTCATCATTGCTATCGAGCGCAGTAGTGATGTGAGTCAGTTGATCGCAATGCCTTATGACCCTTTCATTTTTGCCACTCCCGGTATTTATCATGGGGAAGGGATAACCTTCCAACCAGGTCGCAAATGGGAAGTTCACCTTGCTGATTACCCTGCCACTGAGAAGTTTGATACCGCTAATTTATATGGCGCTGGCGCCGATACCAGCGACCCAGCTCAACAACGTTTTTTCAAAAACGCGAACAATCTGCCATGGGCCTTACTGATCACAGATGAATGGCAATGGCCCTATGAACGTAGCGATTTAGTACGTACTTATCCGCAGTTCAGTGATTATTCCCAATCAGCAGGGCAACAGAAACAGAGTTGGTTCAACAACGCCTTCAACAACTGCGCATACTGCTATAACCCTTAGGAGGACACCATGAAAAACGCATTTCTATTAGTCACTTCGTGTTTGCTCTACGGTTGTGGAGGCGGTGGCGATGGTTCAGGGGATACTGCATCGATTAGCGTGACTTCTCCAACGCAACCGACTTCCGAAGAGGCCGCAATCATCGCCAAGGATTTCACCCCTGTGATAATGAGCTTTATAACGCAGCTCTCCTCAACAGCAGCAAACACCAGCAATGATTATTCCCAACAAGATTTTGGTAGTGACAGCAGCGTAACGACTTCACAATTGAATGTGCCCGCTGAATTTAGCTTTAACCCGGTCGCGCAAATTGAGATCAAAGCTGATATTAGCGCCTATCGTACTGACCGAGCCTTTGTTACCTTCTATAGTCAATATACGTCCAGTGGCAATGGAACTGACCAAGCGGTTTATGAAAGCCGGATTGCTTCATCAGCGTTAACTCTTGGTGTCGCAACCCTTAGCTTCAGTTATCCACTCTCTCAATCCAGCTTGCTGGCCGAGATATGGTTTTATGATGGCTCCGCCCCACTGCAGCAAGTATTTACACCAACACAACCGTAAAAAGGATTCGCTCTCATGTTCAACAAAGGGCTTGGTGGTTTACTCATTGGGGTAAACTTACTTTGGTTTACCAGTTTGTATTATCCCATGCCCATATGGTGGTTAGATAATCTTTTTAGCTATCCAATTGGGCTAATGGCTTTTAATGCTCTTTTAATAGTAATTGCGCTTTTAATGAGCTACCGAGTCTTATTTGTTGGTAGCACACTGTGTGCATTGGCTCTGATCTGGTTCATACCAAATAGTAAAAGTGAAGTAGTACTGCAAACTCAAAAAAAAGGCGAGGTTTCACAAGATCAGAGTGCAGCGCATTGTTCCTCTTCGCTGAAAATCATTCAGTTTAATGCGCTCTACGAAAATACCGACTACAACCGACTGCTCAACCTTTTACTGCAAGAGCAAGCCGATTTAGTGGTACTGCAGGAAGTGGCTCCCGCGCTTGAAGATAAGCTCAGCACTTTGGACGATATCTACCCGTACATTTACGGTGGTAAAACCCATGCAAAAGTGCCCTCAAGCCAGTTTATTCTCAGCAAAGAAGTCATCCTTCATTTTTCTGTCAAACCTTTTACAGAGAAAAATAAAATCCTACAGGGCGATTGGCAAATTACCCCTCAAACCTCCTTGCGTTTGATTGCCACCCACTTACCTTCTCCAAGAAATTCGACGCTTTGGGAAGAGCGTAATGCCATGCTTACTCATGTAAAAACACTGGCAAACGAAAGCGAGATGGCAAACACCATAGTGTTAGGGGATTTCAACCTCTCAAGTATGAATGCACGTTTTAGAAGCCATTTTGAAGGCTTTGAAACTCGGCCTGTGGCTTCATGGCCAGAATGGTCAACTCATTACCCTACCCCAGCTTTTACCATGATCAGCATTGATCATTTGTGGCTTAAATCAGCGCAATTTTCTCTTTGCAGCCGACAAGGGGTTCTTCCCTCTTTAGGTTCAGATCACCGCATGATTATCACGAAAATTGCCCAGCAATAACCTTGTCTCAAAATGATTTCCAAAATGACAATGCTCTTTAAACTGAAAAGTCAGCACATAAAATAAAACGTAATCCATTGATATCTAATCATAATTAAATTGGCACACTTACTGCTCTATTACCTACATGCAACCCAAAGATGCTGACAGATTCATGAACGCATCAAAAGATTGGTAAACAGTAAGGAGACACCCATGGAACTCAGAACCATTATTGATAGCGATATCCAAGTCACACTTCTTATAGAGGGCAATCTAGATGCGGAAGGTAGCCGTTTTCTTCAGCCTATAATTGATGATGTGATCTGGAAAGATGTTCACCAAGAAGTTGAGTTGGACTTTCGCAATGTCACCTTTTTAGATTCGTCAGGTGTTGGTGCTTTGGTCTATCTTTATAAGCGACTCGTTGAATCTGAACGAAAAATGCGCATTGAGAACGCCACTGGTCAGCCGCTTGAAATTATTAAACTGCTCCGTATCGGCCAGGCCATTCCCGTGAATTCTCGCACTTATTAGCCCACCTGAGGAGGTGAGCATGAAGTTAGCTATCGTCAGTATTGGTTTGTTCACCTTACTTGGTACCGCTGGGTGCACCTCGTACCCAGAAGAAGGCCGAGGTGGAATCGCAGAAGCTTACATGAATGGGGAGTTCGCCCCCGTGATGCCGGATGAACCGCTCGGCCCTGAACATGGGCTACGTTTTGACTGGCAACTAAGCAAATTACATTTGGGGAGCCTGATCCGCGAAGGCGCTAAATGGTGTTTTCCTGCGGCTGTTGTACAGGCTTTAGAAAATCAAAATCGGATCGCTCGGCAGCTTGATGGCGGCTTGCTGCTGGATGCCGCGAATGATCTGGTTATTCAGCGTAAACGCTTGAATCAGTTAGAACAGCAACTTGATTATGTCACTTCACAAACACGCTGCGTTCCACCTCAAAATGAACAGTCGTTTGTGAATTCGCTCTCGCTGATTGAAGAGTTAAATCGGCGGCTCAATGTGGATAATCAATTTGCGATTAACTCTACCGAGATCAACCCGAAATACATGGGCAATTTAGCCATCGCAGCCGACAAACTGAAAGCTCACCAGGACTTAACACTTTCGGTAACAGGCCATGCTGATTCATCCGGCAACGTGGAATTCAATGAAAAATTGGCCATGGGACGAGCAGAACAAGTGAAACGCTACTTGACGATTTTCGGCCTTGCGCCAGAGCGAATCACCACCCATTCCCTGGGTGAGTCGCTCCCTTTGTACGTCGGCGAAACAACAGGAGTGAAATTAACCAACCGACGCGTCAGCATTGAAATTATTACGGCAGATAGTCCAAACCTCTCTAAACAAGGAGGGGAGCTCTATGAGCAAGAATAGTTTTAAAGCTCTGCTGCTGTGCTGCGCTCTGCTGCTGAGTGGCCTTAGCTTCGCGGAAGAAACCGTAAGAATTGGTGATTTAGTACAAGTTGACCTGCCCGGTGAACCTTCATTCAATAACGGATTTCAGGTTGATAAACGGGGGCGAATTACGCTCCCGGAAGTCGGCCCACTTTATGTGGCAGGCTACGATGAAATCCAACTTCAGCGAGCGGTTTCTGACGCTTTGAGCCGAGTGTTTCGCGACATCAGCACGCTCCAAGTGTTTATTGCCGAGCAGCAACTGCTGATTTCAGTGCAAGGCTATGTCGCCTCTCCCGGTGAATATACATTATCGAGTAACGCGGATATTCAAATGGCGTTGCATGCCGCAGGTGGTGCTCGCCAAGGGGGGCAACTTGATAAGCTTCAACTCAAACGTAAAGACGAAAAAATCGTTTTCAACTACAAAGCTTTTCTCGAAAGCGGCGATGAAAGCATTCTCCCCCAGCTCGAATCCACTGATGTACTTTTTGTGCCAGCTTCACCGATCGTTGGCAATATCGAACAGGAATTTGATGCAGCTAAACTGGCCAATGCGGGGGACAGTGCGGATTCCAAAATGGCCATCAAAGTCTTCGGTGAAGTGAATGCTCCCGGCTCCTTCTCCTATCAAGCCAACACGAACTTGGTGGATGTTTTGATGCGTTCAGGCGGTGTGACACGTTATGCGGCGGTTGAGCAGATCCGTGTGATTAGCGATAACAACCCTAAACTGTTCAACCTTAAGCAATACCTTGATTCGGGTAATGAATCTTTACTCCCGATCCTCTCTCCAGGAACGACCGTGTTTGTCCCAAAACAGGAGGAAGAAATTAAGGCGGGAGCCAATATGGTGTATGTGATGGGAGAAGTCGCCAGACCGGGCGCTTTTGAAGGCAAACCGGGCGCAACCTTTATGGATATTTTAGCCAATGCAGGTGGCCCAACCCGTTTTGCCGAAGCTCGAAGAATTCGAGTCATCAAAGCCAATGGCCAAGTAACCCGTTTCGATTTAACCGCTTTCACAGAAGGACTCACCAGCACAGCACCGCCCGCCATTCAATCCGGTGACGCGATTTTTGTACCGGAAAAAACCGATATGAATGAAAAGTCGTGGCTAAAAGTGGCACCGGACCAAGCAGTTAATGTGATTGGTGAAGTGGTTAGGCCGGGGCGCATTGAGTGGTCAGATGAAATGAATCTGATGGATCTGCTTGCTCATGTCGGTGGGCCGACTTTGAGAGCGGACACCACTCGCATTAAGATTGCGATTGATGGCCAACAAATGCAGGTGTTTGATTTGGATGCTTTCATTCAAAACGGTGCGCCGCGTAGCCAACTGCCTCACATTCAAGCAGGCACCATCATTCGCATACACGATCTTCCTCAAGACCCTTCAGATAACAAATCACAATGGGTTCGCCAAGCATCGGATGCTTCCATCTATGTGTTGGGGCAAGTCAATGCTCCCGGTCGCTATCGTTTCAACAACGATATGCATTTTCTGGACATTCTTTCAGCCGCAGATGGCCCAACCAAGGATGCGGATCTGCACAACTTGCGCGTGACCCATCGAGACAAGTCTTACGCCAGAGTGAGTAAGCTCAACCTCGCCTTATATTTTGAAACGGGAGATGAGAACTTGCTGCCCGACATCAAAACCGGAGACACAATTTACATCCCTGAAAAGAACCGGAACTGGCTCGACAACACCAAAGAATCCACAGTGAGAGTGCTAGGCGCAATCAATAAACCGGGTCGTTACGTGTTCAGTGACACCATGACGATTCTCGATATTTTGGCCGAAGCGGGTGGCCCGAGCCAATCGGCCTATCTTGAAAAAATTTCCATAGTGAATATGTCTTGCTGTCAGGGGCAGGCACGTACCTTCGACCTGATTCAATTTAGCAAAACTGCGAACCTTTATGCCCTGCCAGTATTACGCGCGGGAGACACCATTTACATTCCAGATCGCAGTGAAAGCCTATTGGAGAAAGCTCGCGAAAGTATTGATGATATTTTACGCATCACCACCACTATCCTACTGATAGGAGCGCTGTAGCATGATTCCCGCCACACACGCCGAAATTGAGCAAATTTACCTTGCCGCAGAGTTAGCCGACTGCCGATCACTGTGCATTACTTCATGTCAGTCCGGTGAAGGAGTCACGTCGATCGCCAGTGCGCTGACCGAGCGTTACCTGCTGGCAGGACACGATGCCTTGTTAGTTGACCTCAATATGTTTAAACCCGCATTTAAAGAGGTAGAAATGCTCAACGCACCCGATGGGCGGCAATGGGTTGAAAACCGAGAAACCCACCAGCTTTTTACTGGGTTGAGCATACCACGCGAAAGGTCACTGCAGCTCAGTTATAAAGATCCCAATACCCTGTCACGAGCGGTTCAGCAATGGCTGAACCAGTATGAACGGATCATTATTGATACTTCTCCTATCCTCAATTTAAACAAAAACAATATCCCCGCTCAAAGCGTAGCGAGCGCTTGTGACAAGACCGTTCTGGTGGTGATGAGCGGCACAACCACCACTCAACAAGTGCAAAAAGCGATTGAGTTACTGGGTTCAGAACAGATCTCCCTACTGGGCACCATTTTAAATGCCCGTGACCAGCCACCTCTGCGTTTAGAGCTGATTCGAGAGATCAATCGACTCTCTTTTATCCCTAAGCAGTGGCGAGAACGTTGGATTCGCACCGTACTCGGTAACGATATGCTCTCAAATTACACCTGATTTCCATAACGGTTTGCTAGAGGACTCCCCATGTACGACCCTATCCATGATCTCGATGCTGCAGAATGGATTGATGAAACCATCATCCAAGAAGTGATCCACGATACCGACATCAGCATAATGCCCATGCTGCTGACTAGCTATATTGAAGAGAGCCAAATACGCTTGCAGCACATAGAAAAAGCCATACAACTCACCGATCACGCTGCCTTAGAGTTTGAGCTGCATACTCTCGGCAGTGCTTCTCTTGCATTGGGTAACCGCCATTTATCGCGCTGTACTCGTGAAATGGAGCGCCATTGCCAAAAACAGCAATGGAATGAGGCAATTGCTCTGTATCCGAAATTGGTTCGTATCGCGTACTGGTCGCTCATTGCCAGCCAAGAACGTTTAGAACTGGGATTTGAGGTTTAAGTAGCACTTTCGCAATTTGAGAATCTGTACTATACCAATAGAGACATCTTGCATATCAATCCTCAAACGCCATGGTGGTCTGATAGCGAAAAATAAGCGCCCTATTTTCTGAAATGTAGTTGTACAGATGCTGGCCTGCTATGAATGCCAATGAGAAAGGTAAATAAAAACTAAGGATAAGAGATGAAATCTAAAGTGCTGTTAGTGGAAGATTCCACCTCGTTAGCCATTTTGTATAAGCAGTATGTTAAAGATGAACCTTTTGATCTCTTTCATGTAGAAACTGGGCGCGATGCCATTCAATTTTTACAAAGAACGCCGCCTGAGTTGATTATTCTCGATTTGAAACTGCCGGACATGTCTGGCGAGGAGATCCTCGACTGGATTAATCAGCACGAAATCCCAACGACAGTGATCATCGCTACCGCCCATGGCTCAGTCGATATTGCGGTCAATTTACTCCAGAAAGGGGCGGAAGATTTCCTCGAAAAACCGATCAAAGCCGAGCGCTTAAAAACCTCGATCAATCTTCATCTTCAACGCTCCAAACTCGCTTCCCTCGTCGAGAATTTCGAACACCGCTTAGAGCGTGAAAAGTTCCACGGCTTTATTGGTGCTTCGCTGCCCATGCAATCCGTCTACAACATGATTGAATCCGTCGCCCCTACCAACGCAAGCGTATTTATTATTGGTGAAAGCGGTACGGGTAAAGAAGTGTGCGCGCAAGCCATTCACAACCAAAGCCAACGCCGTGAAAAAACCTTTGTTGCCCTGAACTGCGGAGCGATTCCCCGAGATTTATTAGAAAGTGAGATTTTCGGGCACACCCGCGGAGCATTCACTGGCGCAACCAAAGATCGCAAAGGTGCAGCCTCTCAAGCGGACGGTGGTACTCTGTTTCTGGATGAGCTGTGTGAAATGGAGTTGGAGATGCAAAAGAAACTGCTGCGTTTCCTGCAAACAGGCACCTTTACTCCACTCGGCTCTGATAAAGAGCAAAAAGTGGATGTGCGCATTATCGCCGCAACCAATCGCCAGCCATTAGAAGAAGTGCAAGCGGGACGTTTTCGTGAGGATCTTTACTACCGTGTCCATGTCATCCCTATCGAGATGCCTCCATTACGCGAAAGAAGCACTGACATTGTGGTTCTGGCCAACCACTTTTTAACCCAGTATGCCAAACAAGATAAAAAACGCTTCACCGAGATTAGCCGTGATGCGCAAAAAATCCTCAAAAGCTATTCATGGCCGGGCAACGTGCGCCAATTGCAGAACGTGATCCGCAATATCGTCGTACTCAATAACGAAAAAACCATCAAACCTGAGCATCTGCCCAACCAAATACTCGCTAAAAATAGTGTTCCTGCGGCCCCTATCACCCCTGTTAATAATGTCGCGGCTGAATCTATCGTCCATAAAGCCGCCGCATTCCATGAACCAGAAAATGAGCTGCCACTTCAAACGGCCGCACCCGAGAGATTTATCTCTTCACCCGCAGAAAGTGTGCCGCGTGAAAGCAGCACACCGACTCATAATAATCCTGTGGTCATTCGCCCTATGTGGCAGGTAGAGAGAGAGGCGATTCAGCAAGCTATTGATTTTTGCGATGGTAATGTCATCAATGCTGCCGTGCTGCTCGAACTGAGCCCCTCCACGGTTTACCGTAAAAAATTGGCGTGGGAACAGGATGAAGCTAGCCACTCTTAACTCCTTGCCGCCTTGTGTTGCGCTCGAACATCACCTTTGGCTGTTGATCGACAGCCGCGTGTTTGGCGGCATAGAGAGCCATGTTCTGCAATTAGCTCAAGGATTGCAGTTGCATCAACAGTCCGTCGTGGTGGTGATCCTTCGGCGTTATCAAAGCGATACACCTTTGCTGCAAAAACTCAGCGAAACCGACATTCCATTTTGTATTTTGGCTGACGCTGCACCTCAGCGCTCACTCAACCAAGCATTACTCGCAGCGCTTCGTCACTACCAACCTCATCTTGTGCATGCTCACGGCTATAAGGCGAGCTTACTCAGTCGATTAGCGGTCAAACGTTCTGGTTTGCCCATACGTCAGTTCACCACCTATCACGCCGGTGAAACGCCAGCTGGCCGCGTTAAGCTGTATGACTGGTGTGATCGCTATACGGCCTTTCTCTCACATCACTCGCTTTCTGTCAGTAACGATATTGCACGCAAAGTGCCTTTTCACACCACTCGACTGAATAACTTTGTTGATACGGATAAGCTCACGTTCAAGTATGGTGAACAAATCGCATTTGTTGGGCGTTTAAGCCCAGAAAAAGGTCCCGACCGCATGATTGCCATCGCCGCATCTCTGCCAGAGATGATGTTTGATGTGTATGGAGATGGTGTTTGCTATACCGATTTGCTTGCTCAATCACCAAGCAATATCCGTTGGCATGGGCACCAAACTCATATGCACACGATATGGCCAAACATTGGTATTCTGATTCTCTGCTCGCGAGCCGAAGGGCTACCATTGGCGGCCTTGGAAGCCATGGCTCAAGGCATTTTGGTGATAGCCTCTCCCGTTGGCGAATTACCCACGCTGATCCAACATGGCTTAAATGGTTTTCTGGCAGACAGTGAACAAGCCTTTTGCGATGTACTGCAGCACTGGCAAACACTCCCCCAAACCAAGCAACAAACTCTACGCTTAGCTGCACGAGAAAGCGTACTGACTCATTACTCTTCTTCCGCGGTAATACCTCAACTCCTCACCCATTATCAAAAACCGATTTGATTCTCATATTGAGAACTTCAAGAACCATTAAAATTACTGCTTATTTTTCATTGAGTTAAATATAATTCTTTTTGGCATCCCCTTTGCTTTACCTCTCTTGAGGTTCCATTTTGGACTGCGCTAGCCAAGTCTCGTTATGTAGCCAAGTCTCGTTGTGATTGACGAAATCTCTATTTAGCAACGTCACACGACTTTTCAACCATTTTCGAATCATAAGGAAAGCACTATGGCAATTAGAAAAAATGTCCTGTTTGTGCACTACGGGGATAACTGGATTCGCGGCAGTGAGCGCTGCTTGATCGATCACTTGCTCAATCTGGATCGCAGCCGCTTTTTACCTTTCCTGTGGACCAATAACGCCATGCTGCATGAAGAGATTAGCAAAATGGGGATTCACAGTGTGCTTAGCCCTTTTCCGATTTTGCTGGGATGGAAAGCTCCGCGCTTTCAACTGTTCGGCTGGTGGAATTTGGTTAATACCGCAAAAACCTTGATTAAAGATTGCAAGATCGACCTAATCCATGCCAACAGTGCCGGGCCGTGCCAATGGATTGGGAAAGCCGCGAACGAGACAGGAACTCCGTGGCTCGCTCAACTGCATTCGGATTATCCAGCTCGTGATCGGCTCACTCTTGCTCTCCATCGCGTTCCGAACATCATTGCCGTCAGCTATGCCATTATCGATAAATTAATGAGTGACGGCTACCCAGCTGAGCGAATTCATGTCATCCATAATGGAATTGATACTGAGCGACTTGAGCTATTGCCTGCAATGGATCTTCGCCAACGACTACAATTGGATGATGATGCCTTTTTATTCATCTCTGTCGGTTCACTCATCAAACGCAAAGGTATGGATCGCCTTTTACAAGCAATGCGTTTCTTCGTGTTGGAACACCCCAATGCCCATCTAATCATTGTCGGAGATGGCCCTGAGCGAAAATCGCTTGAGCAGATGAGTGACTACCTCAAGCTCTCACAACACATTCATTTTGTAGGTGAGCAGCACAATGTCATGGGCTGGCTCAAAGGCGCTAATGCATTTATCAGTGGCGCACGAAGAGAACCATTTGGTTTGGTGATTGCCGAAGCGGCATTAGCCGAACTCCCCATTATTGCTCCCGACACTGGCGGCATACCTGAAATCCTACGCCACCAAACTCACGGCCAGCTCTACCCTAAAGAGAGTACGAAGGCAATGCATGAAGCCATGCGTTGGATGATGAAAAACCCAATTGATGCCAAGATGATGGCGGTGAAAGCTCACGCTCATATTCTTCTCGCCCATACGCTTGAAAAAAATCGCACTGCAATTGAAGCGCTTTACGAGCAAATCCTCTCAAGCCCTGCAACCTATAAAGACTCATTTTGGGCGACTTGGCGTCCGGTCAAAACCTATGTTTCTCAACGCTTTTCTTTAGGGGGTTGATATGGCTGCTATTCATTGTCTGATTTTTGATCCTATCGCCTTTCAAGGCGGCTCAAAAATCGCAACCCGTATGGCACTCCAACAAGTGGCGGCCAATCAGGCTCAATTTACTATCGTGACTCGCCACCCAGAGAGTTGGCAGCACTCTGCTTTCAACTCAAAACACAGTGTAGAGTTCATCACACTCCCTAGTTGTGGCAATTTGGGGCTAGCGACTCAAGGGTTGAGTTATTGGTTGAAACACGGCGTTTATTTCCTCTGGCTATGCTGGTTTGCCCTACGCTGTCAGCGCTTTCATCTCCTTCTGGCCAGTTCTGGCCCTGGGGTCGATATGGCGCTGCACTTATTCGCGCGAGTCACTCGCATCCCCTTGATTCAATTGGTACACGGCCCGGTTGGACAATCTCGCGCCACGGGTTATTGCTTAAGTAAAGCGAATAAGCTGTTTTATCTGCCTTCAAGTAAACCAAGTTTGCTCAAGGCGTTGAGCCACTACTACGCTTTCTCATTCGGTAGTGACAATGCCCAAACCCTCGCTGCATTTACTTTAGCAAGTCGCCACAGCCAAGAATTTGTGAATGGCCTACCTATCGAGCAGTGGCCCACTCAGTGCCAGTATCATTCACCCTGCATTTTTTGGGCGGCTTCCTTACTTAAATGGAAAGGCTTGGATTTGCTGCTTGAGTCCCTTGATCAACTGGTCAAACGGGTTCCTTCAACCACCCACATTTGCTATATCAAACCGCAGCAAACACACCTGTCCACCAGTCAAGCTCCGCGGTCTCTGCCTCACGTCAATTGGCATGAAGACCCTCAAGATTTGGATGCCATCCGCAGTCAATGCAATCTGTTTGTTTCCACCAGCCAGCAAGAGCCTTTTGGATTATCGATACTGGAAGCCTTAGCGGCGGGAATGTGCGTGATTATTCCTGAAGATAATGCGTATTGGGATTCACTGCTAACTCATGAACTGAACTGCCTAAAGTACGCTGCCAATGATGTCAACAGCTTGGCCGAAACACTGCACCGCGCGATCACCGAGCCTCATCTCGCCCAAAGGCTCGGCAATCAAGCCCTAGATATTGCTCAACACTATCATGCTGAAGAGTGTTATTGGCAAATAGCGCAAAGTGTTCAACAGGGAGCAGCACCTTCTCACTCCCGCCAATCTTCTTAACCATTTTTTGTGAGGCAAGATTATGAGTAACCCGAGCCCAGCCATGCCTTCTGCTTTATCTCACTTCGCCTTGTACGGGATAAGCCTGGTCTTGATTAAAGGTATTTCTCTGATCATGTTGCCCGTGATTGCACGTTATTTAAGTGTGGAGCAGATCGGTCGCCTAGAGTTACTTGCCACTTGTGGTGCCTTACTTGGCATCATCAGCACGGCCTCCATGCACGAAAGCCTGTATCGTTTCACAGCTAATTTAACGTCTGAGGAGCAGCGTCAACATCAAGCATCACATATCGCCACACTTTCGCTGCTTTTTTCAATGCTGGTGTGTGGTTTGGGGCTTGGGCTGCTCATGCTTTTCCCTGAGCTGTTAAGCGCCATCCCACTCAGCCGCTTTGAATTAACTTTACTGCTGCTGGCACTGCTGTTTGAAGGTCCGGTGTCACTGCATTTAACTTGGTTACGTATGCAAGAAAAAGCCAAGCTCTTTTTCCTGATCAGTGTGGGCAGTAGCGCATTGCAAATTACGCTTATTTTGTTTGTTCTCATGACACAACCTAGCGTATGGGGAGTGCTTGCCGCAGGTACGTTTACTCGGGTTTGTCAGTTTGCCGCTTTAACCTTCATTAATCGCTTTCGTTTGGTTTATCCAGCGCACACCTCTCAGCTATTACGCTACAGCTTACCTCTGATGCTTTCTGCTATGGTGGCTTACGGCTTAAATGGCGCTGAGCGCTGGTTCATTAGTAGCACAACCACACTTGAAACCTTGGGTTACTACGCTATTGCTGCAAAATTTGCCCTTGCAATGTGTTTACTCGTTCAACCTTTTGGCATGTGGTGGATGCCAAAACGTTTTGCCATGCTCAAACAGCAAGGCGATGACGCGGTAGCACGCTATACTCGAATCGGCATGGCTTATGTGTTGCTGCTGTCTCTGTGCATGGCGTTTTGGGGGCAATGGTTTATCGCATTTGCACTGCCTGCCACTTATCTCCCTGCGCAAAAAATATTGCTGATCATTCTACTCAGCGCGGCTTGCAAAGAGTGGGCTGAACTACTGAATATCGGAGTGCTCTACCAAAAACGCAGTGCTCTACTTTTTTCAATCAATTTGTTCAGTGCCTTGTTGGCAATCGTATTGTGTGGGTTGTTCAGTCAATGGGGTGTGATGGGTATCGCCAGTGCCATTACTTTCGCTCAATGCCTGCGTTTATTGGCAATCAGCTATTTCAGCCAGCGCATACAACCTATTCCACTACAACTGCTGCGCTTTATCCCCCAACTTGCTTTTATGCTTGCCAGTTTTGGCCTTGCTATGCAGATCAATAGCCTGATTGGGCTAGTATTTTGGGGAACTCTGCTGCCGATTTTGGGTTTACTGCTAAGCTGTAAATTGGGTTGGGTTAGCTTTCCTTTCTCCATGAAACAATGGGGAATCGATTGGGTTCAAAGCCACTTAACTCGCCGAACTAGGAAGGCGACATGAATGTCAAAATAATCGTGATCATCTTGTGCATCTTTCTCAGTGCAGCTTGGTATGTCATACCAAACCCTGTGCTGCCTTTGGTGATCGCGTTATTACCGCTGGGTGCACTGTTTGTACTAAACCAAACCTTCTGGCTAGTAACACTGTTTGTCGCCTTCTCTTTCTTCCGTCTGCATGAAGCTATTCCCATGCTTTATTCGCTGAAAATTCCGCTGTTACTTTCGGTTGGTGCACTGTCTGCATTACTGTGGCACAGCCTCATTAGTCGAACTTTAAACCTCTACTGGCACCCTTGTTTAACTTGGCTTTCACTGTTCTGGTTAGTGGTCTGTATCGGTATTGTTTTAGCTTCAAACCGCGGTATCGCGATTGAGTATTTTAAGAATATTTACTGGAAAATCATGGTGATGTCTTTGGCGATTGTCTGGCTGGTGAACAGCGCCGCCAATCTCAAGAAAGTGATGCTGACTATTGTGATCTCCGGTGCCATCGTCGCGTTTGCGGCGCTGAGTAATTCAATCAACGGTATTGGGTTAGTTGAAGGTAGCCGTGTCACGGTTGGGCGGGAACTCGGTTCTATGCTGGGCGATCCCAATGATCTGTCACTGGTATTGATGTTTCCGCTCGCGTTTTCCGTTGCTTTAGTCACCACCCGAGGCATGCCATTCGTGTTAAGGCTGCTGGGTATCATTGTGACTGTCATGCTGATGGTCGCCGTGATTGCAACACAAAGTCGCGGCGGATTACTTGGTTCACTCGCCGTATTTGCCCTTTTTGCGTTACGTCTGATCAAAAACAAAGCACTGTTGATCGCCATAGGCGGTATCGGCGCTTTGCTACTGTATAGCGTGGCAGGCATTTCTGATCGTGCCTCTGGCGGTAATGCAGAAGAAGGGATCGATGCTTCAGCTATGGGTCGGCTTTACGCATGGCAGGCCGCTTTTCGTATGGCGTTAGGTCATCCCTTTTTTGGAGTCGGACTCGATAACTTTTACTATAACTACTATTTCTACAGCTCGCACTGGGATGGACTCAATCACGCCGTGCACAGCACTTGGTTTGGGGTATTAGCGGAAACCGGCTTTTTGGGGCTCATCCTGTTTATTGTTTTTATCATCTCTTTGCTCAAAACGGCACAACACACCATCAGTTTGCTGACGCCTTCCGCACCACTGTTTGTTTTTGCCAACGCCCACGCAATCTTTGCTGCGTTAGTCGGTACGATTGTGTCTGGAACCTTCCTGACCCAAGGTTTTAACTGGCCCATTTACATTTTGGCGGCGTTAACGGTGGCCGTTGCACACATTACGCAAAACCATTCTCAAATTGAGAATGAGGCTTCCAATTCGACAGACAAAATGACAACTCATTGATTTCCTTTTATTAAAAATCAGGCACAACTTTTGAAGTAAAAGATCTACTCAACCAATAAAAGGGGTAGATTATGTGGATTGCAAAAACGGCGCAGACCAAACAGTGGCTCAAACAGCACCCAGACCCACGCATGCAAACGCTCTTTCGTACGCTCAAACAAATCAGAAGTTGCGAGCTGCGTTTTCCTTCTTTTATCAATTTTCTGATCCGTGTGGTTTATCTTACCCTACACAATCTGCTGAGCAGTGTAATGCGAACGTTGGTTTACACCCCAACCTTTCGTGCCCGAGCCAAAAAATGTGGCAATAAACTCTGGCTTTATGGTGGCACACCCTACATTTCAGGCCCGTTAGAACTGCACATTGGCCATGGTTGCCGCATTTCAGGGCAAACCACTTTTTCTGGCCGTAGCCAAAGCCTCAACCCTACATTAATCATCGGAAATAATGTAGGGATTGGCTGGCAAACCACCATCGCGGTCGGCACACAAGTGATCTTGGAAGACAATGTACGCATTGCAGGCCGAGCATTTTTGTGTGGTTACCCCGGTCACCCAGTCGATCCAGAAGCCAGAGCTCGCGGCGAAGCAGAAACCGATGATCAGATTGGCCTGATACATCTTAAACGTGATGTGTGGTTAGGAACCAATGTGTGCGTGATGCGTAACGTCACCATTGGTGAAGGCACCATTGTAGCGGCAGGCAGTGTGGTCACTCATGATCTTCCTGCGTTTGTGTTGGCCACTGGTAGCCCTGCTAGAGTCGTAAAAAGCTTAAAACTAGGGGAAAGCCATGCGTGATTTGATTGTTTTTGGTGAGGATTTTGGCGGTTTGCCTTCCAGTACTCAGCATCTAATTCTGCAACTCTCTCGCGAGCGGAAAGTCCTTTGGATCAATTCGATTGGCCTTCGCCAGCCTAAATTGAATTGGCGAGATATGGCTCGAGTGTGGCAAAAACTGCGTGGTCAAACTCGCCAAACCTATTCCACTCAAGTTACTCTGCCCGCGCAAATACAGGTCGTCAATTTGCGAACCATTCCCGCTCCTCGCTCACCATGGGCAAGAGCGCTGGCCAAAACCGCAATGCTGACTCAACTGAAACCCATTCTGCGCCGAGCACAACTTAACCGGCCTATTTTATGGAGTTCACTGCCCACAGCTGCGGATTTATGTGGCGAATTGGGCGAATCCGCGGTGGTGTATTATTGCGGTGATGATTTTGCAGCTTTAGAAGGCGTCGATCACGACACAGTCGCCCAGCATGAAGATCGTCTGGTCAACCATGCACAATTAATCTTGGCTGCCAGCCAAGAGTTGCAGCAGAAGTTTCCTGCTCAGAAAACCCATTTTCTACCGCATGGTGTCGACCTCAAACTCTTTACCACGCCAGCAGAACGTGCCCATGATTTACCCGATAATGGTCGGCCAATTGCCGGATTCTACGGTAGCCTTTCTGAATGGTTAGATTGCAAGATGCTCAATCATGTAACCGCCGCCTTACCCGATTGGAATTTTGTGTTTATCGGCCCTAATAAGCTGGAAAAAGAAGCCCTAGTTCTAAGAGAAAACGTCTATTTGTTGGGGAGTCGTCCACACCATCAGCTACCAAGCTATTGCCAACATTGGAATATTAGTCTATTACCATTTAAGCTTAATGAACAAATTCGCGCTTGCAGCCCGCTTAAATTGATGGAATATCTCGCGATAGGTAAACCTATTTTGTCGAGCCCGTACCCAGCGGCATTACGCTATCAGGACCAGCTCCATTTGGTATCCAATGCGCAACAGATGATCACGGCATTATCACGCTATCGTTCATTAAGCCCGTCTTCTCCTCAGCGTGTCACGCAAGACAGTTGGCATTCGCGGAGTGTGTGGTTATCCGACCTGCTGGAGCAGCTATGAACGATCTCAAGTTTCGTCTGATGGTTCTGTTAGGTGCTGCATGGCGACAACGCTACGTCATCGCCATTCCCCTACTCATTTTACCCATCATTGGTGGGATTATTGGCAGCTTGGCGCCTCCGCATTATCAAGCTCACACCAGCATGCTGATTCAAGAAACGGCCAAGATGAACCCTTTTTTGGAAGATTTGGCCGTTTCGGCCATGCTCAACGACCGTATGAATGCGCTAACCACCTTACTCAAAAGTCGTCACGTCTTAAAATCAGTCGCAGAAAGCCGCGGCTTAATCACCCCTGAGATGTCGGAACGCGATGCCGAGAGTGTGATTCGCAGCTTATCCAACAATATCTCTATCTCGCAGTTGGGTAAGGATTTCATCAAAATAGAACTTTCAGCAAACAAGCCAGAAGGAATGAAAGAGACTCTGCAAGCCGTCAGCAATCAATTCATTGAGCAGTTACTCGCGCCAGAACGTTCATCCATTCGTGATTCCATTGATTTCTTAACCATTCATATTGATCAGCGCAAACAAGAACTGGAACTTGCCGAAAGCGCCCTCGCTCAATTTAGAAATAAACACATCTCTTCGGCACCTGAGCTACAAACCCAAGTGCTGAATCAGTTGGCAAGCTTAAAACAAAGCCTCTCTGAAAAAGAAGCGGAGCTGGCAGGAGTTGAAAAGAGTTTGGGTTCTTTGGATCAGCAGCTTTCTAAAACTGACCCTGTGGTGGGTAAAATTGAAGAGCAGATTATTGCGATACGCAGCGAACTTACTTTACTGCAAGCTCACTACACGGATTCACACAGTGCTGTGCAAGCCAAAAAGCGCGAACTGGAGCGTTTAGAAGCAGAACGCCATCAAATGCTTCAACAAGAGAGAAAACTGATGGGCAGCGATCAATTATGGGAGATGGCCAGTCGTCTTCCCGGTGCGGAAAAAGGTGAGGTCCAGCCCCTGCTGATTACCCAGTTGCAAAACCTCCAGACTAGACGTGGGCGATATGAAGCCCTTACTGAAGAGACTCGAAGTTTGCGAACCATGATTGTCCAACTGGAGCAACAAGCTTACAGCTTCGGGGATGATGCCAAGCAACTGCAAACCTTACAGCGTGAAGCCGATATAAAACGCCAACTTTATGATCAGTTGATGGTGCGTTACGAAATGGCTCAATTAACTGGCTCATTAGGTATCTTCGAGCAAAACAAGCGAGTGAAAATTATTGATATCCCATATACCCCAGCCACTACAGCCAACCTACCTGTGTGGGTGTTTGTTCTTGCGGGTTGTTTTGCAGGCGTATTTTTAGGTTCTGGCCTTGCCATTATCTTTGAATTGTTTGATACCACCATTCGTCGCCAAGATGAGTTAGAACTCATCACTAAAGTGCCTGTTTTAACCGTTCTGCCGCGTATTCGTTCCTAAGCGCGCAACTCAAATTCATTCTCAAAATAAAATCCGAGTTTCACCAATTACACAATTAAAATAACCAGTTGAATTTTAAAGACTTTTAAAATTGGCACAGCTCATGCAATTACCTCATAAGAATCCCATTATGAGGCCCTGTGTATGCACTCTCCTCTTCAGAATGAAAAAGTCATCATCCATGTTGTCCAACACTTGGCACCCGGAGGCTTAGAATGCCTTGTTCTTGATTTCCTGCGCTTTTCTGAACCCAACCATAGTGTATTGGTCGTGAGCTTAGAAGGGACAAAGAACGAAGCTTTGGCACACTGGCCCAAACTCGCTCAATACCAAGATCAATTGCTGTTTCTGAATAAACCCGCTGGGCGTTCCCTGTCGACGCTGTGGAAACTGTTCAGACTGTTTTCAGCAATAAAACCTCATGTTGTCCATACTCACCACATTGGACCACTGCTCTACGCAGGGATTACTGCTCGTTGCAGTGCAACGCCAGTACGCATTCATACCGAACATGATGTATGGCATCTCTCTAACCGGATTCATCGTTACTTGCAGTACGTGGCTTTACGTTGGATTCAGCCACACTTGGTTGGGGATGCTCATCAAGTCACGCAAGTACTGGCGCGCTACTTTCATTATCCACGCACCCAAACCATCAAAAATGGCATTGATTGCGCTCGTTTTACTCCCGGCAACCAAACTCGGGCTCGTCAACAGTTCAACTTACCAGAAGGTGTACCTCTGATCGGTTGTGCTGGTCGCCTTGAATGGGTGAAAGGGCAAGATCAACTGCTCCGCGCATTGTCTCATTTACCCAGCCATATCCATTTAGCTGTTGCGGGCAAAGGCTCTCAGCTCGATTCTCTTTCAGCCCTTTGCCGAGAACTGAGGCTCACTGAACGAGTTCATTTTCTTGGGTTAATAGACAACATGCCCGAGTTCTACCGTGCTTTGGATATTTTCTGTCTGCCTTCACGCTCGGAAGGCTTCCCTTTATCACCGTTAGAAGCACAAGCGTGTGGCATTCCCGTGGTTCTGACGGATGTAGGTTCAGCCAAAGAGACATTATGCCCTCACACTGGAAGTGCAGTTGAAAGCGATGACCCACTGAAACTGAAAATGGCAAGCCGCTTACTGCACGCCCTCCAACATAAAACCGAGATTTCACCTCGTCATTTTGTACAAGAACACGGTGATATTCATCAAATGGTCAAAGCCTACAATGCTTTATCAGAAGGGGAATTAGCATGATAACTTGGGCTCTCACTCTGCTGTTTTCTGTCGCCAGTGGATTAATTGTTTACCACCATTTTGGTTACCCAGTGTTGCTGCGTTGGTATGCTGGTCGGCACCCTTTGCCAGAAAGCCAAGTGCCATCTCGCGGTTATCAAGCCAGCCAAACCGACCTGCATTTCCCCAGCATCACCATTTTGGTGCCTGCTTACAACGAACAACGCTGGATTGCAGAGAAAATTCGTAACCTGAGTGCATTAGATTATCCACGAGACAAGCTGCGTATTGTCATTGCTTGTGATGGATGCCAAGACAAAACAGCGGAAATCGCGCAAGAAACCATTCAGGAAGCCATCTGTGACGATACCTTATTTGAAATACATATCTACCCACAAAATCGAGGCAAAGTTGCCGTCATCAACCAGTTAATGAACATGGTGGACAGTGACATTACCGCATTGAGTGATGTTAGCGCCCTGATTTCGATTGATGCCATGCTGATTGGGGCACAGCACTTTATTGATGCTCAAGTTGGCGTCGTGAATGCAACCTATCAAGGTTTACCTAACGCCTCTAACCAGGAAAAAGCCTATTGGCACTATCAAAACCAAATCAAACTGCATGAATCCAGCTTCGGAAGCACACTCGGTTCTCATGGTGCGTTATACCTATTTCGCACCTCATTGTTTACTCCTCTGCCAGCCAATACCATCAATGACGATTTTATTCTGCCTATGCAGATTGTTGAGCAAGGTTATCAAACACGTTATGACCTGAATATGCTGGCGATTGAAATGGAACCGACAGGTCAGTCTGAAGATTTTCGGCGTCGGCTTCGTATCTCCGCAGGCAATATGCAGCAGGCAATTACCCTATTTCGACTCTTTAGTCCCAAATACGGCAAAGTTGCTTTTGCTTTCCTATCCGGCAAAGGGCTGCGCCTGCTTACTCCTTATTTGATGCTGACCTGCTTGATCAGCAGCGCTCTACTCGCGATTCACAACCCACTCTTTGTGGTACTTCTCGGTGGACAAATCAGCCTCTACTTAATTGCTACATGCAGTCATTGGATGCCAGAACAACACAAACCAAGCCTATTACGCTGGCTGCATTATTTGGTGTTTGGACATCTTGCCAATTTTATCGGTGGTCTTCGCTATCTTTGTGGATACGAAAAAGGCCGTTGGATCAAAGTGAACCAGTAAGGAACCCTATTATGAATCGCCATCAACCCACTCAAATATCAATTACCGTGTTCAAACGCACTATGGATTTACTGGGTGCTATCGTAGGTTTAATCCTACTTTCCCCCTTATTTCCGATTATTGCCTTTGCCATTAAAATTAACTCTTCAGGCCCTGTGTTTTATAAACAATGGCGAGTAGGCAAATCACTCCCCGACCGGGTCATTCTTTTTGAAATTATTAAGTTTCGTACCATGTACCAAGACGCCGAAAGTCGCTCAGGAGCCGTTTGGGCAACCGATAATGACCCACGTATCACGCCTGTAGGACGCTTTTTACGCAAAACACGTTTGGATGAAATTCCTCAACTCTTCAATGTGTTAAAAGGCGATATGTCGATTGTCGGCCCACGCCCAGAACGCCCTGGATTCTACAAAAAGCTTGAAGATGCCATCCCTTACTTTGCTGAACGTACCTATGGCCTATTGCCCGGCATCACTGGCTTAGCTCAAGTTAACCAAGGTTATGACACCTGTATTGATGATGTGAGACGTAAAGTGGCTTTTGATCATAGCTATGCTCTGTCCATGTACTCTCTGTACTCATGGTTCAATACAGATATCAGGATTATGCTCAAAACCGTGATGGTGATGGTGGGCAGCCGAGGCCAGTAAATGAAATAACAGAATGGAAAAGTTTGGCGAAAATTAGGGGGAGCACATTAACTGGCTCCCATCCTCTCACTTGCGTACATTAGTTTTCTCCACCATGCTTAAAAGTATGGGTATCACTATTCACCCCAAAGGGAGAACCCACGATGAAGGGTATCGTATTTAGTCTATTTTTCGACATTATCGAACAGCGGTTTGGCATGGAGACATTAGAAACTATGCTCGAACGGACTGGATTAACTCACCCATTCACCTCGGTTGGAGACTATAAACACCATGAATTGATCGCTATGATACAAGCCATGCACCAACTGACGGGTGAAAGTGTTGACAACCTGCAACGGGAAGTGGGCAAAGCCATGTTTAGCTCTCTTTATCAAACGTTACCCATCCCGATTCAGCACGATCTTCCTTTCGTTGAATTTCTCAAAAAGGTGGAAGATGAAATTCATGCGGAAGTTAACAAACTGTACCCCAATGCGCGTCCGCCCAAATTCATTTTTATTGAACAGAGTGGAGAAGCTACCGTTTTTGAATATCAAAGCCACCGATGTTTGTCGTCACTCTGTTTAGGACTGCTAGAGGGATGTGCCGCACACTTTTCCCAACCGATAACGATTACTAGCCACTACCTAAAACCTGATGGTAGTGCTGTCCGTTTTACGATTATCAAAAGTGAAAGCTGATCATGACTAAAGCCTCTTCTGTCTGGGAACAACGTTTACTGCGTGAAAAAGCGGCGCGAATTGCCGCAGAACAATTGCTTGAGCAGAAAAGCCGGGAAATCTATGAAATAAACAAATACTTGCAGCAAGCACTTGAAGCGCAAAAATTAAAATCCATGGTGGATATATTCAAATTAGAATTGAAAGAACACATTGATGCTATTTTGATTCGTTTTGGAAGACGGTTTTTATTTACCGAACTCAACGAAGCTTTGATTAACACCTTTATAGACAGCATTCCAGACAGAAAAAACATCCTTCAATGTGAGTTGATATTACAGGCAGATTTATTCCCCACTTATAGTCAGTTTCATTTCAGTAACTGTTGGCTTCCTAAGAAAGAGAAAATGACATCACAGAAAGAAATTCTGCTCCCTATTTATTCGAACACGCAACAGGTCGGAGAGTTAATCTTTACTTATCAAACCCATCCAATTGAGTTCGAGTTCATCGTCAAACAGGTCAACATGCTGTTCGATTTGCTAAGTGGTGCACTGAGCAAACACCTTGATATCCAGAGCAAAGAGCTTTCCCGAAAACAAGCCGAAGATTCAGAAAAAGCAACGAAAGAGTTTGTTACTATGGTCAACCATGAAATACGCACACCATTGGTGGGCATACTGGGTAGCGCAGATCTACTTGAAACGACATACTTAACCGATGAACAGAAAAAGTACCTTGCGGATATCCAACATTCAGGAGAGATGCTCAATTTCGTCATCAATGACCTTCTTGATTTTAATAAACTCCACTCAGGCTTATTACGCATCAATGATCAACCTTTTGAGTGGTTACAACTTCACAATTATGTTTATAACTTAGTCTCTATAAAAAAGAAAAATACTACGCTGAACTTCATTTACAAAGATACACTTCCCGAATACGTCTATGGTGATAAAAAACGTATTCAGCAAATACTGTTAAATTTGATTGGCAACAGTTTGAAATTCACCCTTAAAGGAGAAATTAATATTTATATTTCTTGGGCTGATGACAAACTGAAAATCGATGTGAAAGATACAGGCATCGGCATTCCTGAATATGCGCAGAAAAAAATCTTTGATGCCTTTTATCAAGTTGATCGTTCTTCCACGCGCCAGTTTGAAGGTTTAGGTATGGGATTAGCTATCTGCTTAAGTTTAACCAAACTCATGAATGGATTATTAAGCGTTAAGAGCTCAGAAGGAGAAGGCAGCGAATTTTCCGTTGTTCTTCCGCTTCCTGCTGCAAATAAACCTAACACAAAAACAATGACGAATACTCTCGTCAGTGAATGGAATGGTAGAAAACTGGCCATTCTGGTAGCCGATGATATAGAGATGAACCGGATTATTATTCAAGGCATGTTAGGAAAACTCGGTATCTCTCCCGATTTTAGCCACAATGGCGTAGAAGCATTGGATGCCGTCCAACATACACAGTACGACTTGATCTTTATGGATTGCCGAATGCCAGAAATGGATGGTTTTGAAGCAAGCCAACACCTACGTGAGCAAGGTTACAATAAGCCCATCATTGCGCTCACCGCAGGCACGACCATGCATAAAAAGCAGCACTGCATAGCATGTGGTATGGACGATGTGCTGAGTAAGCCCTACCGTTTAGAAGATTTGAAAACCATTCTACAAAAGTGGCTGTCGGCCGCGGATGACTCTCAGCCTGAAATGCAATAAACCAACATGCAGTCGAAATTATACTCCGACCGCATGCTTAGAAAAGAAACTAAATCAGCTTTTGTGGCTAAGAAATTATGGCTAATTTAGTACGGCATTCAATTAGCTGGAGGTAATCACGGCTCGGCTGGTTAAGCCACTTGCCAAGGAGAGTTCAAATACCTTGACCGGATTTGGTGAAAGCTTATCTCCTGTCCAGTAGTCATACCAATCCACTGGCTGGCTCGCTGTTAAAGTATAGTCACACGCCTCACCTTGGTAATTGAATAAGCAGTGCAGATCATTGCGTTCTGTTAACTTTAAAAATAGGTGATTGAGAGCCAATGAAGTTGGCTTAGCCGCATCTTGGTTGTGTTTGCGCCTAATCATTAACTTATTTAGGCTCTGCTTAGCAAAAGAGGTCAATTCTGGGAGTGGATCACCTGAAAGCAACAAGCCACCACACGCAAGCAATACATTGCGATGAAATTCATAGCTGATGCGATCGGTCGATTGATTCGCAAGCGACGTCAGTGTTACGCAATCAGGATCAATTTGCCATAACTTGCGGTGCTGCCAACTGCGATAAAAAGTCTCTTTAGCGATTTGTTCAAAGCGCTGTGGCGAACGCTCGACATCGTCCGAAACACGCATGGCATCCACCAGCCCCAGTGACGGCCACATCGGTGCATTGCATCCAAGTAACCATGCCTCTCCCGCGCCTTCTGCGATCGCCTGCATACCTAAACGGTACGCTTCAACCCCCGTCACTCCCGACTGATAACGCCGTCCTTTAAGTGCTCCCCAATAGTTCGCATCCAACTTAAACAGCTCAACCCCCCACTCTTCTTTCATGGTTTTGATCACATGGGTTAAGTATTCTTGCACGTCAGGATGAGAGCCATCCAGCACATACCAAGGTGTACAACGCCAGCCACCGTAGGTTACTTCTTCGGCTTTCAGTGGCTGTCTTTGAGCATTTTGTACAAACCAATCTGGATGTTGCTTAAACAATTTAGATTCAGCTTGTGCAATGAAGGGAGCGAGCCAAATTGCAGGTTTTTTGCCCGCTTGTTTGATCTCTTGGATCAGCGCTTTAACACCACGAGAAAACTTATCGGACGGCGTCAACCAATCGCCCATAAACGCCTGATAGCCATCATCCAGCAACACCCATTCTAGCCCCGAAAGTTCTCCTTGCATTGCCGCAAGGTTGGTTAGGATGTGCTGTTCATTAACATCGGCATAATAGGCATACCATGAACACCATCCAACGGGCGCAGGTTGTGCCACACCAGCACGCGGCGTATGGTGACAACTAATATATTGCGCATACTGTTGATACAAACCTGATAATGAATCACCTTGCAAAATAACGACGGATTCTAAACTGTTATTTGTCCAATCTTGTGGATGGGTCTGCTCGCCGTCAATGGAAGCGACTAAATAGGTGCCCGTCCTTTCCTCAAGAATTTCAAAATAGCCAGCAAAACGGTGGCAAGAGGTAAAACCAAACAGTTGGTATCCGGTGGATTGTTCAATCACCAGCGTGTTGTAATAACGTTGGCTGTCTTGCTGCGGGTAAATCCGGTAGCTCAAGCTATTGTCAGGGCAACGCCCCACATCCACCGGATGATGCGGCGAACCTGCAGTTTGCGCTAGCATTTGAAAACCGTCACCAATCACTCGTGCGTCCGATTCAACGTCAAATAGAGTGCGAAACAGCGAGTAGTGATCGGAAATGGGCGAGTTATGTATTCCTGAATAGGAAAAACTGATCTCATCGCCTTGCAATTGGGCAATCAAATCCGGTTGAAGTAACTCAACTTCTCGATGACATGGCAGAGTGATCGTTGTCATAACACCTCAGTACAAAGTACAAATTGTTGTTCTGGCAGTGTCTAATGAATTCGCGTTGCATGTAAGTTGTTTTGATCACGTTTTCTCTTTGACGTGGCTCCGTATGCTGTTTTATTCAACAATGAGAACGCCCAAGGTACAAGTTTGGATGTGACAAGTAAAACGCCAGCATGTTTGCTGGCGTTTCGTTGAGCTAATGACGGAATTACGCCACTTCGATTGGTCCACCGAATGACGTCACTGGTGGTACTTTACCAGTAAATTTCTCGAAATCGACAATGCAAGTATTGGCTGAAGTGGCTTGCGCCAGCTCAGATGAGCCGACATCGAGTGTGAGTGTATTTGGATCGCCATAGGTGCAAATAGCTCCCTCTTTTTCATTCAACGGGCCATACCACGCCCCCTCTTCGATGCGGATCACGCCGCGCGGGTAGCCATCGCTTAAAACGGCACCAGCTAATAGCTGGCCGCGATCATTAAATACGCGAACTAAATCCCCAGCTTTAATGCCTTTTTGTTTCGCATCGATTGGGTTGATATACACGGGCTCACGGCCATTGACAGCATAGGTCGCGCGATACTCTTCTGACTCACACATTTGTGAGTGCAAACGCTTATCTGGGTGACAAGATTGTAACCAATATGGATGCTTATCTGAACCCGGACCGCCGTGCGAACGCTCGGTTTTTTCAAACCACATCGGGTGATCTTGGCAATGTTCATAGCCATAACGCCCAATCTTACGTGACGTAATCTCGATAAAGCCAGACGGTGTACCCAATGCGTTTATCTCAGGGTCTTTACGGAAATCGGCGTGGCGAACCCAAGGTTGGCCTTCACCAAAATCCAGTACGCTCTGCTGCCAAAACTGTTCAAATTCTGGTAAATCAAACTTACCCGCGTTGGCTTTTTTACACTCGTCATAGAGCGAACGGACCCACTCCATCTCATCCATGCCGCGTGTGAACTCTTCATGGCGGCCAAAGCGACGCGTCAATTCAGTGAAAATCTCAAAGTCAGTACGCGATTGGAACAGAGGGTCAACCAAGCGGTGCATGGCAATCAAACCCTTGCCCGAATAAGAACCGTATACATCGATATCATTGCGCTCAAACTGAGTACAGGCAGGAAGAACGATGTCGGAGAAACGGCAAGTCGCCGTCCAAGCAAAATCGATCGTGACGACGGTTTGAAGCTTGCGGAACGCCTTCTTCATTCGGTTACGATCTTGGTGATGATGCCACGGGTTGTTGCCTGAAATAACCATCATTTTGTAATCAGGTAATTTTACGCTCGAACCGTTGTAGCGGATCTCTTTACCCGGCTCTAGCAAACAATCGACCCAACGGGCAACAGGAATCGTTTTACTGTAGCCGTTGTAGTTTTCGTTGTCCCATTTCGGTTTTGAACCCGTATCTAGGTTACGTGGAAAACCGCCGGGCGAGGCAAAACCGGTTGATGGGACCCCAATGCCAGAATAGTGATGCCCGTAGGAGATCCCCCCGCCTGGCAGGCCAATTTGACCAACCATCGCAGCCACAACCGCACCAGCCCAGTAAGGCTGTTCGCCATGCTCTTGACGCTGAATACACCAACCAAACAGTAACTGAGTTCGGCCATTAACGAGCATACGTGCAAATTCGCGGATCTTATCGGCTGTTACGCCACAAATCTCGGCGGCCCATTCTGGCGACTTAACAATCTTATCTTTCGTTTCGCCTTGAACGTACTGAATAAAAGGTTCAAATCCTAAGCAATAGGTTTTGATGAACGCCTTGTCATACAGATCTTCGTTATACAACACATGCGCCACCGCCAACATAAACGCCACATCGGTCTGTGGGTTAATGTACCAATGGTCACTGTTTAAGAAGCGCTGGGTTTTATTCTTGACTGGATCAACCGAAATAACGTTGATCTCTCCTTTCGCCACTTTTTCTTTCAACTGATCAAGATAAGGAAAGGATTGGTGCGTTTCACAGTTCCAGCCAACTTGCAGGTTTTTTACCGGGTCGGTCGCCCACAAAACAATGTTGTCTGAATGCTCAAGAATTTCCGACCAAGAGGTTCCTTGGGCATACACTTCTGTCGAACCTAACACGTAAGGAAGAATGGTTTGGCCTGCACCTGTTGAGTAATCACCCACTTTAGTGATGAAGTTACCGTGCATACCTACAGCGCGTTGCATCATCGCTGTACAGTTGTGAAATGACCCCGTTTGGTTCCAACCCGTTTGTCCTGCATGCAGCGCCCAAGGGCCGTACTCTTTTTGTACACGCTCAAGTTCACGATAAAACAGATCCAACGCTTCATCCCAAGTGACGCGGATAAAACGGTTGTTGCCACGTGTTTCGCCGCTGTATTTATGTTTTTTGAGCCAATCAAGGCGAACCATTGGGTAACGCACTCGTGATGGGCTATAGATAATGCCTTTGATTCCGTTGAGCATATCAGTGGGGTGCGTGTCTGACTCTAGCGGCTTGACCGATTGTACTTTTCCGCCATACACATGTGCGCGAAATGCACCCCAATGAGAGCCTGATACTTTCCAACTGCCTGTTGTTTCTGCCGCGTTAGCCGATGTCGAGACCAATAAACTTGGCCCAATAACCGACGCCGCACTGGTGGTTGCTACACCTTTAAGAAAACTTCTTCGTGTAATCGCCATATTTAAAACTCCGTTTGACGTGGATTAATGGTGACCTTCAGCAAAATCTGAAGAGTGTTTTTGTAGATACTTCAAGACTAACGCTTCGCTGTCTGTGTCGAAGTTGACGAATGCCATCATGCCGTTAAACATGCCCGGCCAAGTATTCGCATCAAAATGCGCTTCATCCGGTTGGCTATGACAGACAGAGCAGTTCGTTTTATAGGCCTCACCCGCTTTTTCCCAAATTGGATCCACGCTATCGAGCATGGCTTGTTTTTTCATCCACACTTTCGCGTTTACTTTTTCCCAAGGTAGACCGGTGAGATCATCGACACGCTTTTCACCAACAGTGACGATTGCATCATTTTGTGCCGCTTCTTTCATCAAGGAGCCCACAGCGATGTTCATACCAAAATCTTCTTGGATCACACGACCAAAGCCTTTTGCTTTACGCCAACCATCAATTTCGATTTGAATCATCTCGCCTTTCTCATCCAATACCGTGACTGCCGATGCTGGGTTCAGAAGGCCTGCTTCCACTTGAGCTTGCGCATCTTCATAAATAGGTAAGAAGCGAACGCTCACCACTTGCTTGCCGACCGAGTAATCGGTTTTAGATGCCAACTGCTCTAGCTCGCCAATCAGTCCACCTGAGCTATCCATATTTTTAGGCAGGTTGTGGGCGATCCCTTTATGGCAATCTAGGCAACTTTGATCTTTTTCCGCTGCTTGTTTCATCTGAATACGCGCGGTTGCCGACATCTGTTCGAAATCCATCGAATCGTAATTGTGGCAATTTTTACATTCCAATGAGTTGTTGGCTGAAAAGCGCTCCCACTCATGCTTGGCCAATTCAATACGGCGCTCTTCGAATTTTTCAGGGGTACCTAAATCACCAAAAACTTGCGCAAATACCTCCTTAGAGGCTTGCATCTTACGCGCAATTTTAGCGGTCCATTCGTGTGGTACGTGGCAGTCTGGGCAAGTGGCACGTACGCCTGAATGGTTTTTCCAGTGCACGGTTTCTTGCAGCTCAACATAAACGTTGTCGCGCATTGTGTGGCAGCTGATACAGAATGCTTCTGTGTTGGTGGCTTCCAGTGCAGTATTAAAACCGCCCCAGAAAATCACACCGGCGATAAAACCGCCCATCGTGAGCACACCAAGGCTGATGTGCACGGCTGGACGAGTCATAGTGCGCCAAATTTTGACTAACAATGATTTCATGATTCGCTCTCTTAAATTTTCGATCAAAAGGATTACGGGTGAACCGTGGAATTAACCGTGCGCACCAGGAGGACCAAAGAGGAACACTTGCAGCATCCAAACAATGAATCCATAACCGCCGACAAAGGCGATACTTAAGATCGGAAAGAGAACCACTGTGATTAAGAGGAAAGACTTCCACTCAAGCGAACGTTTCTCATTACTCTCTATTTTATTAACATCACTCATACATTTGCCTGTTTTGTATTTCAGTCATTTTGAGCAGCTCGACGACAGAGCTCAGCTTATTACCATTTCTGATACGAAATGTTAGACCATACTCTTTGTAGGGTTCAATCGATTCCTACCTTATATAGCAAGGAATCCACTACTTTTTTGAGCTCACACGGAGTTGTGTTTGATTAAGAATTTATGTATAGAAATGTGAGTAGTTGTGTCAATTTAATTTCTTTTCATAAACGTTAAACAAGAAACAAAAAAGAAACAAAATGAATTGCAAGATAGGATTGAGGTGCGAATTTCTTCCCGCAAAACGCTCAAATGACAACCGAAATGTAACGCCATTGTTAATAAGATGAGGGATGGTTAGATGTCGATCACCGCTCAGGAATCGGTATTATATTCGCCCCACTTCAGTGCATGATGCACTGCCCACTGCTGGGTTTTTGTGCACTTCTTGATAGAATTGATCTTACACACTGGCTTTAAAACAGCTTATCCACAGAAAATGTGGATAAGCTGTTTTAAAGGTATAAATAGTGAATAAACACTAGCAGAAGCAGTCAACACCACCTAAGGTGATGGTTTAGAGATGACAACAAAAAGCGGCCCTTAAAGCCGCTTCTAAGATCATCTCTTCAATAAGGAGTTATTCGTGAGATCCATCTCGAAGGTAAATTAACCAGTACCAAATGCCAACAAAAACCCCCCCACCGATGATATTGCCAATCGTCACGGGTAATAGGTTATTGATCAAAAAACCCATTAAGTTAAGGTCTGCGTAGTCGGCAATATTGGCACCCGTCATCTGCCAAAACTCAGCGGGTGCAAAATATTTGATACCAATTGCCATCGGAACTTGGAACATATTAGCGATGCAGTGCTCAAAACCCGCGGCGACAAACATGGCGACAGGTAAAATCATCACCATAATTTTGTCAGTCAAGGTACGACCACTGAAAGTCATCCAGACCGCCACGCACACCAACACGTTACACATAATGCCAAGCGCTACTGCCTGCATAAACTCGTGATGCAATTTATGCTGAGAAATGGCCATCGCATTGAGGCCAACTTGGCCACCATCAAACATATATTGTTTGGAAACTAGCATACAAGCGACAAGCATCAGCGCACCAGCAAGGTTGCCAAAATAGACGATGACCCAGTTTTTAATCAACATGCTCCAAGAAATTTTGCCACTCGCACGTGCAACCAAAGTCAGCACTGAACTAGTGAATAACTCACCACCGGTGACCACCACCAGAATAAGACCTAAGCTAAACGCAAAGCCGCCGATAAAACGGCTCAGACCCCAAGCCATATCGCCAGTTCCTGTCGTCACTGTAGTGTAAAAAACGAAAGCAATACCGATATGAATGCCAGCAGAAATGGCAAGAAGGAAAGACTTCATCGGATCTTTCGTCGCTTTTCCAACGCCAGTTTCTGCGGCGCGCTCTGCCATTTGCGGTGGCAATAGGGAATCAAATTGGTTTAAGTTCATGGCAAGTAACATTTTGAAACAAGTTATATAAGGCGCGGATAATCGCTCCATTCCTATGACAATTCAAGAGCTATTTTCTATGTTTACAAAAAATGTGTTTAGCGTGATGAAAATCATAAAAATTTATTGATAGCCCATATCCAGCGTCTATAGATAGCCACTCTCTTGCAAGCCAATGATGAATATAACTGTGTGAAATATCCCCAATTTGGTTGCAGATAACATTTCTTACAACAACTGATTGCAGCCAACAGCGCTGCCATCTATGGTGACAAAAAATCATTCACTATATAGGTGTCGAGATGAAATTTACTCAACAAAATATCGCCGAGCTCAATCTACTCCTCCAATTTGATTTAAGCAGCGCTGCGACTGGCATTAAAGTCCGTAATGATGCGTCTGACGACATGCAATCCGCCGTTCAACGTCTTTACGAAAAAGGTCTGTGTACATTACCTGATGGTGGCTATTTGACGGATGAAGGCATCGAAGTGGCCGAGCATGCAGAGCGCGTGCTGCGCGTTTTGAACTCTTAGTCTAGCCTGCAAAGGCAGCCATGACTCTGCTGGCTGCCTTGTCCCCTTAAAAACCGCCCTTCTTTATTTGGCCATTGGCTCAATCCAACGTTGATAGGGCTGAATTCGATCATATCCCCAGTTAAACAGTGTGGTGTAGATAAAGAAAAAGGTCAGAAACCCAGCTTCCAAAATCAATGCATCCCACATCGATACGTCTAAAACCCAAGCGATCACCGGAATAGAAATAAAGACGAGCCCACCTTCAAAACCGGTCGTGTGTAACAAGCGTAAGCTAACCGTACGCGCTAATCGGTTGGTACCAAACACTCGGTCGAACAAAACGTTGTATAGATAGTTCCACGCTACGGCAAATAGGCTCAAACCAATACCTATCATGGCTAAATCCCCCGTTCCCTGTCCTGTCACCAATGCGGAAATTGGAATAATTAACGCTAATGCGGTCACTTCAAACGTTATTGCATGGAAAAGGCGCTCTTTCATCGACAGCTCTCTCATTGACATCATTTTTCTCCTCTTTATTCTTCGTCTGAGGTGTTGAATGGGCTCATTTTCATCTATATTGAAGATACTAAAAAGTTAGATAGTATCGGTAAATGAGATATGTTGAGTATTGATCAGTTGCAAGCCTTCACCGCAACCGTTGAGAGTGGCTCTTTCTCCGGCGCGGCAAGACAGTTGGGCAAAGTTCAATCGGCCGTTAGCCAACACATCATCAATTTAGAAATTGATTGCGGTGTAGAACTGTTTGATCGCTCCGGCCGTTATCCACGATTAACCGCGCAAGGCGAGCGACTTCTACCGTATGCGCAAGCGACGTTGCAGCAACATCAACGCTTAGCGCAACAAGCACAACTGCTTGCTTCATCACCCAATCAACAGCTTTCGCTCGCGATGGATGAAGGGATCCCGTTACAAGGGTTAACCCATTTATTCAAACAGTTAGCCACACAGTTTCCACACATTGAAATTGAATGTTTAAGTGCATCAAGTACCGATGTGATTGAGATGGTGGAACAAGGTCGCGCTAGCTGTGGGATCATCTTCAGTGAATTGGCCTTACCGAATAACCTTGATTTTGAAAATGTCGGTTCAATCCGTTTTGATGTTTATGTGGCCGCAGAGCATGAATTAGCTCAGCATCAAGCGCCCTATATCGATATGCTAAGATTGCATCGCCAACTCGTTATCCGCTCACGCAGCCATAAAACCAGCAGTTTCCATCAAGCCTTTAGCCCCGAGATATGGTACGCCGATAACTACTATCTATTATTAGAGATGGCGTTAAGCGGTTTAGGATGGTGTTTGCTGCCAAGCTATTTAGCCGAAAGTGAACAAGCGATGGGGAAATTAGTGCGTGTCCCTGTTGAGTTTGAACAGCTGGCTTGGTATACCAATATTGATGTCATTCAGCACCAGCGCATGAGCGCCGATCCTATCCATAAAATGGTCAGGCAGTTGTTGCGCCAGCTTAGTCCACTCACCGATGCCTGATCGGCATACAATCAATACAGGATGTACATTTTATGAGCACCATTACCCTCATTGGCGCAGGTTGGCTAGGCCTTCCTCTAGCGCAAGCTCTTACCGAAAACCACCAAGTCTACGCCAGCCGCACCCAAACGGCAGGAATGCTTGAGTTAACGCAACATGGCATCACAGGCTTTGTATGCGATCTTTCTCTGCGCGACCAAAGTTTATCGCAGCACTTTATTGCTCAAAAAAGTGAGATTGTGATAGGTAGCTTTCCACCCGGTTTTCGCAAGGGAAGAGGGCAAGAGTATGCGCAGCAGTGGCAGCATTTAGTCGCGCAAGCAAAGCTGGCTAATGTGCGTAAAATCGTCATGGTCAGCTCAACCAGCGTCTATCCTGACACTGCACAACCAATGAGCGAACAGGATGCCTCCTTGTCACTGGCGCAAAATGACTCAAACTTCAGTGAAGGAGCACGAATCATGTTACAAGCCGAGCAACACGTTATCGATTCAGGGCTAGATTATGTCATTGTACGCTGTAGTGGCTTGATCGGACCAAACCGTCATCCCTCACGATTTGCAGCGCGTTTGGCGCAAGTCAGCCAGCTTGCACCAGCTAATATGTTGCATCAAAAAGACGCCATTGGTGCACTGATTTTTGCCAGCGAAAAACTCTCCAAACAGGTCGTTAACGCCACCACACCACAAACCGTGAGTAAAGCTGAGTTTTATCAAGCCGCGTTGGCGGCCGCCGAGCTAGACTCACCATTGCCGCCAATTGTCGATATTGCAGACAAACGCATCTTAAGCGACAAGCTGAGCCAATTGGGCTATCAATTTCATTATTCACACACGTTAGAGGCACTGGCACTGAATGAGTAAACATCTCTACCAACACATTGAAACCTTGTGGCAGTACATGCAGATGAAGCATGAGCTCGTCGCGGCCGATATCATTATGGTGTTTTGCAGCAATGATTTGCGCGTGGCTGAGTATGCTGCACATTTGTACCAACAAAATCTGGCTCCCTACCTTCTTTTCTCTGGCGGACAAGGGCGTTTTACTGAGGGTAAATTTGCTAAAAGCGAAGCAGAAACCTTTGCTGACATAGCCACAGATTGTGGCGTACCAACCCACGCGATTTTACTGGAAAAAGAGGCGACTCACTCTGGAGAAAATGTACGATTTAGTCACCATCTATTGGGAGAAAAATCGATCACTGCGCAACGTATTATTGTGGTTCAAAAACCCTTCATGGAACGTCGTGCCTACGCCACATTTGTTCAGCAGTGGCCAGCCCCATTTGAGTCATTGATGGTGACCTCTGGCGGAGAAACATTTTTCGATTATCTTGATGAGGATTTCACCGTTGATGTTGTACTGAGTGCACTATTAGACGATTTTGTGCGAGTCCGCGACTACCCAGCACAAGGATTTCAGATTGAGCAACCGATCCCAGACGATGTGACACTTGCTTACCAAGTTCTGAGTCAATTTGAGTGGTAACACAAGTTGTGGGCATACAAAATAGATAGGGAGGCTTAAACCTCCCTATCGAATAATTTGTTCAAGGCGCAGAAGTAATGAATTTACTTACCCAAGGCTTCTTTATAGTGCTGACGACATACCGACACGTATTTATCGTTACCACCAATAGAGACTTGATCACCTTCGGCAATCGCCACTCCATGTTCATCGGTACGAATGACCATGTTCGCTTTACGGCCACAATGACAAATTGTTTTCAATTCCACCAGCTTATCGGCCCAAGAAAGTAGATATTTACTCCCTTCAAATAGCTCACCTAAAAAATCGGTACGCAAGCCATAGCACAGTACCGGAATGCCGATTTTATCGACCACTTCAGTCAATTGATAAACTTGCTCTTTGGTTAAGAATTGGCACTCATCAACCAAAATACAGTGACGCTTTTGTTGCTCGTGCAGTGCGTTGATCTCATCATACAAATTCGTTTCAGCAGTAAAAAGCTGGGCGTCTGATTCCAATCCTATTCTTGAACTTACTTTACCAACACCATAGCGGTCGTCGATGGCAGCGGTATAGATCACGGGCGTCATACCACGCTCTTGATAGTTGAAAGAAGATTGTAGAAGAGTGGTTGATTTACCTGCATTCATCGCAGAGTAATAGAAATACATTTGAGCCAAAAGAGAGATTCCTGTCACTAAGTCAATTGGCGAGAGAACAAGGTTCACTCAAATAAAAAAGGATAACCCTACGCGGGGGCAAAAAAGAGGGTGACTTGCGCCACCCTGTTACCGTTGCGTTTATTGCGCTTTTTCTTTTGCGACCGTCACCGCAATCGCCAACTCTTCGAGCGACGCTGGGTTAGCCAGACTCGGTGCATCCGTTAGCAAACAAGCGGCTGCGGTTGTTTTAGGGAAGGCAATCACATCGCGAATATTTTCCGTACCACACAACAGCATCACCAAACGGTCAAGACCGAATGCAAGGCCTGCGTGTGGTGGCGTACCAAATTTCAGCGCATCCAATAGGAAGCCAAATTTCAGTTGTTGCTCTTGCGCATCGATACCTAAAATATCAAACACCACAGATTGCATTTCAGCATTGTGAATACGCACCGAGCCACCGCCCACTTCATAGCCGTTTAGTACCATGTCGTAAGCATTTGAATTTGCAACCGCTGGGTTGGCTTGCAGCTCTTGCGCGGTTAAGTTAAGTGGCGCGGTAAATGGGTGATGCATAGCATGCAAGTTACCTTCGTCATCTTCCTCAAACATCGGGAAATCAACAACCCATAGTGGAGCCCATGAATTTTCATTGGTGATCGCCAGATCTTTACCCAATTTCAAACGCAGCGCACCCAAGGCTTCAGTCACCACTTTTATTTTATCGGCACCAAACAAAATGATGTCGCCAGACTCAGCGTGAGTGCGTTGTAAAATACCTTCCACAATGTCAGCCGAAAGGAATTTCGCGACCGGAGATTGAACACCCTCTAAGCCAGCGGCGCGGTCATTGACTTTCATCCACGCCAAACCTTTCGCGCCATAAATACCAACAAACTCAGCGTAGCTATCAATTTGCTTACGAGTTAATGCCGCGCCACCCGGTACACGAATAACCGCCACGCGTCCTTTAGCATCATTAGCTGGGCCAGAGAAAACATTGAAATCCACATCTTTTACAAGGTCTGCAACATCAACCAATTCCAGTGGGTTACGCAGATCCGGCTTGTCGCTACCATAGCGACGCATCGCTTCGCTGTATGGCATCACAGGGAAATCGCCTAGATCAACGTTTAGTAACTCAAGCCACATATTGCGAACCATTTTTTCAGTCACTTCACGCACTTGGTCGGCCGTCATAAATGACGTTTCAATATCAATTTGAGTAAATTCTGGTTGACGGTCAGCACGTAAATCTTCATCACGGAAACATTTTACGATTTGATAGTAACGGTCAAAGCCTGACATCATCAGCAACTGTTTAAACAGTTGTGGCGATTGAGGAAGTGCATAGAAACTGCCTTTGTGCACACGACTTGGCACTAAGTAGTCACGAGCCCCTTCCGGCGTTGCTTTCGTCAAAACTGGCGTTTCAATATCGAGGAAACCGTGTTCATCAAGGAAGCGGCGTACAAAGCTAGACGCTTTAGCGCGCAGCTTAATACGATCACTCATTTCTGGACGGCGTAGATCTAAGTAACGATATTTTAGACGTTGCTCTTCTGAGTTCTTTTGGTTGAAATCCAGTGGCAAAACATCACTGCGGTTGATAATCGAAATCCCACTCGCGAGAATTTCTACTTCGCCAGTCGCCATCTCTTTATTGATTTGACTTTCTGGACGCGCGCGTACTTCACCAGTTAGCTTAATGCAGAATTCATTACGCAGTTGGTTAGCTACTGCAAATACATCCGCCATATCTGGATCAACCACCACCTGAACGATGCCTTCACGATCTCGCATATCAATAAAGATAAGACCGCCTAAATCACGACGGCGATTAACCCAGCCGCACAACTCCACAGTTTGTCCTGCGAGGGACTTGTTCAGGTGACCACAATAATGGCTACGCATAATGAATTTCCCAATCTCTAATTAGTTATCAATTCTAAGCCGCTCAGCGTCATTATCTGAGCAGCGCAAAGTTCCATTTATACGCTGAAAGATGTGCAAAATCGACCTTCCAGAATACAATTTGTTGTGTTTTATCAAGGGTTGCTGCTTTTTAAATCAATAATCAACCAAAATAGCAACACCGCTGAGAAATTGCGGCTGATTATAGCGTTAAAATACCAAAATCATCAAAACTCTCGTAGAGTATTTATTTTTAGTAATGGATAAAAGGTCAGTATGATGAATTTACCACTACGACTCGGCCTTACCATGTGGTCACACGCGGGCTGGCAAAGTACGTTTTACGGCGCGGGAACGCCTGCTGCGCAGCGTCTTGAAAAGTATGCGAGGGTTTTTCATACCGTAGAAGGCAACACTACTTTCTATGCGTCACCTTCCATGAACACAGTGCAGAACTGGCGCGCCGCCACTCATGATGATTTTCGGTTTACGTTCAAACTGCCCAAAGCTATTACCCACGAACATAAGCTCACTGGCTGCCAAGATCAGTTAAAAGATTTTATGATGCTCATGGAGCCTCTACACTCTCGTGTAGGATTATGGACCATCCAACTGCCAGCTACTTTTGGCCCACAGCACTTAGAACAGTTGAAAAAATTCTGCGCCTATTTTCCCGCGGGTTTTCCACTGGGTGTTGAAGTGCGGCACCTTGAGTTTTTTGCTAAGGGAGAAGCTGAAAAAGCGCTCAATCAATGGTTAGTTGAATCGTCGATTGATCGAATCATTATGGATAGTCGTCCTATCTTTTCGGCCAAACCGACGACCGACGTCATCATTGATGCTCAGAAAAAGAAACCTAAAGTCCCTGTTCACGCCATTGCCACGGCACAAACGCCGATGATCCGTTTTATCGGCCACCCAGAATTAGAGGCCAATTACCCCTTTTTTGAAGCGTGGATGACCAAACTGCCACATTGGATCGAACAAGGAAAACAACCTTATCTTATGGTCCACACGCCAGACAATATTGAAGCCCCATTATTAGCCACCGAGCTATACCAACAGCTGCAACAACGACTCACATTACCTACATTGACAACATTTCCAGCCCAAGATGACCAACACCAAATCACCCTATTTTGATGATCGCGTGCGAGGTTAATGACACGCGCACACTTTTCTCTTAGAATGTGCGCCTTTTTTAAGGTAGTGCAGCCGTCAGCACTGCTTGTTGCGCGCCGCCATGAGGTACACCATGAGCCATCATAAAGACATCATCTTTTCTGCCCCAATCGATAAGATTGGTGATTTCACCTTTGATGAACGAGTTGCTGAAGTCTTCCCTGATATGATTCAGCGCTCTGTGCCGGGGTACAGCAATATTATTTCGGCAATCGGCATGTTAGCTGAACGCTTTGTTAAGCCACACTCTACCATTTACGATTTGGGTTGCTCTTTAGGCGCGGCTACGCTTTCGATGCGTCGTCATATTCGCCAAGAAGGTTGTAAAATTGTAGCGGTTGATAATTCACCTGCCATGGTGGAGCGTTGTAAGCTGCACATTAACGCCTATCGTTCGGATACGCCTGTCGAGGTGATTGAGGCCGACATTCGTGAGATTGAAATTCGTGATGCCTCAGTGGTAGTGCTCAATTTTACGCTGCAATTTCTATCGCCAGAAGATAGGCTCGCACTGCTTGAAAAAATCTACGTGGGTCTTCGCCCCGGTGGCATACTGATTTTATCTGAAAAGTACATTTTTGAAGATGAAACGGCGCATGATCTGCTAATTGACCTTCACCATGATTTCAAGCGAGCCAATGGTTACAGCGAATTAGAAATCAGTCAAAAACGCAGTGCGATTGAAAATGTGATGCGCCCAGACTCCATCACAACACATAAAGCTCGCTTTAAACACATTGGCTTTTCAAGTTATGAAGTGTGGTTCCAGTGTTTCAACTTTGGTTCGATGTTCGCTATCAAATAATAGAATGACATTTTAGATCTTTTCCCTAGAAGGCCCAAAACCTGACCAGCCATTTATCTAGGATCTTTTTACCTCATCTAGGAATACGCTTTGCATGTTTAACTTTGCCAATTTTTATCAACTGATCGCTCAAGATACCCGTCTTCAACCTTGGCTAAACGTTTTGCCACAACAGTTGACGGACTGGCAAAATGCAGAGCATGGCGACTTTGACCGCTGGGTTCGTGCGTTAAATAAAATCCCCTCGGGCACACCTGAGCTGATCGAGCTCAAACAGTCAGTCACTCTCTCAAATAGCACACCGCTGACGTTCGGCGAACAGAAGAAATTAGAAAGTTTGCTTAAAACTTTTCATCCTTGGCGCAAAGGCCCCTATCACTTACACGGTATCCATATCGACACTGAGTGGCGATCCGATTGGAAATGGGACCGCGTATTGCCCCACATTTCACCGCTGAAAGACCGCTCCGTGCTGGATGTCGGCTGTGGTAATGGTTATCACATGTGGCGTATGCTTGGCGAAGGTGCTCGCCTGTGTGTGGGTATCGACCCTTCGCACCTGTTTTTAGTGCAGTTTGAAGCGGTGCGTAAACTATTGGGTGATGACCAACGTGCTCATCTTCTGCCACTAGGCATTGAACAGTTACCCGAATTGAACGCCTTTGATACCGTATTTAGCATGGGTGTCCTATACCATCGCCGCTCACCGCTAGATCATCTGATCCAATTGAAAAATCAGTTGGTCACAGGGGGCGAATTGATTCTTGAGACGCTGGTGATTGAAGGCGACGAAAATGCGGTGTTGGTCCCTGTCGACCGCTACGCACAAATGCGTAACGTCTATTTTTTCCCTTCCGCCAAAGCGCTCAAAGTGTGGCTTGAGAAATGTGGTTTTGGTGACGTGCGTATCGTTGATGAAAGCGTCACCTCTGTTGATGAACAACGAACAACTCAATGGATGACGCACAACTCATTGCCCGACTATCTTGACCCAAACGACCCAAGCAAAACCGTAGAAGGGTATCCCGCACCACGACGCGCTATTTTGGTAGCAAAAAAACTATAATTGACACAGTTTTAACGCTTGGCTATGCGTATAATACTACCCTTGTCAAAGGATGCCGTACGCATCCTTTTTTATCAGCTAAATTTTGTTAGCTAAACTTCGGTTTATCCGTATTCATTACAAACACATAAGGTCGCAAATGTTTAAGTCTGTAGCCCCCGTCATTGCCATTGCCTTACTGTCAGGTTGCACTCTAACCAATGGTGAACAATACCACCAAGCTACCCTCGCAGCGATTCAAACTGCCGAATCAAACCTCAGCAACACAATGACCAACCTTGAGCTTCAGCTAAGTAACCAGAATGATTACATTGAAAGCCTTGAAAACCAAATATCAAAGCTCGATCAAAAACTGACCAAACTTAAGCAGACCACGACCAATAACCAACAAAAACGTGTAGAAGCAACCAGTAATGATGATGTGATAATTCCAGTCGCTACAACCTCTATTCAAAAATCACGCTATGACGTTATTTTAGGTGAAGTTGAAAAGGTAACGATTGATTCGATCAAACAAACATTTGACGCGCGTGTTGACACAGGAGCCGCGACTTCTTCGCTTAATGCCATTGATATTGAAGAATTTGAGCGTAACGGAAAGAACTGGGTGCGTTTCCACCTTTCCGATGGTGAGAAAGCAACAGATGAAACGAACTGGATAGAATCCCCTATTATTCGCTACGTTAAAATTCGCCAATCGACCAATGAAGAAATGGAACGCAGAGCCGTTGTTGAGCTGTGGGTAAAATTAGGCAGTATTCACGAAAAAGCACAGTTCACCTTGGCTGATCGCTCTCAAATGAGCCATCCTATCCTTCTAGGCCGCGAGTTTATTCGTGATATCGCCCTAGTCGATGTCAGTCGCAAATACATCCACACCGAAACCAAATAACAGCAAGGATATTTATGACGTCACGAGTTCCATTTTATCTATCAGTCTTGTTACTGATAGCGGCTGGCATTACATTGAGTGTAGTTCGCCACCAAACTTATGGGGTGCCATGGACACCCGGGGAAACTCGCCAAATTTGGGATATTGAAGCACGTGTTGAATTCAATGCGTTAGGCAAAGAAGCCAAAGTCTCTTTAGCTGCGCCTCATACTCAAGATGGATATACTTTGATCAATGAATCGTCATCATCACCAGGTTATGGCGTAGCTTACGTTACTACTGACACGGGCAAACGTGTTGAGTGGTCAATCCGCAAAGCAACTGGCCCACAAACGATTTACTACAAAAGCCAATTTTTAGTCGATCCTCAAGCGAAAGCGGACCCTATCCCCCCGATGGGTGATGTGGTTAAGCCAACCTTTGATGGCCCAGAAGAAGCAGCGGCTATCGCATTAATTGAACGAGCGAATCAACGCTCGGCGGATAACATCACTTTTACCCGCGAACTGATTAAAAACCTCAATGACGCCGATAGCCAAAACGCCTCTTTGCTGCTTAATAAAATGAGCAAAGTGGACGCCACACAAAAACTGCTGTCATACTCTCAAATTCCCAATAAAGTCGTTGGTGTTATTCAGCTCGAAGATGGTCGCCGCCGTCAAACGATTCAACACATGAACGAAATATGGAATGGCGATCAGTGGGTACTTTTTAACCCTGAAACGGGTACGCAGCCCAACCACCCTAACCTACTGGTTTGGGATGAATCCAACGTTTCACTGCTGGATGTCACGGGTGGGCAAAACAGCCAAGTTCACTTCACTATGCTGTCTCAAGATGTTTCACCTCAAACAGCAACCAATAATAAAATTGAGGCCGACAAACTCTTAAACTTCTCTATTCACAGTTTGCCGCTTGAAGAGCAAGCGATGTTCAAGACCATCATGTTGATTCCTATCGGCGCATTAATTGTGGTGTTCTTGCGGGTGATTATTGGGCTAAAGACCTCAGGTACTTTCATGCCGGTACTGATCGCCGTGGCGTTTGTTCAAACTCAATTACTGACGGGTATCGTGGGCTTTCTGCTTATCGTCGGAACAGGTTTGATCATTCGTAGCTATTTATCGAAATTGAACCTGCTACTGGTAGCACGGATATCGGCGGTCATCATTGCGGTAATACTCATCATCTCTGTCTTTACCGTCGTTGCCTTTAAGATCGGGCTGACCGAAGGGTTATCCATTACCTTCTTCCCGATGATCATTCTCTCTTGGACCATCGAACGTATGTCGATTCTGTGGGAAGAAGAAGGAGCAAAAGAGGTGATTTTACAAGGTGGCGGCTCGCTCTTTACTTCCATCTTAATCTACTTAGCAATGACTAACTCTTATGTCCAACACCTAACCTTTAATTTTATTGGCTTACAGCTGATCGTATTGGCTGCCATTCTGCTATTGGGAACCTATACGGGCTACCGTTTAACTGAACTTCGCCGCTTTAAACCGTTAGCCGAGGAGTAAAGATGTTTTCATTATCCGAATACACTTCTCCATTTAAGCTACGCCGTAAAGGCATTATGGGCATGAACAAGCGTAACCATAGCTACATTGGTCGCTATAACGATCGCTCAAAATACCCATTGGTTGATGATAAGTTACAAACCAAATTGATTGCGCAACGTGCGGGTTGTACTGTGCCAAAACTGATTGGTGTGATCAGTAATCAAGCGGATGTGAAGTCGATCCATGCCATGGTTAAAGAGTGGCCAGGCTTTGTGATAAAGCCTGCGCGCGGAAGCGGTGGTAAAGGCATTTTAGTGATTATGTCGCACAAGGATGGTGTGTACACTAAACCTTCTGGTGCGACCATCAACCAGCAAGATGTTGAGCGCCATATTAGTAATGCCTTGGCAGGACTATTTTCGCTAGGCGGTAAAAATGATGTGGCTGTGGTTGAAAACCTGATTAAGTTCGACGATTGTTTCGAAGGCTTTAGCTATGAAGGTGTGCCTGATGTACGCATTATTGTCTTCAAGGGCTACCCCGTCATGGCGATGATGCGCCTTTCGACTTCGGCTTCTGATGGTAAAGCCAACTTACACCAAGGCGCTGTTGGTGTAGGTCTTGATATTGCCACAGGAAAAGCCGTACGAGCCGTGCAGTTTAATTTACCCATCACTGAGCACCCAGATACCGGCAAAGATCTCTCAACGTTGCAAGTACCACATTGGAAAAAGCTACTCACCTTAGCCTCTAGTGCTTGGGAAATGACCGGCCTTGGTTATATGGGAACCGACATGGTGTTGGATAAAGAAGAAGGACCAATGGTACTTGAACTGAACGCTCGCCCAGGGCTTGCTATCCAGATAGCGAATGGCGCAGGGCTGCTGCCACGTTTGCAGCATATCGAAAGTTTAGGATCGCAACTTATCTACCCTAGCCCAGAAGAACGCGTGGCTTATGCCGCTAAGCAATTCGGCTCTGGTGAGTTAAGCGAGTAACTCTCACCAAATTTAATCACTAAAAAGCCCAATCTCTATCAGGAGTATTGGGCTTTTTTATTAGCGATGGAGGCGATGCTTACAGCATTTCGGCCATCTGCTGTGCTTCTGATTTTGGTTTTTCAGTTTGACCAAAACCTCGCAGACCGACCACATGAACGTGTTCGTGATCTTTAAACACTTTGCGCACTAATTTATAGGTCGTGCCTTTCTCAGGGCTAATGTTCTCTGGCGCAGCAATCAAGAGTTGCATGTCCAGACGCTCACACAGTTCAAACAAGGTTGAGATGGATTTGGCATCCAAACGCGCCGCTTCATCTAAAAACAGTAAACGGCATGGAACGATGTCTTTACTGCGTAGACGACGAGATTCCTCTTCCCAACTTTGAATTACCATCAATAAAATAGACTGCCCAGTACCAATCGCTTCACCAGTCGATAACGCGCCCGATTCCGCTTGCAACCAGCCATCGGATCCGCGATTTACTTCAACACTCAACTCTAAGTAGTTACGGTAATCCAATAGCTCTTCACCCAATACTTGCGGTGAACGTTGCCCCATATCGATATGTGGGTTAACACGCTGGAACAATTTCGCCATCGCTTCGGAGAAGGTATAACGAGTGCTCTCAAACAGATCTTTATGCTGACTCTGTTTTTCAGATAATCCCGCGAGTAGGATTTCATGGCTCTCGCGTACTTTCACGTTAAGGCGAACGCCTTTCACCTGACCAAAGTTAATGTTAGACAAACCTTGGTTGAGCATCCGAATACGATTTTGCTCACGTTGAATGGTTTTTTTGATGATGCTGGCCACCGATTCAGAGCTGATCGCTAAACGGTTTTCACGTTGAGTCAACTCTTCAGTTAAACGCGCAAGCTCCACTTCCATCTCTTCAATCGCTTCAACAGGATCATCAGTGCGAATGATGTCTTGGCGAATACGCTCACGCAGATGTTGATACACGGCGATGTAGAACAAAACTTTGCGTTCTGGATGTGCGTTATCTTCCGACAAACGCAGTGCATCGCGCAGGTCGTCATTGTTTGCGACGGCTAAACGCAGCGCGCCCAACGATTTATCCGACATGGAACGCAGTTCATCGGCCGATAGATACGCCAGCTCACGTTTATGCAAGCGGCGCTCAACATCGTGATCACGCGCCAAACGTAATACAGAGCACCACCCTGCTTTTGCATTCACCACAAATGTGCGCAGATCTTGATAATCTTTCTGCACCTTTTTCAACCGTTTAACTAATGCTTTCATTTCAAGATCAGTTGCGGTCAGTGTACGTTCATACTCGCTCTTACGGGTACGTGAGGCATGCAGACGCTGTTGCAATTCATCACGACGACGTTCAGCACGCTCTTGCGCACCTTCATCGGCATGCACACCAAACTCTTGTAGCTCCTGCTTGAACTCTTGAACCGTTTCCAACTTAGCTTGATGCGAGCTTTTTAAGGCCGCTAACACTTGGTTATATTGGTTCATTTGGCTTTGAGCCTGTTTGAGCTCATCACGAGTACGGGTACGGGCGCTTTCTGCCTCAACCAATTTGTTTTTGAGCTGCTCACTTAGCTCGCTACTTTTACTGAGCAGAGCAACCGAATCGGAATAGCTAAAATAGTGGCGGCGTTCAATCACGTCTGAGAGTGCAAAGATCTGCACTTTCAATGTCTGAAGAGCCTGATCCGCTTGCTGATATTGTGCAGTGAGTGCATCAAATTGCTGCGGGTCAACCTCAAGCGCTGAAGCAAGCTGCTCTAACTCCGCGATGGCTTTACCGTGCGAGCTTAAAAACGCTTTCGCTTCCGCCAATTGATTAATGTTCAGCTCAGCTTCATCGAAACGTGCTTGCAATGCCTCATCTTCAATGAGCAACATGTTAGGAGCCAGCTTATCGAGCATCGTTAACGCGTGTTTGCTTAGCTGTAACTGGTTGCGTTGCTGCTGTTCTTTTGCATCCAATTCAGCCAATACACGGACCAGTTGATTGCGTTGCTCACGTGCAGCTTGCAACGCTTGTTCTGGATCGGCTTCAAAAGCAACTTGGATGTGTGAAGCAACAAATTGGTTAAAGCTGTGGTATAGACGTTGCAGTTTTTGTGAATCAAACGCCGCTTTCGAGTGCTCTTCCACCACTTCTTCGCGCTCGTTACGCAGTAACTCTAAACGTTGTTCACGCGCGGCGCGGCCAAAGAGTGGGATCTCAGGTAAACGAGAATAACGCATTTGGCGGTTATTGAGCTGAACACATACCGCTCCTTCCAATTCGTCAGCATTGAACGAGCTATCATCAAAGGCATCGACATCCCCTTCAATGATGTACAGATCTTCTGGGCAGTCATCAAGCTCGACCAGCTTCTCTTTGATGCCAGATAAATCCGAAACCACAATCGCATGGCGAGCCGGGCCGTACATGGCACTGAAATAAGGTGCATCGTCAATCGTGATGTCATCGTAAATTTCAGACAGTAAAACGCCGCCTAAGCTATCCGCTAATCCTTTCAAGCGAGGATCATTTGAACCACCAGGAGACGCCAAGCGCTCGATTTCGTTTTCAAGCTGCGCGCGACGTTCTGCCAGCTTATCTTTAGCGATTGATTGTGCTTTTTCTTGCTCAAGCACTTGTTGCATCTGCGCCATCACAGCTTGGCTATTTTCTAATGTTGCACCACTTTGTTCGCGTAAAGTATGCAATGCATCGTTGGCAGCAATCCAAGTAGGAGCGATCGATTCCAGTCGTTGAATTTCAGCCTGTTTATCTTGCTCGGTACGGCGCTGCTCACTGCGCTGTTCACGCAGCACTTCTTGTTCATATTCCAGCGATTCAATCAGAGCGGCATGGCGCTCGCGCTCTTGCTCTAGTGTTAGCTCATCGTGCAAGTCAATATGGTGTTGCTTTTGGTATTCAACCACGGACTGACGCGCCACTTGCTGCTGATTTAAGCGGCGTTCCAGATCTCGCTGCTGTGCATACCACTGTGCTTCATTTTGGCTAATTTGCTGGGCGTTACGCGCTTGCTGCATGATGGCTTTTGCATGCTGAGACGCATCGTGACGAGGCACTTCACCCACCACACTGCGCACCAGTTTCAGTGCCTGCTCAAACTGTTCGACCGCGGCCGAAGACATGTCCAATTTATGCTTTAACGCTAATAAGGTGGTGGTGTTAGCGTCTTGCTGATGCTTGAGATCAGAAACCTGCGCTTGGGCACGCTCTGGTGTTAACTGATCATCATTTAGCAATTGTTTGGCTTTATCGAGCGCCTGTACGGCTTGTTGATATTGCAAGGCTCTCGTTTGTTGAACATCTAATGCTTGTTGGTAATCGGCCAATTGACTCTTTAAGCTATCGACCTCATCTTCAGAGATAATCGCTTGCTCTTCAGCCATCATGACGCGCTCTTGCGCCTCTTCCACCACCATCATCTGCTCTTCAAGGCGAATAGTGAGCTCTTGCAAATCCTCTTGATAGCGTTCAATTTTCTCTTGCTGACGCAGTGCGTTTTGCACCAGTTGCAAGTGATCAGAAGCGGCTTGGTAATCTTGCTCTAAGGTAGATTCTTGCTCTAACAGCAGCTCAAGCTCTTCTTGAACTTGATTGAGTAATCGATTTTGCTCAATCAATGTATGGCGAGAGCCGAATAACTCGTTACGCAACGCGAGCGTTTGCTCTAGCTTATTGTGGCGATCGTTGGCGTGGCGCATGTAATCAGCGGCCACGTAATTTGTCGATTCGGTAATCAGGTGCTTGAAGAGATCGCGATCCGCTTGCGTGGTTTTGATCGCTTCTAACGTCATGCGGTTTTCACGTAACGCCGATTCCATATCTTGGAATGCTTTCTTCACACCACCATTTTGTGGCAACAGATAATCACGCAACGAGCGAGTAATGGCACTGGAAATACCGCCGTATAAAGAAGCCTCAATCAAGCGATAGAATTTTGAACGGTCACTACTGTTACGCAGTTTTTTCGGCACCACGCCAAATTCAAACATCTGCGCGTGATAATCGACAATGGAGCTAAACGCTTTAAAATGCGCCCCTTCAATTTTCGCGACAATCTCTTTCACTTCATTGAGTTGACGCACGCGCGCGTGGTTGTCTGAGACGTTTTCAATCAGCACATCGGTTGGTTTAACATGGCTTGGCAAGCCTTGAATCACAAACGGTTTGATATCCACTTTTTTATCGCGCCCCGCCACCTGTTGTAGCTTAACGCCAAACAGTAAACGCTGTTTGCGTGAATTCACTACATCCAACGCGGCGTAACATGCGCCCGCTTGCAGTTTACCGTATAAGCCTTTATCGCGAGACGCTTGTGAGCTGCCCGCTTCGGTGGTGTTTCTAAAATGGAGCAAACTTTGATCTGGGATCAAGGTGGTGATGAATGCCGCCATGGTGGTTGATTTGCCCGCACCGTTACCGCCTGACAAGGTGGTAACTAATCCATCAATATCAAAAGTACGAGCAAAAAAGCCGTTCCAATTGATCATGGTTAGCGATTGATATTTACCTCTCTCAATCATGCTTCACCTTCCCATTCTGTTTGCTCGTTAACATTTTGTTCTTCAATCTCGTCTTCGTTATCCAGCAAGCTGCCTTGATTCGGTTCTTGGGCGTGGACAACCGCTTCACCATCGCGGATCAAACGCAGTTGCGCTTCACGCATGTCGTCACCAATGCGCACATCGGCACCAAAACGAAATACGGCTTCGCTAATGCGGAATTTATTGGTATCACCTAAATGGATGATCATCCCCAAACGACGTAAACGACGCAGTGAGGTACGCACTTTTTCAAACAGCTTTTCTTTATCTAAGTCTGAACCGCTGGCTCGGTTGGTGACGAGCTTCATCAGTTTTTTTTCATCGGCCAGAGACAGTAGCTCTTCGTACAATTCTTGATTAGTAAAGATGCCTTCGTGCGCAAGGCGTTCAGGACTCAAATAAAGAAAACAGAGCACTTTGCCGACCAGCATATCCAACTCAGACAGCACGCTACGATTGATTAAAGCAGTAGAACGAGGACGCAGGTAAAAAAAGCCTTCCGGCGCTTTGACTAATTCGGTGTTATAGCGTTGGTAAAACAGCGCTAAATCGGGCTCAAAATCCAATAAAAAGGTGTGATTATCCAAATCATCACTAGAAACATGACGCCCAGCTCGAAGCTGGCTATCTAGAGCAGGAAATAAAGGATTTGAAATCGCTTTAGCCAGATTTTCTGGCATGTATTCATTAATATCTGTCGATGACATTTGCTTGTACCTTTGCACCAAAATCGTTGATCGCTTGCCAGTCAGGTTGGATGGCTTGGTAATCTTGCTCTGAGTAGCCAAGCCTCACCGCTTGATCAACAATAATTCGCGCTAAATCAAAATGATGTGTATGGGGATGAGTGGCGAGGTAGTCTCTCAGTACTCGTCCTAAATCAATTGGCATCCCTTGATCTTTATGACCTTTGAGCATGCTGCCGATACGCAAGGAGAGCTCATCATTGACTTGCTGGAACTCTTCGTACTCCACTTCTGGAGGCACTTGCCCCATCACCTCATCATCTCTTAAGACGAGAGCTTCATCACGAAGGTCGGTTAAACGCTCAGCATCGGCATAAGTGAGATACCAAGGCGCGTCAAAATAGTCGCTCAGTGATTGACGTAAACGCTGGCTAAACGCTCGGTTTTGGTCCATATCAATGGCGGTACGAATGAATTTATGGACATGTCGGTCGTAGCCAATCCAGAGATCGATCGCTTGTTGTCCCCAACTGGTGATGCGATCAAGTTTCATCTGTAATCCAAACAGGATTTCTTCAATAAATTCGAGTTCAGCTTCGCCATAAACCAATTCTTGGATATCCAAAATTTGCGTTTGCAGCTCATCCCCCGCCGCTTGTAAAGTGTCTTGCAGTTCACGCAGCGTTGAAGAGGTTTCAGACAATAACGATTCACAGTTGTTGATCGCTTCACGCCAATCTTTATTCAGCAACTCTGCGATTTGCAGTTTGACCGATTGCTGCTGCTCGTCCATCACACGTTGGTTTAAATCGATACGATCAAAAATTTCCCCTACCGAGTATTTTAATACGCCGTAGACGTTCTTTTTCCAATGCCCTGAGGTACCACCTTTATTCGCGGCTTCAATCGCCTTTGCCATTTCATCGGCGACCATAGAAAGCTGAATTGAGAGCTTCAGCTTGGAAAACTCTCTATGGCGGACGTAGTAGTCCGTAATACCAATAGCCAACGGTGATAAACGGTAAATGCTAACGCCATCAGTCATCTCGCTGGTGAAGCGGCTCATTAAGCGCTGTTTTACCAACTCATTGATCGCATTATTGGCACGAAACGCGGAGGCTTCACCGGTTTCTTCAAATAAGCGAGTTACGATGGCAAACGCATCGTGTAACTCACCTTCACCTAATTCTTCATCAAACCTTTCGTTACTCAATACTGCGATGGCAATAAGGAACGCCAGTCGTTCTGTCGTCAGGTTCAATGAGAAATCATGCTGCTTTACCCAGCTAACCAATTCATCAATAGGTTGCTGTGCAGCGTTCTGAGTCATCTCACTCATTGTTATTCCTGCTCTATTTTCTTTTTCGCCCATACATGAATGTATCGACCTAGCGAGAGGTACGGCTCTTGTCTACATAATTGTTGTTCGAGTGCCAGTACATCTTCATATTGGTAGTCACCCATATTTTTCACATTCCCAATATAGTCACTGAATGATCGGATGCCCGATTTTCCACAAATCTCAAATCCTGATTCTTCGATCCATTGATACACTTCTTCAGGTTTTAGCCCTTGCTGAGGCTGGAGCTTAAACCGCTTGCGATGCGGCATACCCTCCAATACATGGGGAATGTTGCCACAGACAACATTTTTGTACACCAAGCCATGATGGTTATAGAACATGATTGATGCCATACCACCTGGCCTAACTTGAGCTAACAAATTCTGCAATGCGGGTTTTGGCTCGGCTAACCATTCCATCACCGCGTGAAACAACAACACATCCACTGGCGCACTAAGGTGCGATTGGATGGATTGCACGGGGGAATGTACCAACCGATACTGCTCAAGCAGACCATTTTTGCGGATCTCTTGTTCCGCAAGTTGAAGCATTTCAGAGGATAAATCACACAGCGTGATTTGGTGTCCAAGCTTGGCTATTTTTTGTGACATTTGTGCCAAACCGCCGCCCGCATCAAGCACTTGCAAAGGTTTTGGGTGGTTGCTCAACAAAGCGAGCAGTTGCTCAAGATCTTGCCAAACAATGACTTGACGAATTTCACCTTTGTCAGAGCCGTATATGTTTTTTGCAAATTTGTGGGCAATATCGTCGAAATTCCGGTCTTCAGTCACAGTGGCTTGAGTTATGATAGCGAATCGTGCTGCTATTCTGTCATAGGAATGGCAGGAATAAAGGGGCTTTGTTCCTTTTTATTATCAAGTGGTGTTTTTTCGGACTATTTTGTATATGTTTGAGCTGAAAAAAGTTGTTTCCTCATTATTAATGCCTCTTCCGGCGATGCTAATCCTCGGTTTTGTCGGATTAATGCTCATAATGTTCACCGTCAGACGTAAGACTGGCTGTATGTTTGTCCTCTTCTCTTTAGTGGGGATATTTCTTATCTCTTTCCAACCCTTTGCAACGCGCATGTTAATGCCTTTGGAAAGACAATACTCGGCTTTTCTCCCCGTTGATGGCACCATCGATTATGTGATGGTTTTAGGTAGCGGCCACGTAGTGGATGACCAAATCCCGCCGACCTCGGAACTCAGCCGCACTGCGTTGGTACGCTTAAACGAAGGCATACGTGTCATGCGTATGTACCCCGGCTCAAAGTTGATTTTATCAGGCTACTCTGGCGGGTCGGAATTTAGCCATGCGCGCATGCTAGCCGTGGTGGCACTCGCGCTTGGAGTGAATAAATCCGATATTATTTTGCTAGAAACAGCTAAAGATACTTGGGAAGAAGCACGACAAGCCGCCGCCTTTGTTCAACAGCGTAGGCTGGTTTTGGTAACGTCAGCCAGTCATATGGAAAGAGCGTTAAAAGAGTTTAATTCTGCAGGTATTGACCCAATACCTGCGCCAACCAATTTCTTAGCGCAAACGAATATTGAGCAACCTTGGGAAAAATACGCTCCTCGAGCGCGTTATTTAGAACAAACTGAGCGTTACTGGTATGAAACGTTAGGGCTGCTGTGGCAAGACTTACGTGATTGGGCCTCCGGGCATGGCGATACAGAGTTGGACATCAATAGCAATTAGCAATTGTATTCAACCCAAAACGGAGCCACTTATGTGCTCCGTTTTTCTTGATAATCGCGGCTACAAAAAATCATGGGAATAAAAAGGTACGGCCCAACGCCAATTTTACACACGCGACCACTCAGCTAATCACCAGCGAACATATAACCTTCACCGTGCACAGTCACAAAGATTTGCGGATTCTTGGGATCAAACTCCATCTTCGCCCTCATGCGTCGAATCAGTACATCAATCGTTCGATCGTTAGGTGCATCCACACGATGGCTGATCATATTTAAAATACGTTCACGGCTAAGGACTTGATTCGGATATGACGACAAGGCAACTAATAGCTCATATTCCGCTTTGGTCAGTTTTACGGGCTCACCATTACGGCTCAGCGCTCGGCGCTGGATATCAAAGGTCCACTCGCTAAAGCGCACTAAATTCGTATTGTGAGATACACCGCTCTCTTCGTTCAGTTTGTTTTTTGCGGTCGAGATCCGCCACAGCAAGTTTTTCACTCTCACCAGCAACTCGCGCAATTCAAAAGGTTTCGTTACGTAATCATCGGCCCCCATTTCAAGACCAACAATCTTATCAATGCTATCCGTGCGCCCTGTCACTAATATGATGCCAATATCAGATTGGCTGCGTAGCTCACGCGTTAACATTAAACCATCTTCACCGGGTAAATTAATGTCTAGCATAATCAGATCTATCGCGCTGTTTTTCAAAGCATCTCTCATCTGAGTACCGCTTTCCGCTTGCGTTACCATATAACCTTCGCTTTGAAAGTATCCAGCTAGCTTGCTGCGAGTGACTGCATCATCTTCAACTACTAATACGTGATAGCTCATTTACACCACTTTACTCTATAGAAATGTTCAAACCTCGGCTCGAGATTCTGTACAAAGCCATTCTATTCATAAATAGTCATAATTCTAGTCGTATCACTTTTAAAATTAAGAAAGATGAGAGTTTATTGATTCAAAACAACCTTCCAGACATCCATTAACTTAATGAAAAAATCACTCATATTTTTTCATTTTCTTAGCGACTGCTATTCATTTTTATTAGTTACACTTAGATCAATTACTTTTTAAAAACGATTGTCGCAAAACCACCCCTTGGAGAGCCAATACCATGCAAGACATCAAAGCTTTTAATGAACAGCGTGCCGAGATTTATTGGTGGCTTTCGAGCTTATTTGTGAAAGAACTTTCGGAGCATGAATTAGAGCAATACTATACGCCCGCTATTCGCACATTTCTTTCAGGATTAGCAGAAAACGTGACACTTAAACCTGCCATTGATAAATTAGTTGATGCACTGAACCGATTGCAAGACAAAGAAGACGCACAGCTTGAGCTCGCAGCCGATTTCTGTGATCTTTTTTTAAAATCCAATAAGGAGTCCGCGCTACCCTATGCCTCAATTTACATTGGAAAATCAGGGTTGCTCAATGACGAACCAGCCAGAGCAATGTCGGATTTGATGGCAGCCCATCACATTGCAGTCAACGATACACTCAACGAACCCGCCGACCACATTGCGATTGAACTGGATTTCTTAGGTAACTTGATCATTCGCTCCAATGAGCTTGAACAAGAGACACACCTTGAACAAGCCTTTACACAGCAGTGTGATTTTATTGAACAACATTTGCTCTCTTGGATCCCACAATTCCATCTTCGCTGCCAACAAATTGATCAATTTGGTTTTTACGGTGCCGCAAGCGAATTGTTGGTCGCGTTTCTTCACTTAGACCGCGACTATTTATCAAACTAATGAGATAACCTAGTTAATACCTATTACTAAATCGGTCAATTGTGACTGTTGACCGATTTATTCGGTGGATTTTTCGTTGCTTGATGGACATTTGCGGACTAGAATCTTGACCGCAAACGATAAAAAATGAATTTAAGATGCAACCGCTGATTAGAGGCGGTTTTTGTGTTTTTACTACTTTTAGGCTTCAATATAACACCGATAGGCCTAATACCGCTGAATTGCTCTTCGTGACTATCACTTTCAGCAGTTATCGACAGGACAGAGAATTTATGGCTACGATTAAAGACGTTGCACGCTTAGCTGGCGTATCAACCACCACGGTATCGCATGTAATCAATAAAACTCGCTTTGTGGCTGAAGCAACCCAAGAACGAGTGATGGAAGCGGTATCAGAGCTTAACTATGCACCAAGTGCAGTCGCTCGCAGCTTAAAATGCAACACCACCCGTACCATTGGTATGTTAGTGACCCAATCGACAAACTTATTTTTTTCTGAGGTTATCGATGGTGTTGAAAGCTACTGCTACCGCCAAGGCTACACACTTATTTTGTGCAATACCGGCGGTATTTACGAGAAGCAACGCGACTACATCCGCATGCTAGCGGAAAAACGTGTCGATGGTATGTTGGTCATGTGCTCGGACCTCACCCAAGAACTGCTTGAGATGCTTGATCGTCATTCAGACATTCCGAAAGTTATCATGGACTGGGGCCCTGAAAGTTCTCAAGCCGATAAAATTATTGATAACTCAGAGGAAGGCGGATATCTCGCGACCAAATACCTTATTGATCATGGACATACTGACATTGCTTGCTTAAGTGGACACTTCGAAAAAGCGGCGTGCCAAGAGCGAATTCAAGGGTTTAAGCGTGCGCTTGCCGAAGCAGGCCTTAAAGCGCATGACGATTGGATTTTAGAAGGTAATTTCGAATGTGATACGGCGGTTCTCGCCGCCGACAAGATCGCCGCCATGGACAAGCGCCCAACGGCTGTTTTTTGCTTTAACGATACAATGGCTCTCGGTTTAATGAGTCGCTTGCAACAAAAAGGCATCCGTATTCCTGATGACATGTCTGTTATTGGTTATGACAATATTGAACTTGCTGAATATTTCTCGCCACCGTTAACCACGGTTCACCAGCCAAAACGACGAGTAGGGAAAAACGCCTTTGAAATCCTATTGGAACGCATTAAAGACAAAGAGCATGAACGTCGTGTGTTTGAGATGCATCCCGAGATTGTTGAACGCAACACAGTAAAAAACATAACGAAATAGTGTCATTATTTAAAGCAAGCGACAAATGTCAATTTTAGGGATTTTCCTATATTCGAGACAGAACGCCGTATTAAATAATAGTAAATTTGGAATGAGCATCACGCAAATAATAAATAAACGTGATGCTCATCCAAAAATTTATATATTCTTACTATTAGAAGTCACGCACAGGGCAAACCATTTGAAAAGATGGGACGCAAAGCCTCCGGCCTAAACCGACTATTCGGTAGGTAGCGGGGTTGCCGATGGCAAATATGCAAACGTTAAGTTTACCCCTTACTGACACTCTTTCTGCATAAGTTTGCTAATCTCTCGGACCTGATTTTGGTGGCGTTTTTCCCATACACCGAGAATTTACAGCATGGATAAACCAGTACTTAAAGATTCAATGCGACTCTTCGAACAACTTGGACGCGTTAAGTCTCGTTCAATGTTTGGCGGCTTCGGCATTTTTGTCGATGACACCATGTTTGCTTTGGTCGTAAACGATAAACTTCATATTCGCGCAGACGATCTATCAACCTCTCGCTTTAAAGAGCAAGGCTATGAGCCCTATATCTATAAAAAACGTGGGTTCCCTGTCGTCACAAAATACTTCGCATTACCTGACAATTGTTGGGAAAACCCTTCGCTTATTTTACGAGATGCTGCTGTCGCACTCGAAATCGCCAAACAAGAACGAGAAGTTCAAGCCCAAACGAAGCCAGAACGCCTAAAAGATCTCCCGAACCTTCGACTCGCCACCGAACGTATGCTTAAGAAAGCAGGAATAGAATCTGTAACGGATTTGCATACAAAGGGGGCTTTGGAAGCCTATAAAGCGATTCAGCAAACCCATTCTTCTTCAATCAGTCTTGAATTGCTATGGGCCCTTGAAGGTGCGATTGAAGGCAAGCATTGGTCGGTTATCCCACAATCTCGACGCGATGAATTAGCGAAAAGCCTTTAACCTCCGAGTAAATAAATATCTCGATTAAATAATCAAATACGCTCGTATCACCATGCGAGCGTTTTTTTTCATCCCGTTTTGAAATATAAATTCGACTTCCTCTGTCTTCTTCACTATATCTAGTAAAATATGTCGTTTTGAGGAATACCATGAATAAAAAACTTCTCTTAGGCTTGGCTTTATTTGCCTTTATTGTCTTTTTGATTGTAAATTTTGGCCACTATCTAACGTTAGATAATGCCAAAGCACAGCAAATGCTATTAAACGAATACATTAGCCAAAACGTGATCAGCGCTGCTTTGATCTATTTCTCACTCTATATTGTGCTCACGGCTTTCTCTATCCCAGGAGCGGCGGTCGTCACGTTACTGGGTGCTGCGCTGTTTGGTTTTTGGACTAGCTTACTGCTTGTCTCCTTTGCCAGCACCATAGGCGCAACTATCGCCTTTTTGAGTAGCCGTTTCTTACTGCGTGAATGGATTCAAACAAAATTTGGTCAAAAGCTGCAAACGATTAATCAAGGCGTTGCAAAAGATGGGGCATTTTATCTATTCTCACTGCGCTTAATTCCGGTTTTCCCTTTTTTCTTGATTAATTTATTGATGGGCCTAACACCCATATCAACCGCTCGCTTTTACCTGATTAGCCAACTCGGTATGCTGCCCGGCACTGCCGTTTATCTGAATGCTGGTACTCAACTAGCTGAAATTGAAAGCTTATCCGGTATTGTATCTCCTTCGGTTTTGCTTTCATTTGCTCTATTAGGTCTTTTTCCTATTCTCACCAAGTGGATTATGGCCAGATTGAACAAAAACCCAACATCCGCCTGAAGTGAATAATGATGAAAATTTGTGTTTCAAACCACCCGATAGAGGCATATATAGTTTGTCAGTATTTACAGCAATTCAATATTCGCTGTGAAGTGAGAGGCGATAACTTATACGGCTTAGGTGGAGAGCTCCCTTTTTCAGAAGAAACCTTGCCCTATATATGGCTGTTGGATGAAGCTCAAATCGCCGAGGCTCAAGCACAATTATTGGCCTATCAGATAGAAGAGATAAACGAAGAACCTAACTGGGTTTGTGGACAGTGCAACGAGGAAAATGGGCCGCAGTTTGCAGCCTGCTGGTACTGCGGTTGTTTAGATTCAGACTAACGAGTCTGATGCTGGCGGATGAACTCAATTGAGTGGTGGTTAAACATCTCAGATTGTTCAACATTACACACGTGGCCGCAATCTGGGATTTCTAATAACACACTTTGTCTATGCATTGCCACCATGTCTTTAACGGGTTGAATGAACATATAGTCTCTCTCTCCCATAAGATAAAGAGTGGGAATGGGCAGCTCTTTCTCTTTGAAACATTTCATCAGAGGATTGACTTCGGAAGTCAGCATAAACCAGCGTTTAAACTCTTTTTGGCACAGCTTCTTCGCTTCTCGAATAAAAAGATGCCGTGACTCTTTTTGGTTGCGTTGTGGCATCACAATGTAAGCAAACAGACGATAAAGCCACATGTAAGGAATGATGTGTTTACTCAAATTACCCAACTTTACGAGCACTTGAGAGCGCACATTCAAACGGGTTATCGCTCCGCCCAAAACCATAGAGCAAACTCGCCCAGTCGCTATTTCAGCAAGATTACGCACAATAATGGTGCCGAGTGACATTCCAACAAAATGGGCAGACTGAATTTTCAAATGATCGAGCACTTTGAGAATATCAAGAGTGACGGATTTAAACGTGTAACGATTTGCCATCAACTCTTTAAACAGTTGGTTTGACTTGCCATGACCTCGTAAATCAACTAATAACAGGTTGAAATGCTCACGGTACGCTTTGATTTGCTTAAACCAGATGGATGAACTTCCACCTGCACCATGCACAAAAACAACCCATTCATCACTGGTGGGATGCAGGTAGGTCTTATGGAAAAGTAGGCTATGAGACATACAAAACCGTTAATCAGCTTCAATTTGAGAAACGCAAGACTACCACAAAACGGGGGCTGAATAGCAAAAAATCATGCGGGCTCGTTCGGCTAAACAAGTAAGGCGCCAAAGCGCCTTACTTGTTATAAAAACATCAGTCATGAAACGCGAGATGATACATCTTGATGTACTCTTTCGCTGAATCCTGCCAGCTAAAATTTTGTCGCATCGCCCTCTGCTGAACCTCCAACATAGTTTCGGGATGTTGAAGATAAAACAGCATCGCTCGCTGCATTGCAATAAGCAGTGCTTCTGGAGAAGGATCATGAAAACCAAAGCCGGTCGCTTCTTCAGGAAACTTATCATAATCACGCACGGTGTCTTTTAAACCACCAACTTCACGAACGATGGGCAGCGTGCCATAAGCCATGCTGTAGATCTGATTCAAACCGCAAGCTTCAAATTCTGAAGGCATTAAGAAGAAATCAGAACCGGCTTCAACCAAATGTGCAAAACGATTGCTATAAGCTTCAACAAACGCAAATTTATCAGCATGCTTCGCCGCCATTTTATGTAGCTGAACAGCAACTTCAGGCTCTCCTGTGCCAACAATAATGAGCTGAGCATCATTGCGTAAGAACGACTCTAGTATAGGTAAAATGTAGTGGAAACCTTTTTGGTGGGTGAGTCGACAAACCATCCCAAACAAAGGCAAGTCACGCTGAGGTAATTGCAGCTCCTCTTGCAACATACGCTTACTCGCCCGTTTGCCCGCTTGAAGTGATTCAGCTTCATCACAGTAGCCAAGAGGAAGAAATTCATCGTTTTGTGGATCCCACTCGCTATAATCACACCCATTAACGATGCCGTGCAAATCTCTAGCTCGGTGAACAAAATCATCTACTAACCCATGAGAGCCAAGCGGTGTTAGCAGCTCGGAAGCATAATTAGGGCTAACGGCATTGATTTTGTCAGCAAAGGCAATCCCTGCTCTTAGCATACTGACGTGATCGTGTCCGTAGCGTAAAAATTCCATGCCAGATAAGTTCAATTCTGGGATGATCTCTAATTGATGATAAGAAAAAATACCTTTAAAAATCGCGTTGTGAACGGTCAATACGCTTTTAATATCAGAAAAATAAGCGTCATGCTGGTAACGCGTTTTCAACAAAAATGGAACCAACCCTGTATGCCAATCATTTGCATGGATAATCTGTGGTTTTTTACCGAGCTTAGGTAAAACATCTAGGCTAGCTGCTGAAAAGAAACCAAAACGCTCACCATTATCAGCATACGCTTGGTTATTCTCGCCATACATTTGTGCTCGGCCAAAATATTGTTCACATTCAATTAAGTACACGGCCACTCCATCTAGCTCCATCTGGCGGACCAGATATGAAGTATGAGGCCAATGGGTAAGCTCAGTTTCTAGCACAACAGGAGCATCTGAAATGCCCAATATAGAACGATAAGCAGGTAGCACAATAGCTACCTGATGACCTAACTCTTGCAGTGCTTTAGGCAGTGCTTTGGCCACATCGGCCAAACCACCACTTTTGATCAAACCTTGAGCTTCTGAAACGGTAAACCAAACATCGATTTTTTCCATTCTAGAATCCAACTTTTGTTCCTTTTGCGATAACAACGATGCCCTCATCAGAAACATGGAAACGTTGTCTATCGAGTTCTAAATCTTCACCAATGATAGTACCTGGTGCTATTTCGACATTTTTATCAATAATCGTACGCTTAATTGTACATCCTTCACCAATTTTAACATCACCGAGGATCACGGATTCACTCACTAAAGTGTTGGCTCCAATGTTACTGCGGTAACCTAGTACCGATTTATAAATCTTCGCACCTTGAATGTAGCTTCCGCCGGAGATCAAGCTGTCGGTGATCTGTACTTTACGATCGTGTGAATCAACAAAGGTTGCAGGTGGCAACGGTGGATAATAAGTGTGGAGAGGCCAGCTACGGTTATACAACGAAAAATCGGCATCATGCTCTAATAGATCCATGTGCGCTGCCCAGTAGGCCTCAATCGTACCAACATCACGCCAGTAAGTTGTGTCTTTTTCGCCTTTGATTTTATTGGTTGAAAAATCATAGACATAAACCTCTCCTTCCGGGAAAAGTTTAGGAATAATATCTTTGCCAAAATCATGGCTGGAATGATTATCTTCAGCATCACGACGCAGTTCTGCACAGAGTTTATCTGTATCGAATATATAGTTACCCATAGAAACAAGTGCAAGGTCTGGGTGCCCAGGGATCGCTTTAGGGTTGGAAGGTTTTTCTTCAAAACCGACCATTTTTCCGGCTTCATCAACTTCAATCACACCAAACTGAGACGCTTCTTTCAGCGGCATTCTCAGCGCAGAAACGGTCAGTTTTGCGTCTACACGTTTATGGAAATCGAGCATCTGGCGGATATCCATTTTATAGATATGATCAGAGCCAAAAATACATACTTGGTCGGGGGTAGAGAGTTCAATAAAACGAATATTCTGGTAGATAGCATCCGCAGTACCTTCGTACCAGCGCTTGCCATCACGCATCTGTGCGGGGATTGAATCGATAAACCGATCAGTGATGCCCGAAAGGTTCCAGCCTTTCTTCATATGTAAATACAACGATTGTGATTTAAATTGTGTAAGCACGTAGATACGCATCAAATCCGCGTTTACAAAATTATTCAAAGCAAAATCGATTAAACGATAACTGCCACCAAATGGCACTGCAGGTTTACTACGAGATTCCGTTAAAGGCATCAAGCGCGAGCCTTCGCCACCAGCAAGGATCATTCCTAAAACACCAGCCATTTTAATTCTCCTTATTTCATTCTTATATTTGCATTCCATACCTTAATTTACAGGGGATGTATGGATGCTATCCTTATTGACCACTTGCAGTGGGCTGTATGAAACTCCCTCACCACCCTAAATGCAATCGGTTGTTTATACGTTATCGAATTAAAGAAATAATACAATTTTAAATACGCTGTTCTGACTTGTCTGAACCCTTTAGTTTGCTAACTCCTAACCTAGCTCACATTTACAGCTCGGTGTAACATATAAACATAACAATGTATTAACTAATCATTTTTATTCACTTTATTGATGCATTCTTAATTTTATATACACTCTCTTTTTATTAAAAATACAACGAATTTATGACGCTATGTTTACTAGGTTAAAGACATAAGTATTAATTAAACCAAATATTTTGATTTCAGTTATTAAGTAGCATGAGCTGATAGCAAGGTGCTGACAGAATAGATTAGTTTTATGAGAATGGTTCTTAACATCCGACAATACCTCGTATCGCTTGTGGATAGTTCATCATTACTGTCTTACTCGACAAATGTCAAAATATTGGCGATAAATTCACTATGAATTATATGAATAATTGAACTTGCTCAAACTCCAGCCAAAAAAAAGTAGCCCGAAGGCTACCTTTTCGCATTGATCACATTAAAGGCTATTTTTTAGCGTTTTTACGCTTATCGGTAATTTCCCACCGCCCATTATCGAACAACGCCGTCCAACCTGAGGGTTTACCCTCTATCTCAGTGCGTACATAGTGTTCTTTTGACTTACGACTAAAGCGTACAACCGCCGCCACACCATCAGGATCATGTGCAGGCGCATCCGCTAAGTATTGATACTTTGGTGCTAGGCGCTCTTTAAAACGAGCCAATTCTTCAACCAATGGCGCACGTGTCTCGCGAGATTTCGGGAAATTGCTCGCCGCAAGAAACAGGCCTGAAGCGCCATCACGCAGTACAAAATACGCATCCGAGTTTTCACAAGGCAATTCAGGGAAATGGATAGGATCTTCTTTTGGTGGAGCAACTTCGCCGCTTCTTAAGATCTTACGCGTATTTTTACAGTCATCGCTGGTGCAATCCATGTACTTACCAAAACGGCCATTTTTCAGTACCATGTTTGACCCACACTTGTCACACTCGACAACTGGGCCATCATAGCCTCTAACTTTAAACTCACCGAATTCTACAACGTAACCTTCGCAGTTCGGATTGTTCCCGCACACATGCATTTTACGTGTGTCATCGATTAGGTACGCATCCATCGCCGTTTCACAGATAGGACAACGTTTTTTAGCGCGCAGTGCAGCTGTTTCAACATCTTCTTCCAAGACATTGATGACGCCTTCTTCGTCACCTAGGTTAATGGTGGTTTTACAACGCTCTTTAGGTGGCAGTGCATAACCAGAGCAACCGAGGAACACCCCTGTAGAGGCTGTACGAATTCCCATTGGACGTGAACATGTCGGACATTGAATGTCGGTCATCACGATGTGGTTGGGTTTCATACCACCTTGTTCTTCATCCAGTTCAGCCGTTTCTAAATCTGCAGTGAAATCTTTAAAGAAATCGTCCAAGACTCCTTTCCAATTTGCAGATCCTGCTGCAATTTGGTCCAGCTTTTCTTCCATTCGCGCGGTGAAGTCATAGTTCATCAAGTCATTGAAACTGTCATCCAGGCGATCAGTGACGATTTCACCCATTTTCTCAGCATAAAAACGTCGCTGATCCACTTTCACATAGCCGCGATCTTGAATGGTAGAGATGATAGATGCATACGTCGATGGTCGGCCTATACCACGCTTTTCAAGCTCTTTTACCAGCGCAGCTTCCGTATAACGTGCCGGTGGCTTAGTGAAATGTTGTTTTGGATCTAACGTTTGCAATAACAACGTTTCGCCCACTTTCACTGGAGGTAAAATTTGGTCTTCATTCTTACCCATTGGACGTTGAACTCGTGTCCAACCATCAAATTTAAGGATGCGACCTTTCGCCTTAAGGGTAAATTCTGCCGCTTTCACGCTCACAGTGGTCGAATCGTATTGAGCTGGCGTCATTTGGCAAGCAACAAACTGATTCCAGATTAGCGCGTATAGCTTATGAGCATCCGCTTCCATACCTTGTAAATCATCGGCTTTAACATCCACACTGGATGGACGAATCGCTTCGTGCGCTTCTTGAGCGCCCTGCTTACTTCCATAAGCTAACGGATTCTCAGGTAAGTAAGCTTGTCCAAACTCACTCCCAATATAGCTGCGAACCGCTTCGACCGCTTCAGCACTTAAGTTGGTTGAATCGGTACGCATATAAGTGATGTAACCCGCCTCATACAAGCGCTGAGCTAGCATCATCGTTTTCTTCACTCCGTAACCCAAGCGAGTACTGGCTGCTTGCTGTAACGTCGAGGTGATAAAAGGAGCGGAAGGTTTACTGCTGGTTGGGCGGTCTTCACGTTTACACACTTCGTAAGAAGCTTTTTCTAAAATCGAAACCGCTGATTTAGCTTCCGCTTCGTTGACAGGCTTAAACGCTACATCATTTTTTTGCGCGACCAACAGACGGAAATCCGTTTTATCTTGCGTTTTCGTATCAGCATGGATATCCCAGAACTCTTCAGGGACAAACGCGTTAATTTCACGCTCACGCTCAACAAGTAATTTCACCGCCACCGATTGGACGCGACCCGCAGACAAGCCACGCGCCACTTTTTTCCAAAGTAATGGAGAGACCATAAAACCCACCACACGGTCCATGAAACGGCGCGCTTGTTGGGCGTTTACACCGTCGATATTCAATTCACCCGGCGTTTGGAAGGCCTGTTGGATTGCATTTTTAGTAATTTCGTTAAATACAACTCGTTTGTATCGCTGTTCATCGCCACCGATGATCTCACGAAGGTGCCAAGCGATGGCCTCTCCTTCGCGGTCCAAATCGGTTGCGAGATAAATGCAGTCGGCATCTTTGGCAAGCTTTTGCAATTCCGCCACTACTTTTTCTTTACCCGGCAAAATTTGGTAATTCGCTTCCCAGCCGTGATAAGGGTCGATGCCCATCTTCTTAATTAACGAACTGCGGTCTTTCTCGCTTTTCAAGCGTGCTTTCTCTTCAGCGCTAAGGTTCTTTGAAGAAGAACTAGGCGTTGCTTTTTTAGCGGTACTTTGACCTGCGGTTGGAAGATCACGAACATGCCCTACGCTCGACTTAACAATAAAATCTTTACCAAGATATTTATTGATCGTTTTAGCCTTGGCTGGCGATTCCACTATAACGAGTGATTTACCCATAATTGACTCAAATGCCCTTAATCATTACGCGAAAGTAAATCGCATGACGTTCTAAATTATTGCTTCTTTTTTTACTATCGAGCCAGTTAACAAGAAGATCAACATGTTTTTTAAAAATAAAATTCAACCACTCAATAATTGGTCAAAATGCAACCAGAGCTCAGTGGCCTATTCTCCGCCAGCTTTCCAACCTAAATTGAGAAGTTTAAAATCGAATCCTGTGGTACTTGTGAGCTTGACTTTCATTGCTGCAGCACTCTACTAAACCTGCTTTGGCGCTCATACTAAAGTGAGTATTATCAGTTCGCGAAATAAATCCAATGAAATATGCCGTAAGTCACACATTCTCATTGCATAAAAAATCGGCTTTCTTGACTAAGCTTAGACATGACTTCTCTCTTTGGTCAAAGCTTGAGAATCCACTCCATCGAATTTTGCGCCGAATTCTATTTGAAATCATTGAAATTACCTACCCTTTTACGGCACTATCCTCGCACATCTACTCATAGGACCGTAAAAGATGAGCGAAAAACAATCTATTACTGAATTTGATTTGTTACTTATTGCAAACCAAATCATTCAAGAGCATGACGCTTATATCGTTGGCATGCGCGCCGATAGCGTTGAAGAAAAAGAGGATGTATTAGTTTTTAAAGGCAACTACTTTTTAGACGACAAGGGGCTGCCAACACCTAATACCACTGCGGTATTTAACATGTTCAAGTACCTTGCCTTGCATTTATCAAAGCAATTTACTCTCGTTCAATCGTAATTCTTGATGAAAAAAAGCCTCATTCGAGGCTTTTCATTATTGGGTTTAAACGCTCAATGCCTAGTGGCTTAGTTGCGCAAGCTTTTCAAAATAATCAGGAAACGTTTTCGAAGTACATTTAGGATCATTAATCGTCACTGCGGTATCGCTCAGTGCAACCAGCGAAAAACACATCGCCATTCGATGATCGTCATAAGTGTCGATTGCCGCATGCTGTAATGACGTTGGTGGTGTGATGATAATGTAATCATCCCCTTCCTCAACCTCTGCACCCACTTTACGCAGCTCCGTCGCCATTGCGGCTAAACGATCAGTTTCTTTAACACGCCAATTATATACGTTGCGAATGGCTGTGGTGCCTTTGGCAAATAATGCGGTCGTCGCAATGGTCATAGCCGCATCAGGAATGTGATTAAAATCGAGATCAACCGCATTAAGCTCTCCACGACGAGCGATGACATAATCATTCCCCCATTCGATGACTGCGCCCATTTTTTCTAGCGCATCGGCAAATTGAATATCTCCTTGGATACTGTTTTTACCAATACCAGTAACTTTTACTTCGCCACCTTTGATAGCCGCCGCCGCGAGGAAGTAAGAAGCAGAGGATGCATCTCCTTCCACCAAAAACTGCCCAGGAGAAACATACGATTGCCCAGCTGGGATCACAAATTGAGTGTAGTTATGGTTGATCACTTTTACACCAAACTGCGCCATGATGTGTAACGTGATGTCAATGTAGGGCTTTGAGACCAAGTCACCGACGATGTTGATCGTCATTTCACCATCAGACAGTGGTGCAGCCATTAAAAAGGCGGTCAAAAATTGACTCGAGATTGAACCGTCAATCGCCACGGTTCCAGCTTTAAGGCCGGTTGCCGTAATTTTTAACGGCGGGAAGTCTTCGTTTTCAAGGTACTCAATATCAGCGCCCGCTTCACGTAACGCCGTAACGAGATGACCGATTGGACGCTCTTTCATCCTCGGCTCACCAGTCAAAATGAATTCACCCTGTCCAAGAACTAATGCTGCCGCAAGTGGACGCATTGCCGTCCCTGCATTACCTAAAAACAGCTCAACAGATTGCTCTATGCTAAAAGGCCGACCCAAACCTTTTATCTCACACACCGTTTTGTCGTCTGACAAACGATACTCCACACCAAGTTTTGCTAGTGCGTTGAGCATGTGGCGAATGTCGTCACTGTCTAACAAGTTCGTTAGCTTAGTCGTACCACTTGCCAGAGCGGCAAGCAGTAGCGCTCGGTTTGAGACACTTTTGGAACCGGGTAAATTGACTTGCCCATTAATTTTTTTTATTGGTTGTAACGTGAGGCTTTCCATTCGAGTTGTGTTTCCTTGCATCTTCCAAAGAGCTCCTGTTTGCTCTGGGAAAATGAAAATTCTTCGTACTTGCAGCCTATCTAAAAATAAAAGCGAACTCCAGTACAAATATGGCCTGATAGTAATGATTGGCAAACTATTGAAAAATCCCTACTATCCTCATTCCGTGGCCTTATCTTGATGGTTAACCCAGATCGGATCGAACATGACTATTTACCTTCCTCAACTTGCGCTTGATGATTTCTCTTTTCCTTCCGCTGATGAGGCGCTAGAAGAGCCAAATGGACTGCTCGCGTTTGGTGGAGATTTACAACCAGAACGTATTTATAATGCTTATCGACACGGAATTTTTCCTTGGTATGGCCCACAAGAGCCTATTCTTTGGTGGAGCCCCGCTCCGCGAGCTGTGTTTAACCCACAAACTTTTTCTCCAGCTAAAAGCGTTAAAAAATTCCAGCGAAAACATCAATATAAAATAAGCCTTAACCATGCAACTAAAGAGGTAATTACAAGTTGCGCCAACGTAAGACCCGCAGATCAAACTTGGCTAAATGAAGAGATGCGCAGCGCCTACCTCGCCCTTGCGGCTTCAGGCCATTGTCATTCGGTTGAGGTGTGGCAAGAAGATAAATTGATCGGCGGACTCTATGGCATACAAATGGGCCAAATGTTTTGCGGTGAGTCGATGTTTAGTATCAAAGCCAATGCATCAAAAATTGCGCTTTGGTATTTTTGCCAGCATTTTCAATCACACGGTGGACAGTTGATTGATTGTCAGGTGATGAATCCGCATCTGGCATCATTGGGAGCTTTCGAATTAGAGCGCGACGATTTTCTCAAATCCTTGCTATCTTTTAGAGATAGCTCTGTCGATGAGCGCTGCTTTACACCCCAGTGGATCACCTTGCCTAATGAAGGATAACCATGAGCTCAGATTTACAGCAAATACGCATCGGTTTAACCAATAACCACCCTTGTAGCTATTTAAAAGATAGGCAAGAACGTGTCGCTGTGACTTTAGACTCCGCCATGCAATCGCCTGAGAATTATGAAATTCTACTCGCAAATGGTTTTCGACGCAGTGGGGATACCATTTACAAACCTCACTGTGACAATTGCAACTCCTGCCAAGCATTGCGTGTTTTTGTTGACCAAGTCAAGCTATCAACCAGCCAAAAGCGGTTACTCAAAAAGGCACACGCTTTTCAGTGGCAGCTGAAACCGACCATGGATTCGGGTTGGTTTGCACTCTATGCCCGCTATATTGAAGCGCGACATAAAGAGGGCAGCATGTACCCTCCCAACGAGCAGGAGTTTGAAACCTTTTCCGCTTGTCGTTGGCTAGATACTCAATACCTGCATATTTATCAAAACGGACAACTGGTCACGATTGCGGTGACGGATATTTTACAAAACAGTGCCAGCGCCTTTTATACCTTTTATGATCCAGAGTCAGATCTGTCACTCGGGACACTTGGCGTTTTATTTCAACTGCAATATTGCCAAGCCACACAGAAACAATGGTTATATTTGGGTTATCAAATTGATGAATGCCCAGCAATGAACTACAAAGTACGCTTTGAGCGCCATCAAAAGCTAGTAAATCAACGTTGGCAAGGGTAGAATACGCCCCAACTTTACATATTTATCTTTTAGCGGCAGAATGCGTCCGTTAAAAATCGCCAAGTTTCTAAAGAGGATTAAATGGCTAAAGAAGACGTAATTGAGATGCAAGGCACTGTCCTTGATACTCTTCCAAACACAATGTTCCGTGTTGAGCTAGAAAACGGCCACGTAGTAACAGCTCACATCTCTGGTAAAATGCGTAAGAACTACATTCGTATTCTTACTGGTGACAAAGTAACTGTAGAGATGACTCCATACGACCTAACTAAAGGCCGCATCGTCTTCCGTGCTCGTTAATCTCTGATTTTCGAACGCAACAAAAAACGGAGCTAAATGCTCCGTTTTTTGTTACTTATAGAACTGGATTAAATGCAATGCATAGAAGAAAGCACGCCTCAGCGTGCTTTTGTTATTAGGTGATAAGCATCGGGATTACCGATTAGTGAACCGCTTCTTCACGAGAACCAATGTACTTAAACTTAAGCTCTTCACCATCTAAATCCACTTTCACTGTGCCACCATCGACCAACGAGCCAAACAACAACTCATTCGCTAATGGCTTTTTCAGCTTATCCTGAATCACGCGGCCCATAGGACGAGCGCCCATCTCAATATCGTAGCCTTTCACAGCAAGCCAATGACGAGCATCCTCAGAAACCTCTAGCGATACACCTCTCGCATCGAGTTGAGCTTGTAGTTCAACAATAAACTTATCAACCACTTGATGGATTACACGCTCATCCAAACGATTAAACCAGATGATGTTATCTAAACGGTTACGAAATTCGGGTGTGAATACTTTCTTAATCTCCGACATCGCATCAAAACTATTGTCTTGTTGGATAAGACCAATCGATTTTTTCACTGTCTCTGCAACACCTGCGTTGGTTGTCATCACCAAAATGATGTTACGGAAATCCGCTTTTCGTCCATTGTTGTCCGTTAAAGTGCCGTTATCCATGACTTGAAGTAGCAAGTTGAAAATATCAGGGTGCGCTTTCTCAATCTCATCAAGTAGCACCACTGAATGTGGATGTTTAATCACAGCATCAGTTAGCAAGCCACCTTGGTCATACCCAACATAACCAGGAGGAGCACCAATTAAACGACTCACTGAATGGCGTTCACCATATTCAGACATATCAAAACGCAGCAGCTCAATGCCAAGTAGCTTCGATAACTGAACGGTCACTTCCGTTTTACCCACACCCGTTGGGCCAGCAAACAAGAATGATCCCACCGGTTTATTATCGGCACCTAAGCCAGCGCGTGAGAGTTTGATCGCCTCACTCAATACATCGATAGCGTCATCTTGTCCAAATACCAACATTTTCATTTTTCTATCAAGGTGTTGCAAAATGTCTTTATCGGAAGAAGAGACCGATTTTTCTGGAATACGCGCCATTTTAGCAACCATCGCTTCAATATCGGCCACTCCAACGGTTTTCTTGCGGCGACTTGCAGGTGCCAACCTTGAACGCGCACCCGCTTCATCAATCACATCAATCGCTTTATCTGGCAAATGACGTTCATTGATGTATTTTGCCGAAAGCTCTACGGCCGCACGTAACGCTTTATTGGTGTAACGTACATCATGGTGCGCTTCATATTTTGTTTTCAGGCCCATAAGTATCTTAGTAGTGTCATCCAACGATGGCTCAACCACATCGATTTTTTGAAAACGGCGAGCCAGCGCGCGCTCTTTTTCAAAGATGTTGTTGTACTCTTGATAAGTTGTTGAACCGAGGCAACGCAATTTGCCACTACTAAGCAGCGGTTTGATTAAGTTAGCCGCATCAACTTGGCCACCAGAAGCCGCACCCGCACCGATGATGGTATGAATTTCATCAATAAATAGAATCGCGTCTTGCTCTTTTTCAAGCTGTTTCAAAATGGTTTTAAAACGCTTTTCAAAATCGCCACGGTACTTGGTTCCGGCGAGCAATGAGCCGATATCCAGTGAATAAATAACGCTATTTTGAATGATTTCAGGCACTTGGCCTTCCACAATGCGCCACGCCAGCCCTTCCGCAATCGCCGTTTTACCGACTCCCGCTTCTCCCACTAACAGCGGATTATTTTTACGGCGACGACACAACACTTGAATGGTTCGTTCTAGCTCTTTATCACGCCCAATTAGCGGATCAATCAACCCTTGCTTTGCCAATTGGTTGAGGTTGCTGGCAAAGCTTTCCAAACGTTCATCAGAACTGACTTCATCAGCTGATTCGCTGCTAAAAGAGTCGGAAGAGGCTGAATTATCACTTGCGCTGGAAGCTTTAGTGATGCCGTGCGAAATGTAGTTGACGATATCCAAGCGACTGATGTCATTTTTTTTCAGTAGGTAAGCCGCATGTGACTCCTGCTCACTAAAGATTGCAACCAGTACATTCGCCCCGGTGACTTCATTGCGGCCAGAGGATTGCACATGAAACACAGCACGTTGCAGCACACGTTGAAAACTCAATGTAGGTTGCGTTTCACGTGTTTCGTCACTTTCAGGAATAAGAGGTGTGGTTTGATCAATAAAAACATCAAGCTCTTGGCGTAAGGCATCCAAATCCGCTTGGCAGGCTAATAAGGCCTCTCTGGCTGCATCATTTTCCAATAACGCAAGTAGGAGGTGCTCGACGGTCATGAATTCATGTCTTTTGTCTCGCGCTCGAGCGAACGCGCCGTTTAGACTCGACTCTAGTTCTTTATTAAGCATAAGTACCTCCTTAAGGAACCACTTTGTTGCTCCAGCAAGCGACTACGCTTGCTCCATAGTACAAAGCAGTGGATGCTCATTTTCCCTTGAGTACAAAGTAACTTGAGCTACTTTGGTCTCTGCAATCTCAGCACTGAACGTGCCACAAATTGCTTTCCCTTCATAATGCACCTTGAGCATTATCTGTGTTGCTTTGTCGATATCCATCGAGAAAAATCGCTCAAGGATTTCAATCACAAACTCCATCGGCGTGTAGTCATCGTTATTAAGAACTACGTTGTACATCGCTGGTGGTTTAATTGCTGTCTTCTCTTTCTCCAGAAGATCTGAGTCTGGAGTCACCCATTCAAAATGTTTACTCATGATGACCGTATTTAGAGTGCTTCTCTACCTAGTGGAACCGTGTGCCTCTCAGTAACCATTGTGTCGTTGGAATCTATTAATGTTATTAGTGCTACCGACACAGTTGAAAAACAACCCTTACTTAGAGACTAATGCAGCAATTGTATCGCTGCAAATAAAACATTGCTATTCCGAACTATCAACGGCGTAGTTGATTAAAAAGAAAACAAAAGCAACTGCTTTCTTTAACTATTTCATTCTTAACGCCCTATTTAATCGTTACAACAATGTAAACCTGAAAAGTGATTTATTTGCAAATATGTCGAGTATCATACCTTTTGCCTATTGACTGCGCCGAATCATTGACTACATTGGTCAATTAGTGACTAAAAATTTGGCAGCGGCTGAATTGATATTCACATTCGGGTAACGTTTTTAGGATAAGTTTCTCGATAACAACATCAGTAACTAAAATGCAATGAGGGATGTAAAGCATGGCTACAGGTACAGTAAAATGGTTTAACAACGCCAAAGGATTTGGGTTTATTTGTCCAGAAGGTGAGGATACCGATATTTTTGCTCACTATTCAACCATTCAAATGGAAGGCTACCGCACACTCAAAGCGGGCCAACAAGTTTCCTACGAGATTGAACAGGGGCCGAAAGGTTATCACGCTAGCGCTGTTGTTCCAATCGAAGGTCAACTTGCAAAATAATCGCTGCCAAACGTGTATTTGATGAAAAACCCGCCGAACTGGCGGGTTTTTTTATTGCTTAGAGGTGAATAACTGAAGGTTAAGCGCCAATGATCGCGTTCAAGGTTTGGCTTGGACGCATTAGTGCTGATGCTTTTTCAAACACTGGCGCATAGTAACCACCCAAATCACCCGGAGTACCTTGTGCCTGATTCAGCTCAGAGACGATAACCTGTTCATTTTCTTGTAGCTGCTTCGCAATCGGTGCGAATTCCGCCGCTAAATCAGCATCCGCCGTCTGCTCTGCTAAGGCCTCAGCCCAATAGGTTGCAAGATAGTAGTGACTGCCACGGTTATCAAGCTCACCAACTCTGCGCGATGGTGATTTATTGAGATCAAGGAACTTACCTGTGGCTTTATCAAGCGCATCGGCTAGTACTTTCGCTTTCGCATTTCCAGTGACAACACTCAAATGTTCCAAAGACGCCGCCAGCGCCAAAAATTCGCCTAACGAATCCCAACGCAAGTGGTTTTCTTTCTCAACCTGCTGAACGTGTTTTGGCGCAGAGCCACCAGCACCTGTTTCAAACAAGCCACCGCCATTCATCAAGGGAACAATCGACAACATTTTAGCCGAAGTACCGAGCTCAAGAATGGGGAATAGATCCGTGAGGTAATCACGCAGTACGTTACCCGTAACTGAGATGGTATCTTTACCCGCTTTGAGACGCTCAAGTGTGAACAGAGTCGCTTCAACGGGTGATAGGATCTGAATATCTAAGCCAGCCGTATCATGATCAGCAAGGTAGACGTTGACTTTTTTGATCAATTCACGGTCATGCGCACGCTGATCGTCTAACCAGAAAATCGCAGGAACACCAGTAGCTCTGGCACGAGTCACGGCCAGTTTCACCCAGTCTTGGATCGGTGCATCTTTCACTTGGCACATGCGGAAAATATCACCAGCTTCAACAGCTTGCTCTAGCAATACTTTGCCGGAGGTATCCACAACACGTACCGAACCCGCTGCATCGAGGATAAAGGTTTTATCGTGCGATCCATATTCTTCAGCTTTTTGCGCCATAAGGCCCACGTTTGGCACACTGCCCATCGTGGTGGGATCAAATGCGCCGTGCTTTTTACAAAAATCAATCACCGCTTGATAAACGCCAGCGTAGCAGCGATCTGGGATCAGTGCTTTGGTGTCTTGTTGCTTGCCATCTGGCCCCCACATTTGACCAGAAGCGCGCAGCATTGCTGGCATTGACGCATCAACAATGATATCGCTTGGGACATGTAGGTTAGTAATACCTCGGTCAGAATCGACCATAGCAAGCGGTGGCTGCGTGTTATAAACCGCTTGAATCGCGGCTTCAATTTCTTCTTTCTGTGCTTGTGGCAATGCTTGTATTTTCGCGTAAACATCGCCTAGGCCATTGTTGACATCAATACCTAATGAGTCAAACAACGCACCATACTTCGCAAATACGTCTTTGTAGTACACTTTAACGGCATGGCCGAAAATGACTGGGTCAGACACTTTCATCATGGTTGCTTTCATGTGCAAGGAAAGCAGCACATCTTGCTGTTTCGCTGCTGCGATTTGTTGCTCGAAAAACTCAACTAACGCTTTTTTGCTTAGAACTGAAGCATCGATAATTTCTTTATCAAGCAGCGCAAACTCTTTCTTTAAGACTTTAGTCGAGCCATCATGGCCGACAAACTCAATTTTGACCTTAGTGTCACCTTCAATGGTGACTGACTTTTCTGTTCCATAGAAATCTTTGTCTTGCATGCTGGCAACATGTGAACGGGATTGCGGTGACCATGCGCCCATTGAATGTGGGTTTTTCTTCGCATAATTCTTGACTGATAATGGTGCGCGGCGATCGGAGTTTCCTTCACGCAACACAGGGTTAACCGCACTACCTTTGATTTTATCGTAAGTCGCTTTAATCGCTTCTTCTTCGTAGGCACTTGGTTCTTCAGGATAATTTGGTAGGTCGTAACCTTTTTCCTGCAACTCTTTAATCGCGGCTTTCAATTGTGGAACCGATGCAGAAACGTTAGGCAGTTTAATAATATTCGCTTCTGGTTTGGTCGCCAGTTCACCTAATTCGGCAAGCGCATCACTTACACGTTGATTTTCTTTTAAATGTTCTGGGAAGCTGGCAAGGATACGCGCAGCCAGTGAAATATCGCGGGTTTCAACGCTAATGCCTGACGAGGCGGTAAAGGATTGGATAATCGGCAATAAAGAATAAGTGGCCAGTGCTGGTGCTTCGTCTGTGATGGTATAAATAATTGTAGGTTTTTCTGTAGGCATGAAAAATTTCCCTATTTGTTCTAGCAGCACCATTGGATGAAACAGCGCTGTGTGATTGTCCGTGTCAAGTGGGTTAGCATCCTCGCGACTTGAACACGATAGCGTCACTCTTTCAAAAACTGAATCGAATGTCGTTGAGCGTTATCCGATTTTAGTCATTGAGTGAAAATACGTATACACCCAAACCCTTTATTGATACTGAATCCAAATAGCATGGGTTGAGTATAATTAAACAAAACTAGGATAATAGTCTATTATCTTGTGCGTCAATCCTGTTTCTGGGCGCGCAAATCATAGCTTAAATCCAAAGTTCAGAAAACTTTCAAACACACTTCATTTACATTTTTGCAAGGTAGTTAACATGTCATCCCGCTTGCGTCGTGATTCTTCATCAGTATCAAAACCCTCTGGCTCTTCTCATTTTAAACGGCGCGATCCACATCAGCGTTCAACCGCCCGCTCCTCTTCATCTGCAGAAGAGGTAAAAAAACGAGTATCACTTGCTGATCGAAAAGTCATTATCTTTAATAAACCTTTTGATACGCTAAGCCAGTTTACCGATGGTGATGGGCGCAAAACTCTCGCTGATTTTATTCCCGTAAAAGAGGTGTATGCCGCAGGTCGTTTGGACAGAGACAGCGAAGGCTTGATGGTGCTCACCAATGACGGCATCTTGCAAGCGAGACTAACGCAGCCGCAGTCAAAATTACCAAAAACGTATTGGGTTCAAGTAGAAGGAGAACCCGCTCAAAACGATTTAGATAAATTGCGCCAAGGTGTAGAGCTAAAAGATGGCATGACGCTGCCTGCCAAGGTTGAGATTTTGCAACCGCCTACCTTGTGGGAACGTAATCCACCGGTTCGTTTTCGCGCACAAATCCCAACCACATGGCTTGCGATTACCATTACTGAAGGTAAAAACCGGCAAGTACGACGTATGACAGCGCATATTGGCTTTCCAACACTGCGCTTAGTGCGCTACGCGATGGGCGACATTGTTTTAGGCGATCTACAACCCGGTGAGTGGAAAGAAATTACCCTCTAACACCGCTCTCAAAAACGGAAGCCTCTTTATTTAAGAGGCTTCACTGTGTTTATTTATGGCGTTCTTTAAGCTTATCAATCACATCACTCAACGCTAATCCTTGGTCTTGCAATAGCACCAATAAGTGATAAATCAAATCAGCAGACTCACACACTAACTCCGCCTTATCGCCCGACGTCGCCGCAAGCGCAACTTCAACGCCCTCTTCGCCCACTTTCTGCGAAATACGCTTTGTTCCACGGGCATAAAGGCTAGCGGTGTAAGAGGAATCAGGGTCGGCACTCTTGCGGGCAGCCAATAGCTGCTCAAGCTGATGAAGCCACACCATTTGAGACTCTTCTTGTGCATCGTTATCCCAACAGGTTGTGGTTCCAGTATGGCACGTTGGCCCAATGGGATTCACTTTGACCAATAAAGTGTCATTATCACAATCGAGCGCCATGTTTTTCAACTGTAACACATGACCAGAGGTCTCTCCTTTGGTCCAAAGGCGCTGTTTGCTGCGAGAAAAGAACGTCACTTGGCCTGTTTGCGCGGTTTTTTGCAACGCATCTTGGTTCATGTAACCCATCATAAGCACTTGACTTGATTGAAAATCTTGCACTATCGCCGGAACAAGGCCATCAACTTTGTTCCAATCAATACGCTCAGAAAGTGCAACCGCACTCGATACTTGAAAACTCATCGTCTTACCTCTACACCTTCTGCTTGTAAATATTGTTTTAATTCGCCGATATTGATGATCTGCTTGTGAAAAACCGATGCCGCCAACGCGCCATCGACATGAGCTTGTTGGTAAGCTTGCGCAAAGTGCTCCATCGTTCCCGCCCCGCCAGAAGCGATAAGTGGCACGCGACACACAGCACGTACCTTCTGGAGTTGCTGTAGATCATAACCATTACGCACGCCGTCTTGGTTCATCATATTCAATACGATTTCACCCGCACCACGTTTTTGTACCTCTTGTACCCAATCGCAAGTTTGCCACTGTGTTGCTTTGGTGCGCGTCTCATCGCCAGTAAATTGATAGACCTGATACTGACCCGTTTCTTGATCGAAGTAAGAGTCAATTCCGACCACAATACATTGCACGCCAAATTTATCCGCCAAGTCAGTAATCAACTGTGGGTTAGCGAGTGCTGGAGAGTTAATGGAGACTTTATCTGCACCAAATTCTAAAATTCGTGCAGCATCTTCGGCAGATTTAATACCGCCCGCGACGCAAAATGGAATATCAATCACTGCCGCGACACGCGCAACCCAACTTTTATCCACCACTCGGCCATCACTCGACGCGGTAATGTCATAAAATACCAACTCATCCGCACCCTCTTCGGCGTAGCGTTTTGCAAGCGGTACGATATCACCAATGATTTCGTGATTGCGAAACTGCACCCCTTTCACTACTTGTCCATCGCGGACATCCAAACAAGGAATTATGCGTTTTGCCAACATTCGAATGCCTCCTGAGCGGTGAACTTACCATCTAATAAGGCACGACCGACAATCACGCCTGCGACGCCACTGCCTGTTAAGGCTTTGATGTCCGCTAAGCTACCGATACCACCTGAGGATTGAAACTGTACTTGTGGGTACTGTTTGCATAAATCGATATACAACGCAACGTTAGAACCGGCTAGTGTGCCATCGCGGGAAATATCAGTGCACAATACGTGCGTCAAACCAACCGTTAGGTAATCATCAATCAAGGCTTCTATCGTTACACCTGAATCTTCTTGCCAACCTGAAATGGCCACTTTACGTGTTCCGTCTTGATCAATGTTGATGTCTAGCGCTAGCACAATTTTTTCTGCGCCATACTTTTCCATCCATCCTTTGACTAATTCAGGCTGTTTTACGGCCGTAGAACCGACAACCACGCGCTGCGCACCCGCATTTAATAAATCCACCACATCTTGCTCACTACGCACACCGCCACCAATTTGAATATTGGCAGGGGTACTGGCAAGCAGTTTGGCAATCAGATCAAGCTGTCGGGCTGAGGTATCTTTTGCACCCGTTAAATCGACAAGGTGCAACCAGTTAGCTCCAGCCTGATGATAGAGGCGAAACTGCTCTGCAGGGTCCACTTTGTATTCGGTAACTTGACCATAATCGCCTTGAAATAAGCGAACCACTTGGCCATCAATTAAATCTAATGCTGGAATAATCATTGCTAATTCCCTTTTATAATTCCAAGAAGTTCTTGATCAGTGCCGAGCCGGCTTTGGATGAGCGCTCTGGGTGAAATTGGACACCATAGTAATTACCGCTTTGCAGCGCCGCGGTGAAAGGCTTGCCGTATTCACATTCAGCAATCGTGTATTCACCGACGGGCATGGCGTAGCTATGGACAAAATAGAAATATTCGCCTTGCTCAATGCCTTTAAACAGAGGATGGCCTCTTTCGGCATTGACCGTATTCCAACCCATATGTGGCAGTGGTAAATCGCCTGTATCCATCAGGCGAACCTCGCCGTCACATAACCCCAAGCATTCAACAATGTCATTAGCTTGATCGTTAGCTTGCTGTCCTTTTTCTTCTGACAGCTGACCTAACAGTTGCATGCCTAAGCAGATGCCGAGCAGTGGCTTTTCAACCTGTTTCACCAAGGTGATTAAATCGCGCTGTTGCAGATTTTTCATCGCCTCACTTGCCGTACCGACACCGGGTAAAAACAGCTTATCTGCCGTCAACACCACATCAGGATCTTTTGAAATAGTGACTGGGTAACCCAAGCGTTCGATGGCAAATTTCACGGAAGACACATTAGCGCAGCCTGTATCAATGATGACGACCTTTTGCGGCTGGCTGCTGTGATCACTCATCGCTTCGCGGACTGACGACATTACAGTACTCCTTTGCTGCTAGGTAGTTCATTGCCTTCCACTTTAATGGCTTGGCGCAATGTGCGGCCAAAAGCCTTAAACAAACTTTCAATAATATGGTGATCATTCTCGCCACTGGATGAGAGATGTAGCGTACAGGCCAAAGTGTCGGTTAATGAACGGAAGAAGTGATATACCATTTCAGTGGAGAGATCGCCCACTTGCTCACGTGTAAAGGTGGCCTCAAATTTCAGATAAGGGCGACCCGATAGATCGAGCGCGCATTGTGCTAAACACTCATCCATCGGCAACGAAAAACCAAAACGACCAATGCCACGCTTATCGCCTAATGCCTCTTTTAAGGCTTGCCCGAGTGCTAATGCGGTATCTTCAATGGTGTGGTGATCATCAATGTGCAGATCACCATTGACGCTCAACTTCAATTGAAAACCACCATGGGTTGCGATTTGGTCAAGCATGTGGTCAAAAAAACCTAACCCCGTTGTAATTTGATTACCACCCGTTTCATCCAAATTGACCGCAACTTTAATGTCTGTTTCTTTAGTTGTTCTTACCACTTCGGCGCTGCGCGCTTTCACGGTTAAGTCTTTAACTATTTCACGCCATCCCATACTTTTCGGATGATATTGAATACCACGGATCGCCATATTTTCAGCCAGTTGCAGGTCGGTCATTCGGTCGCCAATCACCACTGATTGCTGAAAATCGACTTTGCCTCCTTGCAGATACTCTTTAACCATCCCCAGTTTGGGTTTGCGGCAAGAGCAATTATCTTTTTCAAAGTGCGGGCAAATCAGCACATCATCAAAGATCACTCCTTGGGACTGAAAAATGTCCATCATCATCGTATGAGGGGCATCGAAATCCGCTTGAGGATAGCTATCCGTCCCCAGTCCATCTTGGTTGGTGACCATCACCAGCCGATAACCCGCAGCCTGCAAAGCCAGTAGGCTTGGGATCACATACGGCTCTAGTTTCAGTTTGTCTAAACGATCAACTTGGAAATCGACCGGAGGCTCAACAATTAAGGTTCCGTCACGATCAATAAAGAGAATTTTTTGCTGTTTGCTCACTGGAATATCCTTTTCTATTGGCCAGTAACGTCACTTAAACGACTGGCTCTTATTCATTTTGGGCTATTTATGGTGCTCGATTACTGATAATAATTGCGAATAAAAGCGAGTGTTTTTTCACACTCTTCACGATTACCGATGCTGATCCTCACGCAATTTTCAATCGGAGAATTGCGTAAAATAATGCCGTGATCCCAAGCGGCTTTAAACAATGCATCACCATCGGGAAATTTCACTAATAGGTAGTTTCCCCACCCTTCAAACACAGTTAAATTGGGCACCATATACAACCCTGCTTGTAAGTAAGCACGGTTTGCATTGAGATCCAACACTTGGAATTTGGTACGAGCCAGCCCAGCTTCCGATAACGCTTTCACGGCAATGTCTGCTACCGGAATTGGCACGGGATAAGGTGCAATTACCTTCTGCAGCACATCAATCAGCTCTTTATTGGCCAAGGTAAAACCGCAGCGCAAACCTGCAAGCGCAAACGCTTTAGATAAGGTGCGTAAAATCGCCAAATTCGGGTATTGCGCTAATAAATCAACGGTTGAGGCTTCTGGACAAAAATCAATGTAGGCTTCATCCATCACGACAATAGCGCGGTCTTTAGTCATTTCCAGCAAAGCAATAATATCTTGGCGCTTAACCAAATTGCCGGTTGGATTATTAGGACTACAAACGAAGATCAACTTCACGCGGTCCAAATTGGCACGAATGGCTGACAGGTCGAGCTGCCAATCCGCTGTTAATGGCACAACTTTACGCTCGACACCGAACGTTTCAGCGCTAATCGCGTACATACCATAAGTCGGCGGACAGTATAAAATAGCGTCTTGATTGGGCTCACAAAATGCGCGGATCAAAAGTTCAATCCCTTCATCGGCACCACGTGAGGTCAACACCTGCTCTGGTTGTACCTTGGCATAAGCCGCATACGCATCGATCATAGCTTTAGGTTGGCAATCACTGTAACGGTTCAAACGTACAAAATCGGTTTTGTACTCATTATTGAATGGCGATTCGTTGGCATTGAGCCACACATCACCACTGCCGCCAATACGGCGAGCCGATAAGTAAGGTTTTAGTGCTTGAATTTGCTTACGAGCCAGTTTTTCCATTATTTTTTCGCCTTTTGCAATTTTTCGACTCGAATGGTGACCGCACGTTTGTGTGCATCCAATCCTTCAGCTTCTGCCATTGTGACCACAGTTGGCGCTAACCCTTGTAAGCCCTCTGCGCTGAGTTCTTGCACCGTCATGCGCTTACTAAAATCAGCTAAACCAAGGCTAGAATAAGTACGCGTGTAGCCGTATGTTGGCAAAACGTGGTTGGTACCCGAAGCGTAGTCACCGGCTGATTCTGGTGACCACTCACCTAAGAAAATTGAGCCAGCGTTATCAAGTAACGGCAACAGCTCACGAGGGTTCCGCGTTTGCACAATTAAATGCTCAGGACCGTAGTAGTTCGAGATAGAAACCGCTTGGGTCAAAGACTCAGCGATGATAATCAAACTAGAAGCCAAGGCTTTTTCTGCAATGGCGGCGCGAGATAAGCTTTTTAGCTGCTTTTGCACTGCATCTGTTACTTGATCGGCAATCACCGCTGAAGGGGTCACTAACACAACTTGTGAATCAGGTCCGTGCTCAGCTTGGCTAAGCAGATCTGCCGCGATAAAATCGGCATCAGCCGTATCATCAGCAATCACCAACACTTCCGAAGGACCCGCTGGCATATCAATCGCTGCACCGCGAAAATCATTGCTCACTTGACGTTTTGCTTCTGTCACGTAGGCATTACCGGGGCCGAAGATTTTGTCTACTTTAGCAACGGATTTAGTCCCATAAGCCATTGCTGCAATCGCTTGACCACCACCAATGTTGTACACCTCATCAATGTTACACAGCTTGGCCACGTAGAGGATTTCGTCCGCAATCGGTGGCGGTGAGCAGAGCACCACTTTACGACACCCTGCAATTTGTGCAGGAACACCCAACATTAATACGGTAGAAGGTAAAGGCGCACTGCCTCCGGGAATGTACAAGCCCACCGTATTAATTGGACGCGTGACTTGTTCACACACCACTCCCGGCTGCGTTTCCACTTTGATCGGTTGCAGCTTTTGTGCTTTATGGAACTTAGTAATGTTCTCATAAGCTTGTTGAAGCGCTTGTTTCATCTTGTCAGAAAGACGCTCGCACGCCGCATCAATCTCACCACTTGAAACGCGAATTGAATCCGGTTTCACGCGGTCAAATTTTTCAGTTAACTCAATTAACGCTTGGTCACCTTGCGCTTTCACCTGCGCAATCACGGCGCTCACAGCAGCAGTGACATTGGCTCCTTCAGTAATGGCCGGGCGTTCTAAAATTGAATCTTGCTGAGTTTCACTCAACGATTGCCAAACGACAGTTCTCATCGCCGTTACTCCATCATTTTATCGATAGGTAAAACCAAAATAGAACTCGCCCCTAATGCTTTTAGGCGCTCCATGGTTTCCCAAAATAGGTTCTCGGTACTGACCACATGTACTGCAACGCGATTTTTCTCCGCCGATAAAGGCAGCACTGTTGGGTCTTCCGCTCCCGGAAGTAAGTCTTTAATCGCTTCTAATTGATCAACCGGGGCATGTAGCATGATGTATTTGGACTCTTTAGCTTGAATCACGCCTTGCATACGCGTCAATAAACGAGCAATCAATGCTTGCTTATCTTCACTGAATTCACCTTGACGCTGAATGAGTGTTGCTTTGGATTGGAAGATAACTTCAGCCTCTTTGAGACCATTCGCTTCTAATGTTGCGCCGGTAGAAACAAGGTCAGCAATCGCATCAGCTAGGCCAGCTCGTGGCGCAACCTCAACAGAACCGGTGAGCACACAAGTGCTAAAATCAATGCCCTTTTCATCCATGTACGCTTTGAGTAGCTGCGGATAAGTTGTGGCGATGCGTTTACCCGCCAAATCTTGAGGACCGTTGTATTGCTGATCTTTATTGATCGCGATGGATAAGCGGCAACCACCAAAATCAAGACGGCGCAGTGAAACAAACTCACTTTTCTTATTTTGCGACAAGCGTTCTAAACGCACCTCTTCCAGTTCATTCTCACCAATGAAACCGAGATCAACCACACCGTCCATCACCAGCCCGGGTATGTCGTCATCACGCACTAGCAGTAGGTCGATCGGCATATTGAGAGAGTGAACGACAAGACGCTCACCCATGATATTGAATTTCACGCCGCATTTTTTAAGTAGGTCTTGGCACTCTGAGCTCAAGCGGCCTTTCTTCTGGATGGCAATTCTTAGGCGTTGTGTTTGCATGACAATTTCCCTGTGCAATGTATTGAATGTATTTGGAATTGAGTTAAAGCAAAATGAAAAAACCCTCGGGAGATTTGCGTTCTCCCGAGGGTTTTAATCTAAATGCTTTGACTTAACCACCGGGAGTTTCCTGCCTCCCGGGTATGCGTACATCTCCCCGAAAGATTATTTAGGGTGATGGTGATGATGAATGTTCATTACAAAATTACGCATACTTATCAGCTCTTATTGGTTTGCTGTCTTGACTCCACACTAACCAAGCTGATGTTCTTTTTCAACTAAAAATTTGGCTTTTTTAAAATCTTTTTTCGCCGTCGTGCGCCAGTAATAAAAAAGGGAAACTTTCGTTTCCCTTTCATCAACTCTATTTAACCAAAATACAGCTACAACGTCTCGCAATGTGTCATTTTTGATTTCGCCATAGCGGCCATAATCATGCACACAATGATAAATGCAACAGAGGCACAAGCCAACGAGATCAGCACTGACGCTGTCATGCCTAAAACAACAAAACCGACACTCGAAACCAAGGCCGTAGCCAGTGCATACGGCAATTGTGTCGCAACGTGATCGATATGGTTACAACGCGCGCCTGTCGACGATAAAATGGTGGTGTCAGAAATAGGAGAACAGTGGTCACCAAAAACGGAACCAGCGAGCACCGCGCTCAGCATCGGGAGTATTAGAGCGATATCGGTCGCCGCGGCCATATCTCCAGCAATGGGCAACATGATGCCAAACGTTCCCCAAGAAGTGCCGGTTGAAAACGCCATCACACCCGATAGTAAGAATAAGATGACCGGTAGCCAATGCGGATCAATATTACCTTGAACCAAAGATGACATATACGCACCGGTTTTCATGTCCCCAATAACAGAGCCAATTGTCCAGGCAAAAATCAGGATCAAAATCGCACCAAACATCGATTTAGCACCGATCCACAATGTATTACTGATGTCATTTATTGGCAGCTTTTGCTTAAACACAGTAAACAGAGCCATCGCCAAGCCAACTAGCCCGCCGTAAATCAATGAAGCGCCGACATTGGTGTTTTCAAACGCACCCAGTAGATCAAATGCTTTACCGTCTGCGGCTAAAGATTGACCACCCGTAAATAACATGGCTGAAATCGTTGCAATGATGAGTAATACGATAGGCAGAACCAGATCCAACACTTTGCCATGTTCGCTCTCTTTGATATCAAGCTCTTCATTTAACTCATGTGCGTCTTGGCTATCGTTTTCATTTGCGTCGTCAAATCCACGGCCTTGGGAGGCATTAATTTCATGCTGGCGCATTTGACCAATATCTAATTGGAACCACACCACCGCAAACACCATCAGTAATGCAAAAATGGCATAAAAATTCATTGGTACTAAACGCATGTACGCGCCCAATGCCGAATATTCGGTAATCCCGTGAGAAACGAGAATACCGCCAATAATCGTCATAATGTACGCGCCCCAGCTAGAAGCTGGCATCACAACGCACATTGGTGCTGCAGTTGAATCAAGGATATAGGCAAGTTTAGCGCGAGATACATAAAAGCGGTCAGTCACAGGACGAGAAATAGAACCTACGGCTAAACTGTTAAAATAATCATCAACGAAAATAAACACACCCAAAAATGCCGCCAGCAGTTTTGAGCCACGTTTACTTTTTACGCGGACTTGTGCCCATTCTGCAAAAGCACGAGTACCGCCAGACAAAGTTAATAGCGCAGTCATCATACCTAATAAAAGCAAAAACCCGACGATACTCATATTCCAAGTATTAATGCCGCCATCAGCAACAAAGACGCTTGATACCTTAGTAGCAACATAACTGAATGCACTACCAAAAGAATAATCCGCGAGTAATACCGCGCCTAATACAATACCGACACCTAATGAAACAAGTACTCTGCGTGTAAGAACAGCCAAACTTAATGCTACCAGAGGCGGTAACAGCGACAGAGGAGATGATGCAAAATCGATTAAATTCATGATCTTCAAAAACCAGTAAGTAAATGGTTAGAGATCTACTGCAGACAAATTACGAGCTAAGATAACCACGTAATTCATGTTGAACTAAGCGAAAGGGAAGCGAACACTTCACCCAACCCTACAGTAGCGCTCCATAGTTTAAAAAAAGAATAGACTATGGCAGTGTTGTTCCTATTCGAATACAACCCCAGCAAGCTGCTTTAATGTGCATACTTACTTCGGCGATAAAACCTTTCACTTTTGTTCATTGGCATTACCCCAACAGAAGTTACTATTTTTTACCGCACCTCTACGTCAAAGAAAGTACAATAAATCACCGTTATTAAGTCATTTTAACAATGATAAATGTCTTACTTCGCTTTAGGTAAATGACATTGTACTTAACAACGAATGCATTGCAACCGATCATGTCATCAAAGTGCATCAATTATTGGTCACATTCATTAAGAAACATTGAGACTTCTTTCATAATGTGGTGCAATGAATATCACGAAGATTATAATAAAAACATTAATTATAAGTTTATCTAAAAATCATTGATGATCTTCTTGATACTACTACTTATGTATGAAATTAGCTCATCATTAACAAGTTCATATTTTTTTGATTTTTATTTATCTATAAAATTTTCATTAATATTTGAATCTAATATTGTAAGTACCAATTCAGCAGTTTATTATTGCTGTGTCGACTAAATTAAATCAAATAGGAATAGTCATGTCTGAATTAACAAAAACTCTACTTAATATTCGTAGCCTACGCGCTTTTTCTCGTGAACTCACTCTAGAGCAGCTTGAAGAAGCACTAGATAAATTAACGATCGTTGTTCAAGAACGCAGAGAAGCGGAAGAAGAAGAACGCTCTGCTCGCGCAGAACAAGAAGCGAAGCTGGCTGCGATTGCAGAACAGATTGCCAAAGACGGTATTGATGTAAGCGCATTAATTTCTGCACTTTCTGGTGAAACTAAGAACAAAGTTAAAGTTCAAGGCAAACGCGCACCTCGTCCAGCAAAATACAAATATCTTGATGCCAATGGCCAAGAAAAAACATGGACAGGTCAAGGTCGCACACCTTCTGCAATTCAAGAGCAACTTGATGCAGGTAAATCTCTAGAAGAATTCGAGATTTAATAATCTCTTTAGCAAATAAAAAGGCTCCTAACGGAGCCTTTTTATTATTTTAATCTTTTATCTTTCCCAATACGCTTCTTCTAAGCTGTCTTCACGTTCAGGTAAACCACGTGACAGACGAGGTGAATGCTGGGCTAGCACCTCATAACTGGCACGGTTGGAATATTTGCAAACTTGCGAGAAGGATGAATAGGTTAAAAAGTTATTCTGATGCTTGCTCGAATTAGGGACGTTCTCTTTATGATATTTATTGGCTGCCATATCATGCAGCAATGCCGATAACGCCGCATCTCCCGCACCATTAGTATTTTTAATTTTCTCAGGTCCACCCATATACGGTGAAATATGAGAATAAACACGTATCGGATTTTCACAACTTATTTTTGATGCTGGGCGACTAAATTCATAACGATTGAATTCAGCAATAGAACCAGGTAATAGTGGCAACGATGTTTCACGTTTCGCCGCATCTTCAGTATATCCTGCCATAAATAAACCGACTGGGCCTGCGGTGCATAATACAAGATCAACCCAATTTAAGGCTTTATTTGACGCTGCAAGGGGATCACTTTCCCCGGTTAATGCTTCGGCTTCATCTTCATTCATGGCAACAACAGTGACATGATCACGCAAAAAATTTTGCCAAAATTGAGGGTCATCTTGAATAACAAATTTAGTGCCTAAGGTTAAAACAACAGGTACATCATATTTCTTAGCATATTCAATCGCTCTCATTGTTGCCTCTGGCATTGGATCACCAGTTTTGCAGCGAATTAAATAAGCAGTCAGTACTAAGGCTGAAGCACTTTTAAATATTTTTTCTGGAACACTTTCTGCGCGAAGTTGGTTCATTTGCCCTTCACTAATAGCAAAGGTTCTTTCTCCATCCTCTGTGATCAAGGCAAAGCAGCGCCCAATCGCTCCATCGACCGCTTGTAAATAATTCAGATCCATCCGACTTGATGTATTACATAAATAACGATAACCGTAGCTACCAATTTTTATATCTTGGCTCATCACACCTAACAACGTTGAGCGATCATCTGCCAGCACCGAATAATTGTGTAATGTGTTGCCAATCGTTCCCCCAGCATATTCGTTAGTAATCAGACCATTTTGTTTGAGCTCAGTGTACAAAGCTTCGGCCTTCTGATCGTCAATCACTAACGAATGGCCTTTACTAAGCTCATATTTTTCGATGAGGTCAGTATTTACTTTCGCTTCTATATCCACCAAGGTCTGGTCGATACCAATAATATGTGTACGTGACATTTTTTTATTTTCTTGTGCTTGGATAACAAGTGGGTCACGTGCATGAACAGGAAAGTAATGCTTTGATTTGCGTTGGCCAGGAAATTTCATAACGTCAGTCTGAGTAGAGGAGAAAAAGATGCGCGATTCTACCGCGCACCCATTAGCGCGGCAACTAAGGCAACTATAGCAAACGTTTGCTCTTGATTATTTTTATTCACCTTCCATAAAGCTGAGATCAGGTAACCTATCTAAATGCTCTGAATAGCGTTTTAGGTCAAATTGCCCTTCGTTTTTCATCACATCAAAAATCTCAATTGCAAGCGCACAAGCAATAGAGGCAACGGCATCCTCCCTTGAGTGACCTGTCATCATCAAGCGCATCAAGGTTTCTTTGACCTTTAACGGATTTCCGTCCGCGAGTTGATTCTCTACTGTTTCGATAAGGAATGCGTCATCCATAATCTGATTGTCATCTTGCATTTTGTGGCCTTTTATTACGCTTTAAAATGGCACGCACTATGCCATAAGCCATTGTAGAATTCTAAAACTAATTTCTGCTGACATTGACAGATACGACGCCAATTAAACCAGATAGAAGTGTGATTGCTGTCTCGGATCTGTCGCGACGAAAATCTTTCTGCTAGAATCTGCGACCAAGTCAATTGAGTGGTATTAAGTAATGTCAGACAACCGCAGCGCAAACAGCCAAAAGAAAGTCATCGTCGGCATGTCCGGTGGTGTTGACTCCTCCGTTTCGGCGTATCTTCTCAAAGAGCAAGGTTATCAAGTCGAAGGCCTGTTCATGAAGAACTGGGAAGAAGATGATAACGAGGAATATTGTACAGCGGCGGAAGATTTAGCCGATGCACAAGCCGTGTGCGATAAGTTAGACATCCCTCTTCATACCATTAATTTTGCCGCCGAATATTGGGACAACGTATTTGAATATTTCCTAGAGGAATATAAAGCAGGGCGAACTCCTAACCCAGACATTCTTTGTAACAAAGAAATCAAGTTTAAAGCCTTTTTAGAGTTTGCAGATGAAGTGCTAGATGCCGATTATATCGCCATGGGCCACTATGTTCGACGCACCTTCCCTGAAGGTAATGACAAACCAAAAATGCTGCGCGGCTTGGACAACAACAAAGACCAAAGCTACTTCCTCTATACATTAAGCCATGAACAAGTGGCTCGTAGCTTATTTCCTGTGGGTGATTTAGAAAAACCCGAAGTTCGACGCATTGCGGAAGAACAAGGTTTGGTGACGGCGAAGAAAAAAGATTCAACTGGTATCTGTTTCATCGGTGAGCGCAAATTTACCGACTTCTTGTCTCGCTATTTACCAGCACAACCGGGTAAAATTGAAACACCAGAAGGTCTCGTTATTGGTGAACATCAAGGCCTGATGTACCACACTTTAGGTCAACGCAAAGGGTTACACATTGGTGGCCAAAAAGGCGGTGGCGGTAACGAAGACCCATGGTATGTCGCTGATAAAGATCTTAAACGTAACGTTTTGATTGCAGTCCAAGGCGCTGATCACCCATTATTGAAATCTCATGGCTTGATCGCTTCCCAATTACACTGGGTTGATCGTACACCAATCCAAGCAACGCTAAGCTGCACGGTAAAAACGCGTTACCGTCAAACGGATATAGCGTGTACCATCATCCCTATTGATGATGAAAACATTAAAGTCATTTTTGATGAGCCACAAGTGGCCGTCACGCCTGGTCAATCCGCGGTTTTCTATCAAGGCGATGTGTGTCTTGGCGGTGGAATTATTGAGCAGCGAATTTAAACAACTTAGGAGTAATAAACGTGGCTAACACCCTTTATGACCGTACCATCGCTTTTGCGGGTATCTGCCAAGCTGTCGCTTTAGTGCAACACGTAGCAAAAAATGGTCACTGTGATTCAGACGCGTTTGAAACTTCTCTAACGGCTATCTTAAGTACTAATCCAAGCAATACACTTGATGTCTTCGGCTCTGAGGCCAACTTAAAAATTGGCCTCGAATGTTTGGTGAAAGGTATTGATAGCACGCCATCAGGGAGTGAAATCACTCGCTATATCATTAGCCTGATGGCATTAGAGCGTAAATTAAGCGCTCGTCGTGATGCGATGTCACAGCTGGGCGATCGTATTCAAACGATTGAACGTCAAGTCAACCATTTTGACTTGCTTGATGATCAGATGATCAGCAACCTTGCCAGTATCTACTTGGATGTTATCAGCCCTATTGGCCCAAGAATCCAAGTCACTGGAACCCCTACCATACTTCAACAAACTTCAACCCAGCACAAAGTGCGCGCCTTACTCCTTTCAGGAATTCGTTGCGCTGTCTTGTGGCGTCAGGTTGGAGGAAAGCGTCGCCATCTGATCTTCGGTCGTAAGAAAATGATCGAACAAGCTCAGATTTTATTAGCTCGAGTCTAATATTGACGCAAAGAATTCACTCTCACACTTAACCTCAAAATTCAGGAGAAAAACATGGAACTGTCAGCCTTGACTGCTGTTTCACCGGTAGACGGCCGCTACGGAAGTAAAACGATTGCGTTACGCAGTATCTTTAGTGAGTTTGGTCTCCTCAAGTATCGGACCATTGTTGAAATTCGTTGGTTACAGAAGCTTTCAGCCACTGCTGGAATTGCCGAAGTTCCAGCATTCAGTGATGAAGCCAATCAATTTCTTAATGCGATAGCAGACAATTTTAGCGAAGAAGATGCCGCTCGTATTAAAGAAATTGAACGCACAACGAACCATGATGTTAAGGCTGTAGAGTATTTCTTAAAAGAAAAAGTAGCGGGTGTTCCTGAGCTGCACGCCGTTAATGAATTCATTCACTTTGCTTGTACTTCAGAAGACATCAACAACACATCTCACGCGCTAATGCTCAAAGAAGCGCGCGATACCGTGCTTCTTCCTGAAATGCGCAACATTATTGATGCGATTCGTCACTTAGCAGAAGAGTATCGCGATATTCCGTTATTGTCTCGTACCCACGGACAGCCAGCATCACCAAGTACTATGGGTAAAGAGATGGCTAACGTAGCGTACCGTATGGAACGCCAATATAAGCAGATTGCCAATATCGAGATTCTCGCAAAAGTAAACGGCGCAGTAGGTAACTACAACGCTCACCTTTCAGCCTATCCAGAACTCGACTGGCATACCTTTAGTGAAGAGTTTATCACTGAATCGCTAGGTGTGGCGTGGAACCCTTATACCACACAAATTGAGCCACATGATTACATCGCAGAGCTATTTGATGCCGTTGCCCGCTTCAATACTATTCTGATCGACTTCGATCGTGACATTTGGGGCTATATCGCTTTGGGCCACTTCAGACAAAGAACCATTGCGGGTGAAATTGGTTCATCGACAATGCCACATAAAGTCAACCCGATCGATTTTGAAAACTCAGAAGGCAACCTAGGCCTTGCTAATGCCGTGTTCAATCACCTAGCACAAAAGCTGCCTATTTCTCGCTGGCAACGTGACTTAACAGATTCAACCGTGCTGCGTAACCTTGGTGTGGGTGTTGGTTATGCGATCATCGCCTACACTTCAACGCTAAAAGGGATCAGTAAACTGGAAGTGAACCGTGATGCGCTGCTTGCTGAGCTCGATAAAAACTGGGAAGTCCTTGCTGAACCAGTGCAAACAGTTATGCGCCGCTACGGCATCGAAAAACCGTACGAAAAATTGAAAGAACTCACGCGCGGTAAGCGAGTCGATGGTGAAGCAATGCGCCACTTTATTGATGGCCTTGCGCTACCTGAAGCTGAAAAAGCACGCTTGAAAGAGATGACACCAGCCAACTATATTGGCCAAGCAATTGAGTTAACCGACAAATTGTAATGCTCTTCAATCTAGCCGATTAATGACAAAGCCCACTTAGTGGGCTTTGTTTTTTAAGGTCGTATTTTATGTTATATCGTTTTTGATACCATCAAAAAACGTTAGGCGTACTGCTGTTCAAACTCTTGCATAAAATCAACTAAGGCTTGAACGCCTTCCAGTGTCATCGCATTGTAAATCGAGGCACGCATACCACCCGCGACTCGGTGACCTTGCAGCGAGACTAAACCACGCGCTTCAGCCAACTCTAAAAACGTACTATCCAACTCTGGTTTCACTAATTGGAAAGGCACATTCATCAGTGAACGGTTGTCTGGGTGAATGGTATTGCGATAGAAAGGTGACTCATCAATTGCGTTATAAAGCAGCGCTGCTTTCTCGCGGTTGATTTTCTCAATCGCCGCGACACCACCCTGCCCTTTTAGCCACTTGAACACGAGACCCGACAAATACCACGCAAACGTAGGCGGCGTGTTGAACATAGAATCTTGTTCAGCTTGCACTTTATAATTCAATATAGTCGGTAGCACATCACTGGCTAAATCAAGCAAATCATCACGAACAATCGCAATACAGATCCCCGCTGGCCCAATGTTTTTCTGCGCTCCCGCATAAATGACCCCGTACTTTGAGATGTCTATTTGGCGCGACAAAATCGTAGATGACATATCAGCTACAATCGGTTTGTCTGTATCTGGTAAATCATTAATCTCAATACCATCTATCGTTTCATTCGGACAAAAATGCACGTAAGCCGACTCAGGATCGATTTTCCATTCGCTGGCTGGTAATACCGCTGTTTTGCCCTCTTTGGTCACTTTGGCGTTGAAAACATCGATTTCACAATATTTCTTCGCTTCTTTGACCGCACTTTCAGCCCAGTAACCCGCATCAATATAGGTCGCTTTAGTCGCATCGCCTAATAAGTTTAAAGGCACCGCCGCAAACTGAGCGCGCGCTCCACCCTGACAAAATAATACTTTGTAATTACTTGGGATATTAAGCAAATCTCGCAGATCTTGCTCCGCTTCTTGAGCAACATGAATAAAAGGTTTACTGCGATGACTAATTTCCATAACGGACGTGCCAAGCTCGTTCCAGTTAATAAACTCGGCTTGCGCTTTTTCCATCACGGCTTTAGGTAAGGCTGCTGGGCCTGCGCTGAAATTATAGACTGGGCCCGCTTGATTTGATTCCATGAGTTCCTTGCTCCTGCTATCGACAATTAATGTGATTAATACCACTTTTTGATGTGGATAAAAAGCGAGAAAAGAGCTTCTATCGGCTCTTTTCTCTTACTGATTGCTAAAACTCGCGAAATCGTTTGCTTGAGCGCCGTTCGCTATCGCATCAATGCCGGAAGTAATAGTGTCAATAGCGGCATTTGATTGCCATTTTCAAATTCCAAGTTGCCCTGTTTCAGTTCAGCTTGGAGTCGATATCCTTGATCGGTTTGCTGCATAATTTCCATCACAACAAGCTCATCAATACCTTGCTGGATAAAAGGAAAATCTTCAACCAGCTGGTTAGAAATGAAGGTATCAATGTGGCCGGTTAAGGCTGGTAAAATGGTACTCGGATCCTGCACCACATTATTTGTCCCTTCAGGAACCGCTATCTTCCAGTTTGATTCAAACTCACCTTGGCCAACTTTTAGCGCCATTTTATTCATCGATAGATAAAAACCTTTCTCGAATAATGATTGCACATAAGGTAGTGCTTGCTGAATGTCCTCATCAGAAAGTTCTGGGCTGTTTTGGTACAGCGTTGAGAGCTTCTCAAAAGCGTCACCATCTAAATCGCCCAAGGTAAAATCAAGATTGAGGTCCTTCACCTCGCCTTCGCTATAAGTTAATTTATCCATCTCAATCAAGTGATTACTATCAAAACGAGAAGGCTCTCCTTTTAATACCGAATCAAAGGAATAACGCATGTTGTCCATACTCAGCGTATTTTCACCTAGCCCATCGACAAGATTAATTTTTGCTAACACCAATGACTGTTGTCCTAGCCAGAAGCCTTTATCTTGTTTACCTATACCTTGACCAGTTAGCTGTGAAAGCATCATTTTTTCACCACTGGTAAAATCCAACTCAACAGAAGGAACATTCAGTTGATAAGTGATTTCACCTAGCACCGAAATATCACCTTTCAATGTGGCGGGCGTTGTCGAGAACGTCATCTCGCCATCTTCACTTTGGTAGTGCCAACTGTCTAGCGCCACAATGTATTGAGTATTGCCATTCAACTGCGTGATACTGGTCATCGTCAATGGTAGATTTTCTTGATCAGCAATAACGGATGTTGCTGTTAAACTCAACAGGCCATGCTTAACCTCGCTATTGACTAAAACTTGGGTCGGTAAACCATCGGCAACAAACTGTTGTTTGAGCGTTTTATCTGCAATCTGATAGCGGGTTTGCACGGTTGATGAAAGGTAACCGCGCTTATAACTGACAATGTCCGCCTCGATTGAACCTGAAGAGATATTTGCAATACCGTTAGTGATCACCTTTTCACCGATTTGCCCGACAGCCAACGGCCAGCATGCTGCTAAGACGATAGCACCACCAACCGCACCAATAATTTTTAACTGTTTCATAGTGTTCCATTCCTGAAGATTTTATCCAGTCTACCGTAAACAATTGAAAACCAAAACATGGAGTTAGGTCAGAGTATTGCTAAGATGTGATGAGAAATTCTAAAACCTAGCTCTCAAACCCACTGCGTAATACTTGCTACAGTAGTCAAAACAGCGATGACAGTAGAGGCTTGTGTGAACCATTACGCACTACTTTGTTTAGACAATAACCCAATCAGCACAGAACAGTTGCGAGCTGAGTTAGCTCCGTTCGCCGCTAAATTTGATCTTCATACAGCGGACACCATAGATGAAGCTGAGCAAGCCCTAGAATATTTGCACGAACAGCAACAAACGATTGCATTGGTCATTGCCAGTCACCATGAGCAGTTTGATGGTGCGGATTTTTTGACTCAACTCGATAAATCAATCCACACGCGTTCAGCGCGGAAAGTGCTGATAAGCTGCGGACAAGATATTCAAGCCATTCTCACCGCCGTCAATGAGGGGCGATTAGATCACTGCCTCACTAAGCCACTACAAAATAACGTGCTCTATAAAACCGTCCAAAAAGAGCTCACGACCTACATCTTAGATCACGATAAAGACAACATTCTCAACTACAGCACCGTACTTGATCAACAGCGCATCTTACGCGCGCACATCGATAATAAAATGCGCAGTTATCGAGATGGTTTTATCTCCGATTACCACAAGCTTTCTGATACAGAACTGGCTGAACAAGTAATTGGTGCTTTACACCAATTTTTTGAAAATGAAGATGAAACTCGCGCCTGCCGTACCTACTCCACTAATCACTTTCTTACCAAAGAGGGAGAAGAGAACCGCTTTCTTTGGTTCATCACTGAAGGTGAAGTGGCCCTGTATAAAAAAGATGATTTAGGGCAACAAAGAGAAGTGGTTCGCCACAAAAAAGGTAACATTGTCGGTGGTATGTCTTTTGTGACTGGTGAGAAATCTTTTTCTACCGCCGTCACCCTGACTAAAACCGATGTGATTAAACTAGACCGAGATGTGTTTGCAAAAGTCATGCATTCGGATACTCGGCTATTGCCCCTATTTACTAACTTGCTGCTCCGCCATTTTAACCGCCGCTTACAACGCAGTATTAACACTAAATTGCAACTACAAAAAACGCTCGAATCACTTGAGTCAGCTCATCAGCAATTAATCGAGCGGGAAAAAATGGCCATGCTCGGTCAGCTTGTTGCAGGCGTCGCTCATGAACTAAACAATCCTGTCGCCGCAATTTTACGTGGAACCGAAACATTGTCAGACAAGATTGAGCACTTAGTCCAAGAGACTGAACATAAAAATCTGCAACATAAAGGCAGCCAACTATTAAGGAATGCACTTTCAGCCAAACCTACTTCTACATCAGAAGAGCGGGCACGCGCTAAAGCCATAGAAAATGAAATTCATCATCGTTTGATCGCGAAAAAATTGGTCAAACTCAATCTAGATGATGATCTTGCGCTCCGACAATCGGCTAAGCACGATCCTGAGAAAACGTTAGAAACACTGGAACAATTAGAAAACTATTTCCTAACAGGTAGTACACTTCGTTCTATCAATATTTGTGCACAACGCATCGCCGATATGGTACGAAGCCTTAAAGGGTATGCTCGCCCTGATGATGAAGCGCTGCACAAGGTCAATATTCATGAAGGTATTGAAGACACTCTGGTTATTTTCGAAAATCGTCTTAAGCGCCACAAAGTTGAGAAAGAGTATGCCGACTTACCTTTGATTACCTGTCAGCCGATTGCATTACAACAAGTATGGACAAACCTCATTTCCAACGCTATTGATGCCTTCCCAGCCAATGGCGTACTGCACATTGCAACCACATTAGCAAAACAGGGTAATCAATCTTTTGTGACCATCAGTTTCACGGATAATGGTTGTGGGATCCCGTACGAGCAGAAAGAGCGTATCTTCACATTAAATTACACGACGAAAAAAGAAGGTAACTTTGGGCTCGGTATTGGGCTTTCTGTCTGCCAACAAATAGTCCACCAGCATCAAGGTTGGATCGATGTTCAATCTGAACAGGATAAATACACGACAATGACGGTATGGCTGCCAGTTAGTCGATAACTTGTCGTGCTGATGATTAAGGAGAATATCATGAACAAATTTTTGATCTTATGCGTGGACGATGAACGTGAAGTATTGGACAGCGTCATACAAGACCTCGACGAATTTGAAGAGTTTTTTATCTTAGAAGCCGCAGAATCTGTTGCAGAGGCAAAAGAAGTGATTGCCGATCACCAAGCTCAAAATATCAAGCTGGCTTTAATTTTGTGCGATCACATTATGCCCGAACAAACAGGCATTAGTTTCTTAATTGAATTAAGCCACAATGAAGAGACGCAACATACACGCAAAGTACTACTAACAGGCCAAGCAGGGCTAGAAGACACCGTAGAAGCGGTGAATAATGCCAGCCTACATTTTTATGTAGCCAAACCTTGGGATGGGAACAAACTTCGCGATGTTATCAAAGATCAATTAACACAATATATGATTGAAAACGAATCAGATTTAATGCCTTGGGCCAGAGTCTTGGATGCCGAGAAAATCTTCAATGCGATCGCACAAAACCGCATCAGTTTTGGTGAATAAAATATCCTAACGAAGAAATGGCACTCTCTTTGCTTATTTTTTGCGAAGACAACAAAAGAATGACACTTTTTAATGGCGACAATGTCAATCTATGCACTATGATGTCTAAATTCTTTAATGTCACCGCGGGTATTCCGCGACTGACCATGGAAATAAACTAAAAATATAGGTTTATAGTGACTATGCGTAAAACAATCATTGCAGCCGCTTTGCTGCTAGCCTCAGGCCAAACACTGGCAGAAATAGACCGAAATAGCCCATCCGTCATGAGCAATTTTAGTTACGACTATATCGAAGCTCGTATTGGAGCAAGTCCAGTCACCTTTGGTGCTGCGATGAGCAAATCAATTCACCCAAATGCACATGTTATTGGTCGTATAGACTCTGAGTTTGAAGGTGATTTTGACGCAGCCGCAGGTTTTGGCTTTCATGCTCCTATTAACAACTGGGCTGACTTCACGGGTGAAATGCTATTACGCGTCGTAGATACCCGCGATAATAAAAGCACCGATACCGGAATGGAATTAAACCTTGGCGTACGTCAATGGCTTGGACCACAGTTAGAAGTTGGTGGCAAAGGTGGCTTTGTTTCTATCGATGACAATGATGACTGGATTGCGTCTGTTTATGCCCGTTTTCATTCTACAGAACTTTTCTCTCTCGGTGCCGAGGCTCGCATCAATGATGCTTACGGCGATCAACTGATGTTTACGACTCGTTTTAAGTTCTAGGTGTAAGCTAAATACAATAAAAAGCCGAGACGTAAGACTCGGCTTTTTATTTGATAACTATTTATTTGATAACTGTGCTACAAAACTGTCAGCGTAATGAGCAGCTTTCTAATAATTGACGCTTGCGAGGCTCTTGCAGCAATTTCCAATGAATACCTTCGATCGCACCAGCAAACTTCCACAGTAGTTTTACATCGACGTCACTACCGTACGTTTTTCTCACTTTAGAAAATATCGTAGGAGCACCTAAGCGCATGAACGTTTCCACATCATTGATGCCCGCTTTTTTAACCATACGCTCTAACGTTAACTGCATGTTTGGTAAATCACGTAGTCGACGGCTTGCAGAGGATTTTTGAAAACTACGTTGCTCAACAGAATAGCGGATGGAACGTTCAATAATCGTATCTAGGCTCTCATGATTGCTCACAAAAAGCTCAGTAATATCATAATAATTAACGGTTGCTGTAGTCTGCTTTTTAACGTGTTTGTATTTTTCGCAGCCTAATTTTGTGAGTGCATCATCGAGCTCTTCACCTCCACGAATAAAAACAGACTCTTCACTAATCAGTGAATACATCGCTTCTTTTTGGAAAAGCCCAACACCACCAAACATTGAACGCTTTTGAAATGCGCCAAATTTAATAACGTAATTGAAAAATGCATGCTCAATCATATCCATTGATCCTTAATCAAGTTCCCCGATTAATAGTGATCACCAGATAGCAGCGTATTTTTGCGAATAAAAAGAGTAAGTTAGTAACAAGCTTGTAGTAGTTTAGTATTAGCTTGCTTAATATGGGTACTATCATAGTTAACGATACAAAATAAGTCTGGGCATACATCACATCAATAGACATATCTCAGCAGAGTTATGAGATAGAAATCACATCATTGTGTTTATGAATAAATTTTTTTGACACATACGCTTTCCATTAACGTATTAAGATTAATGCATCAAGAAAACAAATTAATGCGATTGATGGTGAATTGATTGCTTATTTGGGTTAGCAGACGGTAAAATGCCTTCAGTACAGATTGAGCACAAATTTATGAATCATCTATCTTTTTACTGGCTTCCAGATCATCATCAAATGCTCATCCAAGGGTTAGAAAGTGAATTTTCTCAATTGGTTGAACACTCACTCAGCACAGGAAAAATTTCACTTCCTCCTATTCCGGATGTTGTTCTAAAAATACAGCGCTTATGCACATTAGAATCTACTGAAATTTCAGATGTCGCCGATTGTCTACTTGAAGATCCCGGACTGACTGCAATTGTAGTACGCGTAGCAAACTCTGTTGTCTTTAATCGTCGAAATATTACCTGTACGGATTTAGTCACGGCTGTATCACGCTTAGGCATACTACGAGTACGCGACATTGTAACAGCCCAAGCGATTGAGCAGTTAAAGCACTCTGTAAACTTAAGCAAAGAATGCAATAAAATATTGGTTAATAGCGCCGCCATATCGCGAGAGCTTGGCGCAACCATGGTGATGGTAACTCACGCATTTAAACAACTTGAACCAAGCCGATATCAACATTTAGAGCAGGAAAAAGCCTTACTTGTCGGTCTACTTGCGGATATTGGCTTGTTTTGTCTGGTACACGAATATCATTTATATCTTGAGAAAGGCAACTATCTCGATCAAGACATCGCCCTACAGATTTTTCAGTCGCGATGTTCAAAAACCAGTCAGCTTGTGTTAAGAAGTTGGGGATTCGACTCAGATTTCCTTGAAGTAGCAGGAAATCAATCTTTAGTCGCATCTTCTCACGAAGTCAGTTACCTTGATGTGGCACGTATTGCTCACCATCTTTTACTGTTTCGTCGTCAAGATGAAGAGATTGAAGAGCATGACGTCGAAATTAATGCGACCGGAGCTGAGGTGCTATATAACTTAAGTAACCTTAGTGAGCTTGAATTCAAATCAAAACTCAATGATGTGATCAACGCAAGCGGCTTCTAAACCCAAAATAATCAGAGGATGAGATGTTCTCAGGGATGTTATTTATTTTTGCCCCACTAATAGTGGGGTATCTATTTTCTATTGCCAATCAACAGTGGCTAGCAGCATTAAATAAAGCCACGTCTTGGTTAGTTTACGTCATTCTGTTTCTGATGGGTTTAAGCTTGGCAGCCCTCGATAACTTGGGCAGTAACCTACAGTTGATACTTAAATTTACCACCGTATTTTTCTTGATGATCGGTGCTTGCAACTTGTTGGTCTTGCCCTTTATTGACAAATTTCTACCCATAAAAACCGATGCGAACCATTCAAAACTGCCACTATCTAGCATGGCGTTAGAATCCGTAAAGCTGATTGTGGTTGTCGGTGGAGGATTGGCGCTTGGGGTTGTATTAGGATTCGATTTAAGTTGGGTGAGCACCGCCAGTGAATGGATCTTGTTCGTATTACTTTTCTTTATTGGTATTCAGTTGAGAAATAGTGGTTTAACTCTACGACAAATTTTGCTCAATAAATACGGAATGGTCATCGCATTAGTCATTATATTGACCTCTTGGATTGGGGGGATCATTGCGGCCATGATTCTTGATATCCCAATTTATCGAGGACTAGCCATGGCTTCCGGTTTTGGATGGTATTCACTTGCCGGGATTTTAATGGGTGATGCTTTCGGCCCAGTCTATGGTGGTGCCTCTTTCATGATAGAGCTACTTAGAGAACTGGTTGCTTTAGTGATGATCCCCATGCTAATCCGAACCAAACCTTGCTTTGCCATCGGCTATGCTGGGGCAACCGCGATGGATTTCACCTTGCCCGTGATCCAGACAACTGGCGGAGTTCGTTGCGTACCGATCGCAATTGTCAGTGGGTTTATTCTCAGCCTACTGGTGCCTATTCTTATGCTGTTCTTTGTATCACTTGCAGGCTAGATCTCAGGAATCACTTTAGCCTTCATTTAAACTAACAATAGGGAGTAGAAAACTCCCATACAATAACAAAGCCCAAAGGAAGATTTATGAAACGTGTTATCGTTGCCCTACTGCTCTCAACTTCAGCGAATGTTGCTCTCGCTGCTGATAACCAATGCTTATCCGAAAAATATGACGCTTATGTCGACGCGTCTCTCCATTGGTATAGTGATCTCGCAGACTTAACGACCGCGCAATATCCTGAACTTACTGAAGTCAGCCAATGGTTTCTGCAAGGACGCCAGCATCACTTTGAATTAAGCCGTGCGGCAGTCCACTATTACCTAAGCAACGATCCTTCTAAAGTCGCCACCTCGCAACCTGTAGAAGCTTGGTTAAAACTAGAACAGCACGACATTAAAGTATTAGCCTCTCGCGGTGATGATCTTGGCCACATTGCTAAAATCACCTATGAAGATCGCCAAGCAAAGCCTAACGAAAAAAACTATGAATTACGTTCAGCTTTAGCCGAATTGCTCAGTCATCCGAAGCAGATCGAAGCTGCGTTGAATAAATATAACGATGCCATCGCCTTGATCGAAAAGAAAGTCTGTAACTAGTCGCCGCCTCTACTCTAGCCTAATTAAGACGGGACAACTGTCCCGTTTTCGTTTAGATTGTGCCGCTCGCATTCCATAAAATCAAAATAACGAAGCTGTATGGTATCAGAACAAAAAACTGCAAATGTGAGTTTCGAGAGCTTGTTACGGATCTTCACTGTGCCCGAAGGCCCCGATTCAACACTGACAAAAATAGACCAAGAGCTATCGCGCAATTTGAACCTCTTCTTGCGTGAACATATTGTCGCTGAAGAAAAACCACTCAAAGAGATCGAAAAAGATTTCTCTAATCCGCAAATTCCAGAGTCACCGGAGTTCGTTTCAGAACATACTCAGCATTTGTTGGATAATTTAGTCGCTCATTCAGTGCATACCTCGGCTCCTAGCTTTATTGGTCATATGACATCTGCACTGCCATATTTCTTGATGCCGTTATCAAAGATCATGATTGCGCTGAATCAAAACTTAGTCAAAATTGAAACGTCAAAAGCGTTTACACCGCTAGAACGGCAGGTTTTGGGTATGTTGCATCGTTTGATCTATCAAAAAAACGACGCTTTTTACAGCCAATGGATGCATAGCGCTAATCATTCGCTCGGTGCATTTTGCTCTGGCGGAACGATTGCCAATATCACGGCATTGTGGGTGGCTCGTAATAATGCTTTGAAAGCCGATGGTGATTTCCAAGGCGTCGAAAAAGAAGGGCTGTTTAAAGCCATGCGTCATTATGGTTACCACGGGTTAGCCATTTTAGTGTCTGATCGTGGCCATTACTCTTTAAAGAAAGCCGCTGACGTATTGGGTATCGGCCAAGAAGGCTTGGTTTGTGTAAAAACCGACAATAACAACCGCTTATGCCCACAAGATTTGAAAGCCAAAATGGCACACCTAAAAAGCCAGAAAATTAAACCTTTTGCGGTTGTTGGCGTCGCCGGAACGACAGAAACGGGCAACATTGATCCCTTAAGAGATATCGCCAATATTTGCCAGCAAGAAGGTTGTCATTTTCACGTAGACGCCGCTTGGGGCGGTGCAACATTAATGTCGAATAATCACCGACACTTACTCAATGGTATTGAGTTGGCTGACTCCGTCACGATTGATGCACATAAACAGCTCTACATCCCTATGGGTGCAGGCATGGTACTATTCAAAAAGCCTGATGCTATGCATTCAATTGAGCACCATGCGCAGTATATTTTGCGGAAAGGTTCAAAAGATCTAGGCAGCCATACGTTAGAAGGTTCTCGTTCAGGTATGGCCATGTTGGTGTACGCTAGCATGCACATAATTAGTCGCCCTGGCTACGAATTATTGATTGACCAAAGCCTAGCTAAAGCTCGCTATTTCGCCGATCTAATTAAAGAACAAGACGATTTTGAGCTGATTTCTGAACCCGAACTGTGTCTTTTAACCTATCGTTATATTCCTGCTTTTGTTCGCCAAGCACTGCAACAAGCCTTGCCCAATCAAAAAGCAGAACTGAACGAGTTGCTGAATGAAATCACCCAGTTTGTGCAGAAAAAACAAAGGGAAACGGGGCGTTCATTTGTCTCTCGAACCCGTTTAAACCCAGAACGCTGGGACAAGCTTGATACCATCGTATTCCGCGTGGTACTAGCCAACCCGCTAACGACACATGCTATCTTGCATTCGATATTAGATGAGCAACGACATATTGCCACGCTAGCCCCTAATTTGATGGCCAAAATTGAGCGGCTTGCTCAAAAAATCATCAACTAGAATCCCTATAAGTTACAGCGAATTGAAAATTTATTTCTTTTTGCTGTAACTAATACATCATTAATGAGCTAGAAATTTCCATTAATCATCGATTTAAATCTAAATTCTGTAGTTTTCATGAAATTTTGTTTGAGGCTTGTCATGTTCTCATCAATTGTTAACTTGAATTGTTACGGAAATCTACATCCTAGGTTTATACTCATTGCATGGCGTTGGTTTAACTTACCTTTTTGGAAATGTGTTATTTCCAATCTCCCCAAAGGGCGACCGGGTAAAACCAACGAGTTGTTCTCTTCGCCCGCGTGAACACTATGAATACATTAGAAAAAATTCAAAAAAATCTGGAAAACTTTAGCAAGTCGGAACGTAAAGTCGCCGAAGTAATTATGGCTTCGCCCCAAACCGCGATTCACTCAAGTATTGCGACGCTCGCCAAAATGGCCGATGTCAGTGAACCAACGGTAAACCGCTTTTGTCGACGACTCGACACCAAAGGCTTTCCCGACTTTAAGCTTCATTTAGCGCAAAGCCTTGCTAACGGAACTCCGTATGTAAACCGAAATGTTGAAGAAGATGATGGCCCAGACGCCTACACCCATAAGATTTTCGAATCGACTATGGCGTGTTTGGATGTGGCTAAAAACAGCTTGGATCCAATGCAAATTAACCGTGCAGTTGACTTACTCACACAAGCAAAACGGATCTCTTTCTTCGGCTTAGGAGCCTCTTCTGCTGTAGCAAAAGATGCCCAAAACAAATTTATTCGCTTTAACATTCCGATCACTTGTTTTGAAGATATCGTGATGCAACGCATGAGTTGTATCAACTGTACCGATAATGACGTAATTGTTTTGATTTCGCATACAGGTCGTACTAAAAGCCAAGTGGAAATCGCCAATCTTGCGCGCGAAAATGGTGCGACTGTCATTGCGATTACGGCAAAAGATTCACCGCTGGACAAAGCAAGCTCTTTGTCGATCTCTCTTGACGTACCTGAAGATACTGACGTCTATATGCCCATGGCAAGCCGTGTGGTGCAAATGACGGTAATTGATGTACTGGCTACTGGGTTCACCCTGCGCCGTGGCTCTGGTTTTCGTGAAAATCTTAAACGCGTCAAGGATGTACTAAAAGACTCGCGCTACGATAAGCTGTCACAGTTCTAAGATAATCGCGATCCTAAAATAATCGTTAGAACGGAGCTCAATTGCTCCGTTTTTTTATCAACTTTGCTTGCTACTTTCAGGCGCGACTGGATCATGCCTAACTTCTACCTGATTGGATGAATTCGGTTGCCACTCCTCACACTCACCTTGGCACTCGCAAACTTGATTTAATATATGGATTAACCTTTCTTGTGTTAAAGGCAAAGGGTTACCTTTAATCGCGACCGACTTTAAAGCATCTAACGCCACGCGATCAAACGAGGTATTGCACACACCAAACTGGTTGAGTTTAGGCAGTTGCAACTTATCTAACATCATTTTCACCCACAGCACGCCATCTTCAACGTGAACATTTGTTCTGCCAGTCACAATTTGAGCGATTTTTTTATAACGTGTAAGTACATCATTTCGCCCTGCTTTTTGCGCTGCTCGAATGTTTTCTCGCATAACATGAGGGGCCAAACGCGCCGTGATCACGCTGTGTGGAGCATCAAGTTTCCCTCCCAATGCCGATGCCAAGCCATGTGCCGCGCCAAGTTTTGCATTGGTAATCGCCATTCCTCCAAGCATTGCTGCAAAAGAGAGATCCGCTCGCGCTTTATGATCATCTTTTCGGCACGCTGGCAATATAGAACGACTGAGTTTGCGCAGCCCCTCTTCACAGACCATATCGGTGAGTGGATTGGGTTCACCACACACATAGGCTTCCATTAAATGCGTAAAAGCATCCATTGCGCCTCTGCCAGATGTGTAACTGTCGGTACCATAGGTCAACGTGGGGTCAACAATCGCAACATCTGCCAGCATATCTGGGCTGCGCAAGCTTACTTTTACTTTGTCTTGTCCCGATTTCAACACGGCATTACGCGTGACTTCGGATCCCGTACTGGCGGTGGTTGGAATAGCAATAAATGGCAGCGGTTTTGTCTTTAACGGCACATTTCGGCCAACCACTTCCACATAATCATAAACGTTACCTTGGTTAGGAATGATTGCCGCGAGTGCCTTGCCCATATCAATCACACTACCGCCACCAATAGCAACGACCATGTCCGGTTGAAAACGTCGGCCTAAAATGGCCGTTTCCTCCACCATGGTAATATTAGGTTCACCAACAATAGCTACATGCTGATAGCGCATATTCTGCATTTTCAGGTATTGAACAATAGGGGAAGCTCGTTGTTGTTCTTTTCCCGAAACCAGCAGTACGCTATAACCATATTGGTTGAGAACAGAAAGTGAATTCAATAACGCTCCTTCTCCAAAAATGATCCGCGTCGCCGTCATAAATTGGAACATGAATAACTCCCTTTTCTCTCATCTAGATTAGCTCTGTTTAGAGTGCACCTATCGTTAAAAAAATTTTTTGATGCAGTGCAATGTGGAGCAAATAACCACATAAAAAACACAAGTTTATGCGGCATGTCACAGCCAAGCCATTGTTGATCTATTCCCAACCCCATCGAGAGGTAAGCTTGCTTTGATTAAGGAATAAGCAATAGCTTTTACCTATTGAAGTAACTGGTGAATGCCACTTTATTTCCGACCTTGAATCGGGCATAGTTGCATGCAACAAGAATGAAGGAGAAAGCTATGTTCGTTGTTATTTTTGGCCGCCCTGGTTGCCCCTACTGTGTTCGCGCAAAAGAACACGCTGAAACATTGAAATTAAAACGCGATGATTTTAACTATCGTTATGTCGATATTCACGCGGAAGGCATCAGCAAAGCTGATTTAGAAAAGACAGTGGGTAAACCGGTTGAAACTGTGCCACAAATCTTTATTGATCAAGAACACATCGGTGGTTGCACTGATTTCGAAGCTTATGCGAAAGAACATTTAGGCTTATTCGACGAATAAAACCAAGAAACATAAAAACCCGCTGATTTTTAGCGGGTTTTTGCTATTTATAGATAAATGGCTCTTTCTCTCAAATTAGGTCAATGAAATGTCAATTGTCACAAATTTCACTTATCTTTTTGCAATATTCAGATACAATTCCCACACTTTACCTACCCCACTTGGCACACATAACGAGTTGAGCCGTGAATATCGACGTCGTACTTTTGCTTGATCAGAACCCTATTCTTCTTATTTTTGTTGTCTTAGCGATTGGCCTTGGTTTTGGCAAAATTCGTTTTGGTAGCTTACAACTGGGCAACTCTATTGGGGTGTTAATTACATCACTCATCATGGGGCACCTTGGTTTTTCCTTCAATGCTGAAGCCTTAACCATAGGTTTCATGCTGTTCATCTATTGTGTCGGCATTGAAGCTGGCCCTAACTTTTTTGGCATATTTTTCCGTGACGGAAAACATTATCTCATCTTAAGTTTAGTGGTGCTCATTACCGCCACTTGGATCACCTATTTTGGCAGTTATTATCTCGGCCTCGATTTTGGCTTAGCTGCTGGTATGATGGCAGGCGCATTAACCTCCACCCCCGTATTAGTAGGCGCACAAGATGCGTTAAACTCCGGGCTAGCCACCATTCCAAGAAATATGGATTTATCCCTTATTTTAGATAATGTTTCGGTGGGTTATGCGATGGCTTATCTAATTGGCCTTATCAGCATGATCATGTTTGCCAAGTTACTGCCTAAGCTGCAAAAACAAAACCTCTCTGATTCTGCTCAACAGATTGCTCAAGAGCGTGGTTTGGGTGGTAGCGGTCAACGCAAAGTCTATTTACCCATCATCCGTGCCTATCGTGTTGGTCAAGAGTTGATCAACTGGATTGATGGGCGCAATTTACGTGAGCTTGGTATTTATCGTCAAACGGGTTGTTATATTGAACGCATTCGACGTAATGGCATTCTTGCCCATCCTGACGGTGACGCCATCTTGCAAGAAGGGGATGAAATTGCACTGGTCGGCTTCCCTGACAGCCATGCAAGGCTAGACCCTAGCTTTCGAAATGGCAAAGAGGTGTTTGATCGCAACCTACTTGATTTGCGCATCTCTGAAGAGGAAATCGTCGTAAAAAGTGACAGTATTGCCGGTAAACGCCTATCGGATCTGAATTTATCCGAATATGGCTGTTTCCTGAACCGAGTAATACGAGCACAAATTGAAATGCCGATGGACTTAGACATTGTGCTTGCCAAAGGTGATGTGCTGCAAGTCAGTGGTGAAAAAAGCCGTGTTCAAGGCTTGGCCGATAAGATAGGTTTCATCTCTATCCATAGTCAAATGGCCGATTTACTCGCCTTTTGTAGCTTCTTTATTCTCGGCATTTTGTTTGGTTTGATCACCATGACCTTTGGACAAGTCTCCTTCGGTTTAGGCAACGCGGTTGGGCTACTGCTTTCTGGCATTATGCTTGGTTTTTTACGAGCCAACCACCCCACTTTCGGCTATGTACCGCAAGGGGCATTAAATATGGTGAAAGACCTAGGTTTGATGTTCTTTATGGTAGGCATTGGCTTAAGTGCTGGCGGGAAAATGTTCCAGCACCTCTCAGAAGTGGGCGTACAAGTGATCGGCCTTGCATTTTTAGTCAGCGTGGTGCCAGTCGTCTTTGCCTATTTGGTCGGTGCGTACATTTTGAAAATGAACCGCGCGCTTCTATTTGGTGCGATTATCGGTGCACGAACTTGCGCACCAGCGATGGATATCGTTAACGACTACGCAAAATCGACCATTCCCGCATTGGGTTATGCTGGCACCTATGCTATCGCCAATATACTGATGACACTGACAGGAACTATTTTAATTTTACTCAGCTAAACCTAATAATCCTCAGTGCTACTCGCTCAAAGTCACATGTGTGGCTTTGGGCGAGCCATCGCCCCTCTATTTACTTCGCTTTTATCTCAATGTTTGCCGCTTTATCGACTCAGAACTGCATCTTTTCTCCTGAATTCAACTCACCACTGCTTAATTTTTCAAACAAAAGGCAATCGTTTGCTTTTTATCTGGCAGCAGAAAATAGTTCTGGTATGATGCGCACAGTTTATCGATATCCTTACTAGCGTTGAGCTAAGCGATATCTTCTCTGTATGACGTTTGAAAAAGATAGGAATGTCTAAATGAGCCTTGCTGATCAAATCCTTACCGTCAATGACGACCTCCCAATTCGCACTCACCAACCTGTTCATAGCGGCAAAGTTCGCTCTGTTTATTGGCTAACTCCAGAAGATAGCCAGCGTTTGATCAAAGAAAAAGGTTACAACGTTGCTCCTGATGCACCTTTAGCCATTATGGTAATCAGTGACCGTATTTCCGCTTTTGATTGTATCTGGCATGCCGAAGGTGGCATCAAAGGTGTACCAGGTAAGGGCGCGGCATTAAACGCGATTTCAAACCACTGGTTTAAGCTATTTCAAGAGAGCGGGTTAGCCGATAGCCATATTTTAGATATTCCCCATCCTTTTGTATGGATTGTGCAAAAAGCCAAGCCAATCAAAATTGAAGCGATTTGTCGCCAGTATATTACTGGTTCAATGTGGCGTGCTTACGAAAAAGGTGAACGAGATTTTTGTGGTATTCAATTACCAGAAAGCTTGCAGAAAGATAAAAAACTGCCAGAACTGCTCATTACACCATCAACCAAAGGCATCTTAAAAGGCATTCCCGGTGTTCCAGAAGCCGATGATGTCAATATCTCACGTCATAATATTGAAGAGAATTTTGCCGCTTTTAACTTCAGTCGTGTCGAAGATATTGCCTTGTATGAAAAGCTATTAAAAGAAGGCTTTGGCGTCATTAGCCATGCACTCTGCCAAGTAGAGCAAATTTTCGTCGATACCAAGTTTGAGTTTGGTTATGTCACCGATGCCAACGGCGTTGAGAAACTCATTTATATGGATGAAGTAGGTACGCCGGACTCTTCTCGCATCTGGGACAGCGCTTCCTATCAGCAAGGACGTATTGTGGAAAATTCGAAAGAGGGTTTTCGTCAATTCTTGCTCAACTACTTCCCTGACCCAGATATTTTACTCAACAAAGAACAGATGGCTGAGCGAGAAGCGCTTGCACGTGATAATGCGCTGCCTTTGGCTGCATTAATGGATATTTCCAACACCTATCTTGCGATTGCAGAGAAAATTGTTGGCCAACCGATCGTATTAAGCCAAAATCCAAAGCAAGAGATCATTACGATCCTGCGTTCTCAATATGGCTTGATTGACTAGTACTCAACAATAACGGGGCATTAAATATGCCCCGTTATCTGTTTATACCCTTACAGGGTGATAAGAAATTCATCTGGTTTTGTATTTTTTATCAAAGATTGGCTTTTATTTTGAATCAATTGGATCTGTTCAGAATCCAACGCATACGGCATTACTAATTTTAGCTCTTCAATCCCCTCTAATTTCGCCAATCTCACCAGTGAAATTAAATTCGCTTCATCACTACGGCGTGTTGATAACGACTTCAACGCCATTTCCCATAGGCGATCCTCTGGGCTTGATAATTCTTTAATGCTGTCTTTCCATACCGTACCAAAAATCGGTGCAAATGACGTCATGGCTTCGAGGAATGTCCATTTCTTATTACATGACGCACCAAGAAATGTAGTGTAATCAAACACCACCCGTCTCCTTTCTTGTGTATTCATTTTGTCCCCCGACAAATTGGCAGCACACTGTACTCAATATCATCCATGATTGTTCATATAGCAATAGGATATAAAAAAACAGTCTTTTATGCCTTAAAACCGAATGGATTGGCTATATCAAAACCAGATTTGTAACAAGGCATAAACAGACTTACTGACATATGTGTCTGATTGATTAATATTTCAAACCGTGAACAAAAAGTGGCTTTATCACTTAAAGTGATCATCGCTCAACACTACTTTTGAAATCTCTGCTTAAGGAAACCAATAGACAAAAATGTATACATTGGTGCCCTCAGCAATTAACACGGAGAATTCTACCGTTTTTATAGGCATTCTTCAGTATTCTGTGCCATGTGTCGCCGCTCGTCTATTTACAATCTCATGAGTAAACCGTTATCATTTTTGAGTTCCCTTCTACCCTAAAATAGGCCGACAATGAATAATGATAAACGCCCTCTTTATATTCCCTATGCGGGCCCCGCTCTACTCAGCACGCCTTTGCTCAATAAAGGCAGTGCATTTTGTGCTGAAGAGCGCAGTTCCTTCAACTTAGAAGGCCTGCTTCCTGAAACGACGGAAACGATACAAGAACAAGTTGTTCGCGCATACCAACAATACTGCAGCTTTGAAAGTGATATGGATAAGCATATCTATCTGCGTAATATTCAAGATACCAACGAAACCTTATTCTATCGTTTAGTACAAAACCACATCACTGAGATGATGCCCATCATCTACACACCAACGGTGGGTGCCGCGTGTGAAAACTTTTCAAATATTTATCGTCGCGGCCGCGGTCTGTTCATTTCCTTTCCGAATCGAGATCGCATCGATGACTTACTCAATAATGCAGCGAACCATAACGTAAAAGTTATCGTAGTGACCGATGGTGAACGCATTCTCGGCTTGGGCGACCAAGGAATTGGTGGCATGGGTATTCCTATCGGCAAACTGGCACTTTATACCGCATGTGGTGGTATTAGCCCTGCTTATACTTTACCGGTCGTGCTCGATGTTGGAACCAATAACCCACAGCGCTTGGCTGACCCGATGTACATGGGCTGGCGTCACCCTCGGATTACTGGGGCTGAATATGATGCATTTGTAGAAGAGTTCATCCAAGCGGTGCAACGTCGCTGGCCTGATGCACTAATCCAATTTGAAGATTTTGCACAAAAGAACGCAATGCCACTATTAGAACGTTATAAAAACCGTATTTGTTGTTTTAACGATGACATTCAAGGCACTGCGGCGGTAACTGTAGGTTCGCTATTGGCCGCATGCAAAGCCGCGGGCAGTCAACTCTCCGAGCAACGTATCGCTTTTCTTGGTGCGGGCTCTGCAGGCTGTGGTATTGCCGAAGCAATCATCGCGCAAATGGTGTCAGAAGGTATTTCAGATGCTCAAGCTCGTTCTCAAGTCTATATGGTTGACCGCTGGGGTCTGCTGCAAGAAGGAATGCCTAACCTACTTGATTTCCAACAGCACCTCGTGCAAAAAAACAAAGACACGCATAATTGGAATACAGAAGGTAATGGTTTCTCATTATTGGAAGTAATGAAAAATGGCAAGCCAACGGTGTTGGTCGGTGTTTCTGGGGCTCCGGGATTATTCAGTGAAGAGATTATCACTGAGATGCATAAACACTGCCCACGCCCGATTATTTTCCCACTATCGAACCCAACCAGCCGTGTTGAAGCGACGCCCAATGACATTATCCGTTGGACCAACGGTGAAGCACTCGTCGCCACAGGCAGCCCGTTCGCTCCCGTGTTGCATAACGGTAAAACCTACCCAATTGCACAATGCAACAATAGCTATATTTTCCCTGGTATCGGCTTAGGCGTACTGGCGGTCAATGCGCGTCGAGTTACTGATGAGATGCTGATGGAATCAAGCCGCGCACTCGCCAACTGTTCACCTCTGGCGCTTAATGGGCATGGTGCGTTACTTCCGCCACTGGAAGCCATTCACTCCGTTTCCAAGAAAATTGCGTTTGCGGTAGCGAAAAAAGCAATTGAGCAAGGTGTTGCACTGGAGATCCCAGATGATGTGTTAGAAACCGCCATTGAGCAGCATTTTTGGCAGCCAGTATACCGCCGCTACAAACGCACTGCTTTCTAAGCTCCTACTCTGCTGCCCCTAAGCTTCGGCTGATGTTTAGGGGCTTTTTCTGTGAGTCAATATGATGAACTTTTTAGCGCCCGCAGGGCATTACTTATCACCGTATTTAACGGAGATATCAACTGCATTTATCGCTTGTTTGCTCGTGATGCTCGGTGGAGAGATTAACGCCGCGATGCGCAAGCTAATGCGCAACCAACACTTTGTCGTTCGCACATTTACGTTTATATTGATTAACGCTTTCGGCTACGGTTTGGTGATCATCAAAGCGAGCCCTTACCTTGCTCGGACACTTTCGCAGTTAGAATCAGGCATGATGTTTAGCATTATTATGCTCTGCTTTATTGCTATCGGGATCTGGGCACAAAGGAACCGTCAAATTTAGTGTTAAAATTTTCATCTTCAAATCACTCTCGCCCTGTTTGGAAAAAGCGGGTTCACACGCTGCTTCGCTACGTGTCTGTACTATTGTTCATTTCAAGCCTTTTTGTGCTTGGCATTGATCGCTGGGTCAGTTGGCAAGCCGAAAAACAAATCGTCACCGAGCAAAATCAAGTCGGTCAATTCCAAGTCGCTGTTGTACTTGGAACCAGTAAGTACTTGGGTAAAACGCTCAATGACTACTATACCCACCGAATTGAAGCCGCGATCGCTTTGTATGAGCAAGGCAAGGTAAAAGGTTTTTTACTCAGTGGTGATAATGCTCACCGTTCGTACAATGAACCGTGGACGATGAAACGCGATCTGCTGCGCGCTGGAATCCCAAGTGAGAATATTTACTTAGATTATGCAGGGTTTCGTACTTTGGACTCCATTGTTCGCGCAAAACGTATCTTCGAAACCGACAATTTTTTGATCATTTCTCAACAATTTCATTGTGAGCGAGCACTCTTTATTGCCAACTACCATAACATTAATGCTCAGTGTTTAGCGGTTGCAGGGCCAACAACTCGTTCTGGTTTTAAAGTGAGGCTGCGTGAGGTCTTTGCTCGTACGAAAGCATTTTTAGATCTCTATATCACGAATACTCAACCTAAATTTTTAGGTCCCAAAGAACCCATTGTGATCGAAGAGTTACCCTTAGAGCCAACCGAAGATGAAAGCTAAAAGAGGCACTGCGCCCCAGAAACCTTTCCTTCGACAGATTTCCGGGCCACTTTGGTTACGCTAATGTGGATAAGACATCAAACAAAGCGTCAATTTCACTGCGCGTGTTGTAGTGCATAAAACCGATACGGACAACTCCACCGCTGTTTTCAAGATCTAACTGACGCACTAAACCAAGCACATAGAAATGCCCATTCCACACACAAATATTATGCTCGCCCAATGTTTTGGCCACAAATTCTGGATGGTGATTAGCTAAGCGAATGGCAAAGGTCGGTGTACGTAGCTCACTGTTAGCCTTGGTCAGGCCATAGAGCTTAGCCGAACTCAATCCTTTAAGTTTATACAGAAAATACTCACTCAATTGGCGTTCATGCTGGTTGTATTGAATGAAACTATCGATCAAACGCTCTCTTAACGAGCCACTCGCGTCTCCCCATTGCGCCAAATATTCCACTGCAGCAATCACGCCTGCCAAACCTTCAAAACTCTGCGTACCGGTTTCAAAACGTCCCGGACCAATATTGGTTGCTGGTTCAACTTTGTAGGGTTTAAGTGCATGTAACCACTGCGAAGCGATATAAGCGATACCAACGTGTGGACCAAAAAACTTATATGCCGAACAGGTTAAAAAATCACAGCCTAATTCTTGTACATCAATCAAATGGTGCGGAGCATAGTGAACGGCATCCACATACACCATCGCGCCGACTTGATGCGCCGCATCCACAATGCGTTTAACATCGACAATAGATCCTGTGGTATTCGAAGCATAAGTGACCGCTACCAGCTTTGTTTTAGGATTGAGCAATGACAGTAAGTGCTCAATATCCAAAGTACAATCTTGTTGGTTCACCTTTACCTGGTGCACTGTAACGTGCTTATCCTGCGCCGCTTGCTGCCAACTGGAGACATTGGAGTAATGGTCAAGCGCAGTAACAATCACTTCATCGCCCGCTTGCCAATCTCGGCTAATGGCTCGACTTAGCTGAAAAGTCAACGAGGTCATATTCGCGCCAAATACAATATTTCCTGATGACTCAGCGTTCAGAAGCGCTTGCACCGACTCACGAGCCTGCTGCATTAAATCAGTGGTGATTTGGCTTGAAAAATAGTGTCCGCCCAAATTAGAGTTAAAATGGCCCAGATATTCACTCATTTTTTCTATTACCGACTTAGGTACTTGCGAGCCACCTGGACCATCTAAGAAACTCACTGACTTACCATGATATTTTTGCGACAAAGCACTAAACTGCGTACGCACTTTTTCAGGAGTGAAGATCATTTCGGCCATCCTTAGCGGTTAACACAAAAACATCCATATGACCTTCTTGCCCATGCTCAATTGAGCGAATAGGACAAGCGTTATGCCATAACTTACTGTCCGCGAGCATCGCAATCTCACCATTTTCTAACACTTTCCGAAAGAAAGGGGCTTCATGGCAGTCTTGATACAGCATAATTTCACCGCCGACGATGTTGTGGCGATTCACCCCCACCAACGCAATATGATCAAAACCGTCTTGATGGACACCTTCTGGCGCGACTTGCGTCTCATCAAACACAGCAGCAATTCGGATCTGATGGATTTCAATCTCTTGCCCATTAGGCAGACCATTCGTACTCACAAACACCTCGCACACTTCTCTCATCCCTTCACTTTGTAACGTGGAGGGTAAAATAGGATCGAAATGACGCTTAATATTGCCTTGAAAATGATTGATTTGATCGGTTTGCATAAAGTCATGCTTGTCCAACGCCTCGACTTTCCCTTTGTTAAATTGAACCACAGAGTAGCGCCGTAAACGATACTGACCATCAGCATGCTCCGTATGTGGTAATTGCGCAAAGGAGGGAGCAAGTTGTTGAATCGCTTTTTGACTTAATTGCGTAATCTGTAAAGTGTTTTCGTGTACAGCTAACATCACCAGCTCCTTAATTAAATAATTGGACACATTAAATTAACAATTAATTTACATTAAGGATACGCACTAATATTGCACATTCAAGTAAAAATGAATGTTATATCTGTATGTGACTAGCAATATAAAATTTAATACTTAAATAATCACAAAAATAAGAATTAACATCCAATAGCGAGCATGGCACATAGCGATTTTTAGATAAGCTCACTACCTCAAGGTTAATAAGCCTTTAAAAACAATGAATTACCAACATTAGGATGATGTGGGAATGGTATCTAGACCATGGGCGGGTTTAAAGGAAATATCAGTAACTAATTTATCAGCTCGATTCGACTAAATTTAGCAAGTATTAATCCATGAGCCATATAGCATCTCATTAACTCTAAATTAGCACCATTTAAGTAGTAAGCTATGCCAAAAATTAGACTAAAGTTAATACTAGATCATCAAACTAATTGATATATTTGACTATTAAGACTTAGTTGAAACATCGCTCAACTGATAAGGAGATCCTCAACTCGTGAACTCTAGTATTAAAGTCACACTGTGGACTTTCATCGCATTAGGTTTCAGTGTAATCAATGCCTATGCGGCTATGGATCCTAAAGATAAATTTCTCCAAGCATTGGAGGGCATTGAGCAGATCACCTATTCACTACCGATCAAGGCAAAAGCACAAATTAGTGAACTAGAAGAAGACTACATCATATTGTCACAGCCTTCCGCTCTCGTTGTACGTTACTATTTGGCCAAAGCCACTGTATATGGGCTACTAGAGGAATATGATAGGAGCTTAGAAGCGGCACAATTAGGATTAAAGCGAACAGAACACACCAACGTTGAAACGCTCACTCTCAAACTAAGAGAGATTCAAGCTTTACGGCACCAAAAAGTCGACGTGTTGCCGAAACTTGACGCACTGTTAGTTGAAGCAGGAAACGATCACAATGCACAAATCGAATCAGAAGTATTACTAGCTAAAAGTCTCTATTACCAAGAGCAAGGCGAGTTTAAAAAATCGTACGCCGCAATAATGACCTCAATTGATACAGCAAAATCCATTGATAACAAAGAGTTAATGGAGAGAATATCTCACGGTCTAGGTCAAATACTGGTTCAGCTACAAGATTTTGATCGTTCACAGCTGTTACTTGAAAATTCCTACAGTTACTTCAAGCAACGTAAAATGTCCTATAGCCAGTTGGTTAGCTTACTCGACATCTCTAAGTTGCAAGAGTCACGTAATCAAATCACGGCGGCGATCGAAACCTATAAAACAGCACTCAAGCTGGCACAAATACTGGGTGACGGGCGACATCGCTTTCGTATTAACATTGAACTTGCACGGCTTTATCGAGATACCAACAACCGTGATCAAATGCGCTTTTTCTTGAAAAAAGCGGAGGAACTGCAGTACCGAGAAAGCCAACCAGGCTACCTTGCCACTTTTCAGCTATTACAAACACAAGATCTATTGGAACAAAAACGCTACGGTGAAGTGATTGAATTTGTAGAACCACTCATTGCGCATATCAAACAAAGATCAAATCTACTTATTCAACAGATAGAGTTGTTAAAAGTGGCAGCACAGGCTTATGCTGGGCAAAATAACTACAAACAAGCCTATGAAACTTATGATTTTTATCATTTACGATCGCTCACACTTCGCAATGTTGAACAGATAGAGAACTTACAAAGACAACAAATGTTGTTTGATCTTGAGCGTCTACAATATGAAAATCAGGATCTAAACTGGAACAACGTACTTCAAAAGCTAGAAATTGAAAACCATCAGAAAACGTTTCATCTATTAGGTGAAATCGTCTTTTTCCTTGCTCTTGCATTAATCGGATTATTGGTCATATTTATCTGGGCCAACCGCTCTCGCATCAAAATGGGCATGCTTGCCAAAACGGACACCTTGACTGGCTTGTATAATCGACGCTACATGGAAGAACGATTTGCAAAACATCAATCCAAATCTTACCAAAATAGTAGCGAAGCGCTTATTAAACTCGCACAACGGATTTTGATGTGGCAACAGACTTGGTTCAAAGGTCAATCTTCACCTAAAAAAAACGCCGAACCATTCGACTCAGCGCAATTAGACGAACAGATCCAACATAATGAAGATGCAAAACCGATTAGCCTTATTTTGACCGATATTGATTATTTTAAAGTCATTAATGACACTTATGGTCACGCCTTCGGCGATCAAGTATTAGTGGAAATTGCGGCTATCTTTAAGTCATCGGTACGCTCTTCCGATGTTGTCGCTCGCTACGGTGGGGAAGAGTTTCTCATCTTACTACCCGACACTGACTTAAGCATCGCTAGCGAAATTGCCGAAACCTTGCGCCGAAAAATTGAAGATCACCATTTTGTAACCGAATCACGAGAATCGGTATCCGTCACTTCGAGTTTTGGCGTGTTGACCGCAACGAATACTGATTTAGACCTCCAAGCATTGTGTGAAGAAGTCGACCAACTACTTTATGCGGCTAAAGCCAGCGGCCGAAATTGCTTAAAAACACGTTGGCTGACTTATTAGCCAAGTCCCATCATTGCTTAGTTTGGCTATATAACGATTATTTCTAAGCTAGCCCATGTAATCGCTTTAATTGACTCGAGATATTCCCTACAATCGTGTTAAATTTTCGAGCATTTTCGATACTGGAGTCCCCATGAGCAACGTGAAACATTGCAAACTTCTTATTCTTGGTTCTGGCCCGGCTGGTTATACGGCAGCCGTTTACGCAGCTCGCGCTAACCTTAATCCAGTTCTCGTTACCGGTATGCAGCAAGGTGGTCAGTTAACGACCACTACAGAAGTAGAAAACTGGCCAGGAGACGCCGAAGGCCTCACGGGCCCTGCTTTAATGGAGCGAATGAAAGAGCATGCCGAGCGCTTCGAAACCGAGATTGTGTTTGATCATATTAATGAAGTTGATTTTTCACAGCGGCCATTCCGCCTTAAAGGCGATAGTGCAGAATATAGCTGCGATGCTCTGATCATTTCAACAGGTGCATCCGCACGTTACCTAGGTTTAGGTTCAGAAGAAGCCTTTAAAGGACGAGGAGTTTCCGCTTGTGCTACTTGCGATGGTTTTTTCTATCGTAACCAAAAAGTTGCAGTAGTGGGCGGCGGCAATACCGCGGTGGAAGAAGCGCTTTATCTATCTAATATTGCGGCACAAGTTCACCTCATCCACCGCCGTGATTCGTTCCGCGCAGAAAAAATACTGATTAACCGTCTGATGGATAAAGTCGCAAGCGGCAATATAGTGCTACACACTGACCGTACCTTAGAGGAAGTCTTAGGTGATGAGACTGGCGTGACGGGTGTTCGTATGAAACACACCCAATCAGAAACGACAGAAGATCTGGACGTGATGGGCGTCTTTATCGCGATTGGTCACAAACCGAATACCGACATGTTTGCTGGTAAGCTAGAGATGAAAGAAGGCTATATCGTGGTCAGATCTGGCCTTGATGGTAATGCAACTCAAACTAGTATTGAAGGTGTGTTTGCTGCTGGTGATGTGATGGATCACAACTATCGCCAAGCGATCACTTCGGCAGGAACAGGTTGTATGGCCGCCTTAGATGCGGAACGTTACCTAGATAGCTTGAACGATAAGTAGGCATGAACGGCAAGTAAGCAAAAGGTTATTTTCCAGTTTTATAACAAAACCCTACAGCCCGGTGGTATATCCATCGGGCTTTATTTTGTATACTACCGCCCTTCCGTTTACATAATAATTCTCATTAAGCCTTCGAAATGGATAAGAAAAAGCAACGTAGCTTGAATAATTGGCTCAAACAGCAAAGTAAACTGGCAAAACGCTGGTTAATGATTGCTGTTGGCCTTGGCGTATTATCAAGTGTGTTTTTGCTGGCTCAGGCCGCACTCCTCGCCTCCATTCTGCATCAACTGATTATTGAACAAGTTGATAAAGCAGAGCTCATTCCCTATTTTCTTGGTTTGGTGGTGACGATTGCCGCACGTGCCGCGTGCGCATGGGGGCGTGAAATTGCGGGTTTTCGCTGCGGAGAGCAGATCCGCATTTATATCCGTCAGTTAATACTGGATAAAGTTCGCGAGTTGGGCCCTGCTTACATTAAAGGTAAACCTGCCGGTGCATGGGCAACATTACTGCTTGAACAAATCGAAAACATGCAGGACTTTTTTGCGCGCTATTTACCGCAGATGTCATTATCTGTGTTGATCCCGTTTATGATTTTGATTGTGGTCTTTCCCGTCAACTGGGCGGCGGGTTTGATTTTCTTAATCACCGCACCCTTAGTGCCGCTGTTTATGGCCTTAGTCGGTATGAAAGCAGCCGATGCTAATCGTAAAAATTTCAAAGCTCTGCAGCGGTTATCTGGTCACTTTTATGATCGCCTGCAGTCGATGACTACAATACGCCTATTCAACCGCACACAAGCCGAAGCCGATCAGCTTAAAGGCGCTTCTGAAGTCTTTCGCACTCGCACAATGGATGTATTGAAAATCGCCTTTCTATCATCAGCAGTGTTAGAATTTTTCACCTCGATATCGATCGCCATCACCGCCGTTTACTTTGGTTTTAGCTTTATTGGCGAGTTGAATTTCGGCTACTACGGTACAGCCGTAACTCTATTTTCCGGCCTATTTATCTTGATCCTTGCGCCTGAGTTTTATCAACCATTACGTGATTTGGGCACCTTTTATCACGCCAAACAACAAGCTGTCGGCGCGGCTGAAAGCATTGTCGAGTTTTTGGAAACAGACATCAGCAAGGTGAAATCAGGATCTATCTCGCTCGACGGTGCACAGCAGATTGGCATTGTAGCGCAAGATCTCGAAGTGTTTAGTCCAGAAGGAAAACGCTTGGTCGGTCCAATTTCATTTACGTTAGATAACCATTCAACCACTGCGCTTGTCGGGCCAAGCGGTGCAGGTAAAACCAGCTTAGTAAACGCCATTTTAGGCTTCATGCCTTACCAAGGCAGTTTGAAAATCAATGGTATTGAACTGAGCGATCTTGAGCATACCAGCTGGCGTAAGCAGATCAGTTGGGTTGGGCAAAACCCACTATTGGTGCACGGAACCATCGTTGAGAATATCAGCCTCGGCAAGCATGACATGAGTGACGAAGCGCTTCATTCGGCTTTAGACAATGCCTATGCGGCTGAATTTGTCGACAAACATGGTTTGGATTACGCCATCACCGATCGATCCGGTGGATTATCTGTCGGACAAGCTCAGCGAATTGCACTTGCTCGCGCGCTGCTACAAAACGGCAATTTTTGGCTACTTGATGAACCAACCGCCAGCTTAGATGCCCGCAGCGAACAGTTAGTGATGCAAGGTTTGAACCGCCAAATTCAACACCACACCGCTTTAATCGTGACGCACCAATTAGCACCATTAAAATCGGTGCAACAGATTTTGGTGATGCAAAATGGGGCGATAGTTCAAACAGGCGATTACAACACACTCAGCCAGCAAAAGGGTCTGTTTTCAGATATGTTACAAGCTAATCAAGCGCTTGATGAAGCCAATAAGGGGAACCTTGATGCGTGATCTCATCCCTTACCTTAAATTGTATAAAAAGCACTGGTTTGGTTTATCTCTCGGCATGCTGCTGGCCTTTTTAACCCTGTTTGCCTCGATTGGCCTACTGACCTTATCCGGCTGGTTTTTATCCGCAGCGGCCATTGCTGGCTTAACCATTGCTCGTGAAACATTCAACTACATGCTACCGGGCGCGTTTGTACGTGGGTTTGCCATGGGACGCACTGCAGGACGTTGGGGTGAGCGTGTTGTCAGCCATAATGCTACATTCAAGCTGCTGACGGATCTGCGTATTTTCTTCTTCCAAAAACTCGCGCCACTGATCCCAGGTCGTGTGTCAAACCTCAGAGACGCTGATTTACTCAACCGTCTAGTGGCAGATATCGATGCTATGGATCACGTCTATTTACGCTTAATCAGCCCAGTAACCGTGGGTGTACTGGGCATTAGTGCGTTAACGGCATTCTTATGTTGGTTCGACCCTGCCATTGGCTTAACCCTTGGTGCAATTCTTCTGACGCTACTGCTCGTGTGGCCTGTCCTCTTTTATAAACTGGGTCAGCGTAATGGTGCCGAGCTCACCCAGCACAAGGCGGATTTGCGTATTGCAACGCTTGACTGGTTGCAAGGCTACAGTGAACTGACCCTGTTTGGTGCAGAAAACCGTTACCGTGAAGCGATTCTTAGAGCGCAGCAAAAATTGCTGGTCAATCAATTGGCTAACGCTCATTTTTCTGGCCTTGCACAAGCACTGCTCATGCTCGCTAATGGCTGGACGCTTGTGTTAGTGATCTGGCTTGCCGCCGATGGTGTGGCAGGTAATCAACCCGACCCGATGATTGCACTGGTGGCTTTTGCAACTATGGCAAGTTTTGAGCTGCTGATGCCGATTGCTGGTGCATTTCAACATTTAGGGCAAACACTCACTTCTGCTCGCCGCCTCAACGATATTATTCTGGCTGAGCCTGAAGTTCAATTTCCTACCGCTTTAACTCAGCACTCAGGTCAATTCGATATTGAATTTTCAGACGTAACCTTTCACTATCCTGACAGCAGCCAAGATGTGCTACGCGGTGTCAACCTCCATATTCCCGCAGGGCATCGCGTTGCGATAGTGGGGCAAACAGGCTCGGGCAAATCAACCTTAATGCAATTGCTGTCACGCTATTGGGATCCACAGCAAGGTAGCGTCTCTATTGCAGGTACCCACTTAACAGCGTGGAATGAGAACGAACTTCGCCAAACCATCAGTGTGGTTAGCCAACGTGTAGATGTACTCAATGGCACGCTGCGAGACAACCTCGCGATGGCCAATCCAAGCGCAAACGATCAACAGTTAGCTCACGCCTTAACGCAAGTCGGTTTACATACTCTATTGGACGATCTAGGTTTGGACGCATGGCTGGGTGACGGCGGCCGTCAGCTCTCTGGTGGAGAGAAACGCCGCATTGGTATCGCGCGCGCGCTGCTCCACAACGGTTCAATTTTCTTACTCGATGAACCCACGGAAGGCTTGGATAAACAAACCGAGCAGCAAATTCTAGCTCTATTTAAGCAGCATTTTGCGCATAAAACGGTCCTCTTTATTACGCACCGCTTGGTCGAGTTAGAAACAATGGATGCTATTTGCCTGATTGAACAAGGTGAAATCGTAGAATACGGTAGCCACCAAGCGTTATTGGCCAAACAAGGCCGCTATTTCCAACTACAGCAAACCTTGTAGCCATCGTTTGTCATTTGCTCGTTATGAGACTTATCTTTTTTAGGAACACTATGCTGAATTAGGTAACTGAAGCTTGGTATGAAAAATCTTCGCCCTCTTGCTTTGAGAGTCAGTGCATGAGGGTGAAGAAGCGGCCTTGCAAAGAAGCGGCAGTCAACCAAACTCGCTAAATACGTACCTCATCAGCTTAATAAGTACTGAGCGTACTACTCATTTTATAGGTGAGATTTTTAATTAATATTCAAAGATAGATGGTTAATAAGATCTTCCACTGGCATTGGGTGTCCTAGGTAGTAGCCCTGCACTTGTTGACAGCCCATTGTCTGCAAAATTTTCAATTGGTTGGCTGTCTCTACGCCTTCTGCCACAATATTGATGTCAAAACTTTGCGCCATAGCAATAATGGCATTCACTATCGTTCTTGAGCGATCATCATGTTCTACTTCAGAGACGAAACTGCGGTCAATTTTGATTTCATCTACAGTAAGATCTTTGAGCATGGTAAGTGACGTATAACCCGTGCCAAAATCATCGATGGAAAAAGTAATCCCGTTAGATTGCAGATTAGAAATAATTTCAACACTCTTTTTCATATCGGTAAGCGTTGCTGTTTCCGTAATTTCAATGCGTATGAATGAGTTCAAATTCTCATGCTGCTGAATAAATCGCGTGAGTTCATACATCTCATCAGCATTATTGAACTCAGTCGCGGAGACATTAACAGCAACGTGTTTAATTTGTGTCCCCAATATTCCTGAACGCCCCAGCTCCTGTGATACTTTTCCAACCACAAATTTGGAGATAGCGCCCGTCAAGCCATTGTCCTCGGCTAATGGGATAAAAACATCAGGCGAGATAGCGCCTTTAACAGGATGGTTCCAACGAATCAGTACTTCGACACCGTTGACTGTTAATGTTTTTAGGTCATATTTAGGTTGATATACAATCGTTAAGCTATCGTCGTCGATCGCTAAGCGCAGGTCGAGGACCATTTGCCGGCGCTGCATCGCTTTTTCTGTTAATGTTTTGTCATGATACTGAATGGCATTCTTTTGTTTCTTTGCAACATTAAGAGCCTCAGTCGCGGAAACCATCAGTTCTTTGGCGCTGATACCATCGGCTGGGTAAATGGCAACACCTATGCAGCAAGTTGTTTCAATATTGTGTTGCTTGGCCCGATGGGTATACAGACGTTGGACGCTCCGAACATGAGAATCCATATCTACAGCGTCACTCAACTTTACAAAACTGGCAAACTGATCGGCATGTAAGCGCGATACTAATGAGCCGGGCAAAGTCATTTCGTTAATATCGTGAGCTAAATCCTGCAAAAATGCATCTGCACGCTCAAACCCCAGAGTTTCGTTGATACTTTTAAAATCGTCGACATCGAGGTAACAAAGAATAAATCGCTCATTAGACTTTAATTTTTTGATCGTGATATTGAGAGTACGCACAAACATACTAAGACTGTGCAGCCCAGTGAGGCTGTCCATATCATTGGCCTTTTCTAGTAAGCGATTCCCTCTAAGCACCAACATGAGCAAAAGTAAGGCGGTAATAATGACAAACATCAACCCCTTATAGGTTTGAGCGAGAGCGCGCAACTGGGCGTTATCTAGCAATAATTCGACTGTCATATCCGAGAATAATATCCAGAGCACGGCAAATGTTGCGTAGATAAGTGCCACTTTAACGGCTGAGATGCCTGCTCTATCCATGTTTAACTGACTCCAAATGTACCCGCTTATGATCGTAACATTGTAGCATCACTAAAATTTAGTCAACCATACCATACATGCCACATGTAGCCTGTTTCTTCACTCTACTCACTTAATACCAGAAAATATGAACATAGGGATGTCAATCATGCACAAGTGCTCAATACCAACTCTATTGTTTTAATTTTTATTTTATTATCAATGTCTTAAACGAAAAAATCCCGAGCTTAGCTCGGGATTTAAATATCAATTAACAGGCAACGAGAAAGTTTCGCTTATCGACGTGGCGCTTTCGCTTTACCAGTTTGAGGCCGACCAGTGCCGCGGCTACCATCGGCACCACTGTTACGGGTACTTGAAGCAGGCTTGCGACGGCCAGTCGTTGTGCCATTGGTTGTCGTACCGTTAGTTTTTTTACCATTCGTCGTTGTACCATTGGTCGTACGACTTTTAGGCTTGCCTGTCGTCGTTACGCGCTCTTCATGGCGCTTAACGGCACGGCGAATTTTTTGGCTACGCGCACGCTCACGAGTACGTGAAGTGTTGTCTTTGCTCAAATCTAGCATCGTCTCTTTTTCAGGACGCAGTTCAACCAATTCACGTAAATAGTTTACATCTTTAAGATCCAGTTCCATCCAACCGCCGCGTGGCAGTTTTTTGTCCAAATAGATCTCGCCATAACGAACGCGTTTCAAACGGCTCACTGTGGTATCTTGAGATTCCCAAAGACGACGAACTTCACGATTACGGCCCTCGTTAATCGCGACGTAGAAAGTATGGTTCATACCTTCACCACCAGCGTAAACGATATCTTCAAAGCGTGCCAAGCCATCTTCTAGCTCAACCCCTTTAACGAGGTTACGCACTTTCTGCTCGTTCACTTCGCCAAAAACACGCACTAAATATTCGCGTTCTACTTGACGGCTTGGGTGCATAAGGCGATTAGCCAATTCACCATCGGTAGTAAAGAGAAGTAAGCCTGAGGTGTTGGCATCTAAGCGGCCAACTGAAATCCAACGCGAACCACGAATTTTAGGTAGACGATCAAATACCGTCCGACGACCTTCTGGATCATGACGTGTACAAAGCTCACCTTCCGGTTTGTAGTAAGCAAGCACTCGACAAATAACCTCTTCTGGCGCTTTAACGGAAACAGCATGTCCATCAATACGCACAACTGCGTTATCATCTTCTAGACGCTCGCCCAACATAGCTACCTTGCCATTAACACTGACACGTCCTGCTCTAATCAAAGCTTCTAACTCACGACGAGAACCATGACCAGCTCGTGCTAAAACTTTTTGTAACTTTTCGCTCATTTATCTACCTATGTGTCGTCTTCACAGACGTCGAATGAAAAAATGCGACCCCAAAATCGCGGCCGCATAGTATCTCAAATTCTACGCCAAAAAGCACTCGTTTTGATGGCCTACTCAAAAGCTATTCAAAAGGTGTTGGATCGCCCGCTCCCACGCGAGCAACCACCATCTCATCTTCACTGAAATCAATCACTGTCGTCGGCTGTTCACCTAAATAACCCCCGTTTAAAATGACATCCACGGCGTGCTCAAGGCGATCCCGAATCTCTTCTGGATCCGATTCTGTATGGGTGTTGCCGGGCAAAATAAGTGAAGTGGACATTAGCGGTTCACCTAACGCTTCAAGTAAATCAAGTGCAATACGGTTATTAGGCACACGGATACCTATCGTCTTACGCTTCGCATTCATCAACCGACGTGGCACTTCTTTGGTCCCTTTGAAAATAAACGTATAAGGGCCAGGTGTGTTATTCTTTAGCAAGCGAAAAGCGGTATTATCTACACGCGCATAAAAAGAGAGCTCTGACAAATCACGGCACAGCAAGGTAAAATTATGCTTATCATCAAGGCGGCGAATTTGGCAAATACGCTCTAATGCTTGTTTGTTTTCTAGCTGGCAGCCTAGTGCATAACCAGAATCCGTTGGGTACACAACAACTCCGCCATTGCGGATAATGGCAACCGCTTGAGTAATCAAGCGAGTCTGCGGGTTTTCTGGATGAACGTAAAAAAACTGGCTCATTGTAATTCCTCATTATTGAGTCTATCTACGGGGCTTAAACCCCAATCTTTCCAGACAGGATCGACGCCAGAAGGCAACCAAAGATTTCGCCCCAGTTCCATCCAAGGTGAGGGGTAATGAAAGTCACTGCCTTGAGAAGCTAATAGATTGTATTGTATGGCATAATCGGCCAAATTACGTCTTTCTTGTGGCGCTTGTTGTGGCTGTGCCACTTCCATAGCGTCACCACCCGCTTCTACAAACGCCGTTATTAAGCGCTTGAGCCACTTGGTCGTCAAGTCATATCGTCCAGGATGCGCTAATACCGCTTGGCCACCAGCGGCGTGTATTGCTTCAACGGCATCGGTCATCGAGCACCAACTTGGTGGTACATACCCGGGATTATCGCGGGTGAGAAACTTTTTGAACACCTGCTGCATGTTCTTCGCAAAACCCTGTTCAACCAGCCATTTTGCGAAATGCGCACGAGTAATCGGTGCCTCTCCGGCGATGGCTTGCACCTCTTCTAACACCCCTTCACGTGTCACTTTTTGCAATCGTTGTGCAATCAATTGTGCGCGCTGCACACGATGTGCCTTTTGCTGCTCAATTAACTGCTGCAAAGCTTGAGCGTTTGAGTCGATGTTGAGCCCAACAATATGAATATCTTTATTTTGCCAAACCGTGGAAATCTCGATGCCATCGATCAAGGTGATGGGTAATTGTTGCTGATTAATATAGTCATGAGCAATAGTTAATGCATCAGTCGTATCGTGATCAGTGATCGCCAATACCTCAATATCAAAGCTTAGCGCCCTATCGATTAACGCTTGCGGCGATAACCTGCCATCTGAAGAAGTGGTGTGGCTATGTAGATCAATTCTCATAATTTTATTTTGGCCATCTTTTAGGCTTGACTTTTCACTCTCGCACTAGTTAACTAGTACACAAATGCAAGGCACGTATTTGAGGTTGACCATGTTACAAGAATTTAACCAAAACCATAATCACAATTTAAGCGCAGCTTCATCTGAGCTCAATTGGTGGCACACTTGGACAAGTTCTTGGTGGGCAACCGTGTACTTTTAAAATAGAACACGAATTCACAAAGCCCGCCTCAATGAGCGGGCTTTTTATTTTGTCGAATAGCTCACATTACATTGCGCAATAAAACAGCGAAACCCCCAAAGTGAAGATTGGGTCTCTAAGAGGATTATGCGAGTATGGACGACAGGAACATTAAAATTCATCAAGGAGGTCTTGTGAATAAGACCATTGAAATTAAAAGCTTAGGCCAAATTGACGTAATCAATATGTCCGTGCCTTATACCCAAGATCCAACACGTCTATTTCATACGCTATGTGAGTCAAAAACAGATTGTTTGCTATTAGAATCCGCCGAGATCGACTCAAAACAGGATCTCAAAAGTCTATTATTGGTTGATGCTGCCGTGCGCATCACTTGCTTTGGTCACGTTGTCACTTTTCACGCATTGACAGACAATGGTCAACAGCTCATCGAACATCTACAGCGTAATATTAAAACGGATATTGAACATCAGTTACAACAAAATACCTTAACACTTCAATTTCAAGCACCATGTGACACGCTAGACGAAGATTCTCGCCTACGCGAAGCCTCTTCTTTTGATGCACTACGTCTCGTGCAGCACAGTTTCGATCTTCGTCATCACGATAAACATGCCCTCTTTCTAGGCGGTTTATTTGCCTACGATTTGGTGGCCAACTTCGAACCGCTAGGAAATGCCGATACGACTAATCAGTGTCCAGACTACGTTTTTTACATCGCAGAAACCTTGTTGGTGATTGACCATAAAACTGAGCATTGTCAGTTGCAAGCCAGTGTTTTTAACCCCACGCCAACAATGCGCGAAACATTAATTACTCGTTTACAAGAGATCGCGCAGCAATGTGCCGCACCCAAATTACTACCGCAAGCCAAAACCGTAGCTAACGTAAGCGTGACAACGAATATTTCTGACCAAGAGTTTTGCAAGACCGTTCAAGCGTTAAAAGAATTTGTCGTGAAAGGCGATGTTTTTCAGGTGGTCCCTTCTCGCCGATTTACTCTGCCTTGCCCTTCACCACTTGCTGCTTATAAAAAACTGAAAGAGAGCAATCCAAGCCCTTATATGTTTTATATGCAAGACGAACGCTTTACTCTGTTTGGCGCTTCTCCTGAAAGCGCATTGAAATACGCCACCGAAACCAACCAAATTGAGATTTACCCTATCGCAGGGACTCGCCGCCGTGGTAAACGCACCGATGGTTCAATTGATTTTGATTTAGATAGCCGCATTGAACTTGAGCTACGTTGCGACAAAAAAGAGAACGCTGAACACATGATGTTGGTCGACCTTGCGCGCAACGATGTCGCACGTATTGCACAAGCAGGAACGCGCCACGTCGCTGATTTATTGAAAGTGGATCGCTACAGTCACGTTATGCATTTGGTTTCTCGCGTGGTGGGTCAACTCCGAAGCGATCTCGATGCACTGCACGCTTACCAAGCGTGCATGAATATGGGCACACTCACTGGTGCGCCGAAGATTCGCGCCATGCAGCTTATCCGTAACGTGGAAAAAGCCCGCCGTGGCAGTTACGGTGGCGCGGTAGGCTATCTTACCGGGGAAGGCGATTTAGATACTTGCATTGTGATCCGCTCGGCTTATGTCGAACAGGGTATTGCGCAAGTTCAAGCGGGCGCTGGGGTCGTTTATGATTCAGACCCTCAATCGGAAACCGACGAGACACGTGGTAAAGCACAAGCCGTGATCTCTGCAATTCAAGCCGCGCATCAGGAGTAGCAGACATGGCCAACATTATTTTTATTGATAACTTTGATTCCTTTACCTACAACCTTGTTGATCAATTCCGCTCACTCGGCCATACGGTGACGATTTATCGCAACAACATCGCCGCACAGAGCATTGAACAAGCGGTCTTTCAATTGGATGAACCGCTGCTGCTACTCTCCCCCGGACCGGGCGCGCCCGCAGACGCGGGATGCATGCCACAATTAATCCAACGCCTTAAGGGCAAAGTGCCGATCATTGGCATCTGTTTAGGTCACCAAGCGATTGTTGAAGCTTACGGCGGCACTGTCGCGGGTGCTGGCGAAATTATCCATGGAAAAATCTCGATGATGGAACACCAACATCATCGTATTTACCAACAGCTACCGTCACCACTAGCCATTGCTCGTTATCATTCCCTAGTGGCTACTGAAGTTCCGGATAGTTTAACCATCACGGCAGAGGTTGATGGGCTCGTGATGTCCGTGGTGCAAGAGCAAGATAAAGTGTGCGGCTTTCAATTTCATCCAGAGTCCATCATGACTACTCATGGCGCAGCATTGCTTGCCAATGCGATCGATTGGGCTTTAGAAAAAAGCACCCACTAACGGATTTATAGGGATATTTTATGGAAAACATCATTAATAAACTTTACGCGCAGCAGTCGCTCTCGCAAGCAGAAAGCCAGCAACTGTTTGATGTCATCATCCGTGGTGAACTCGACTCTATTTTGATGGCAGCGGTATTGACGGCACTGAAAATCAAAGGTGAAACACCCGATGAAATTGCTGGCGCAGCCAAAGCATTATTGGCTAACGCGGCCCCGTTTCCAAGGCCAGACTATGATTTTGCAGACATAGTCGGCACTGGTGGTGATGGCTCAAATACTTTTAATATTTCAACCACCGCAGCATTTGTTGCTGCTGCCTGTGGCGTAAAAATTGCCAAACATGGTAATCGTGGAGTATCGAGCAAATCAGGCTCTTCTGATCTACTGGATTCATTTGGTATTAACCTTGCGATGAGCGCTGCAAATACTCGCCAAGCCATCGATGATTTGGGCGTCGCTTTCCTATTTGCGCCGCAATATCATGGTGGCGTGCGTCATGCGATGCCCGTGCGCCAAACCATGAAAACGCGCACTATCTTCAATATATTAGGACCGCTGATTAACCCCGCTCGCCCCAACATTGAACTGATGGGTGTTTACAGTAAAGAACTGGTTCTGCCTATTGCCCAAACCATGTTACAAATGGGACTGAAACGTGCAGCGGTCGTTCATGGCAGTGGTTTAGATGAAGTGGCGATTCATGGTGAAACCTTAGTGGCTGAAATTCGTGATGGACACATCATCGAATACACCTTAACACCTAAAGATTTTGGTGTTGAAAGCTACCCACTCGAAGCCATTCAAGGTGGTGAGCCTGCGGAGAATCGCGCCATTATCACCAACCTGCTGACTGGGAAAGGCACGCCAGCGCAACTGGCTGCCGTCGCTGTCAATGTGGCGCTGCTGCTGCGTCTTTTTGGCCAAGAAGATCTCAAAGCCAATACACAACAGGCCATTAGTGTAATGAACTCGGGCAAAGCCTATCAGCTTGTCCAACAACTGGCACAAAGAGGTTAAGCCCCATGCCTGAGCAACTTTCTGACCACATTTCAACCCAGCATACTCAAATGGCTGAAGTGTTGGCCAAAATCGTCAATGACAAATATGAATGGGTCGAGCAGCGTAAAACGCAGCAACCCTTGGGCAGCTTCGAACACTTATTAACCGCATCGGATCGCTCGTTTTATGATGCGTTAAATACGGGTAAAACCGCTTTTATTTTGGAGTGTAAAAAAGCCTCACCTTCCAAAGGGCTCATTCGCCAAGATTTTGATTTGGATTATATCGCTTCGGTTTACCATCAATATGCAGACGCCATTTCAGTTTTGACTGATGAAAAATATTTCCAAGGCAACCTCGAATTTCTGCCACGCGTTCGCGCGCAAGTAAGCCAACCTGTGATTTGCAAAGACTTTATGGTTGATGTTTATCAGGTTTATTTGGCTCGTCACTACAGTGCAGATGCCATTTTATTGATGCTGTCCGTCCTTGATGATCAACACTATCAAACGCTAGCCAATGTGGCTCACCAATTGGGTATGGGTATTTTAACCGAAGTGAGCAATGAGGAAGAGCTGCACCGGGCAGTCGCCTTGCAAGCAAAAGTTATTGGCATTAATAACCGCAACTTGCGCGATCTCTCAACCGATCTAAATCGCACTAAACAGCTGGCACCTTTACTCCCAGAAGGAACCATGATCATCTCGGAGTCTGGTATTTATACTCACCAACAAGTGCGTGAACTTTCGCAATACGCCAATGGATTTTTAATCGGCAGCTCGTTAATGGCCGAAGAAAATTTAGAGCTAGCGGTACGTAAAGTGACGCTCGGCGAAAACAAAGTGTGCGGCTTAACTCATGCTGACGATGCGGCCAAAGCCTATCAAGCTGGAGCCGTGTTTGGTGGCTTAATTTTTGTGCCGCAATCCAAACGCTATGTCGACTTGGACAATGCACGTTTGACGATGAGCGGCGCGCCGCTGCGCTACGTGGGCGTGTTTCAAAATCACACTATTGAAGCCATTACGCAGATTGCTACGACGTTAAAACTCTTTGCGGTGCAACTGCATGGCGAAGAAGATCAAGCCTATGTTGACCAATTGAGAGCTCACTTACCTAGCCAGATTGAAATCTGGAAAGCTTATGGCGTGAGCGACTGCCTACCGACCAAGCTTGAGCGCCACATTGACCGTCACTTATTCGATGCCAAAGTAGGAACGCAATCTGGCGGCACTGGCCAACGTTTTGACTGGCAATTACTAACCGAGGTAAACGATGTCATGTTGGCGGGTGGCTTATCCCCTGAAAATGCTCAGCAAGCAGCAAACATCGGTTGTTTAGGGCTCGATCTCAATTCAGGTGTTGAGAGCGAACCGGGGAAAAAAGACTTACACAAGCTAACCCTAGTGTTCGACGCTATTCGGCAGTACTAACACTAAATCGATTCCCATTGGCTTGAAAAGCGAGTAACTCACCCAGCCGCAAGGTCAAGTAGCAAGGGATAACAACAGATTCATTACCACTGAATCACTCAGTAGTAACACAGAGACTAAGGATACGAATCATGGCAAAACTCGATGCCTATTTTGGCGAATACGGTGGTCAATACGTTCCACAAATTTTAGTACCAGCGCTTGACCAATTGGAACAAGCTTTTATTGATGCGCAGGAAGATCCTGAATTTCGTGCTGAATTCATGACGTTACTACAAGAGTATGCAGGTCGGCCAACGGCGCTAACTTTGACGCGAAACCTCACGAAAGGCACAAAAACCAAATTGTATTTAAAACGTGAAGACTTATTGCACGGTGGCGCACACAAAACTAACCAAGTACTTGGTCAGGCACTGCTTGCTAAGCGTATGGGTAAACATGAAATTATTGCCGAAACAGGCGCAGGGCAACATGGTGTTGCAACAGCGTTGGCCTGCGCACTACTGGGGCTAAAATGTCGCGTTTATATGGGTGCAAAAGATGTTGAACGCCAAAGCCCCAACGTGTTTCGTATGAAGCTAATGGGGGCAGAAGTGATCCCCGTTCATTCAGGATCAGCAACACTTAAAGATGCGTGCAATGAAGCGCTACGTGACTGGTCTGCCACCTATGAAACCACCCACTATTTATTAGGTACAGCAGCGGGTCCTCACCCATTTCCAACCATAGTCCGTGAATTTCAACGTATGATTGGCGAAGAAACGAAACTGCAAATTTTGGCTCGCGAAGGTCGTTTACCGGATGCGGTACTTGCTTGTGTCGGCGGCGGTTCGAACGCGATTGGCATGTTTGCTGACTTTATTGAAGAAAAGAATGTCCGTTTGATTGGCATTGAGCCAGCCGGAAAAGGCATTCATACCCACCAGCATGGCGCGCCATTAAAGCACGGCAAGACAGGTATTTTCTTCGGTATGAAATCACCTTTGATGCAAGATGAAAACGGGCAAGTGGAAGAGTCTTACTCGGTGTCCGCTGGGCTTGATTTCCCTTCTGTTGGCCCTCAGCACGCTCATCTTTATGCGACAGGCCGCGCTGAGTACGAAAGCATTACCGATGACGAAGCACTCGATGCTTTCCAATCGATCGCACGTAACGAAGGCATTATTCCCGCGCTGGAATCATCACATGCGGTTGCTTACGCCGTGAAGATGGCGTATGCCGAGCCAGAAAAAGAGCAGTTATTGGTCGTGAATCTATCCGGTCGCGGCGATAAAGATATTTTCACCGTCCATAAACTATTAGAAGAGAAAGGAGCGCTGTAATGGATCGCTATCAAACCCTATTTCAGCGTTTAGCTGACAACAATCAAGGTGCGTTTGTTCCATTTGTGACCATCGGGGACCCAGATCCAGAGCAATCACTGCGCATCATGCAAACGCTAGTGGAAGCAGGAGCAGACGCATTAGAACTCGGTATCCCTTTCTCTGATCCGCTCGCTGATGGCCCAACCATCCAAGGGGCGAATATTCGTGCACTGGATGCAGGGACGACTCCAGATATCTGCTTTGAGTTGATAACCAAAATTCGCGCGCAATATCCCGACCTGCCTATCGGACTACTCATGTATGCCAACCTAGTTTATTCACGCGGCATCGAGAACTTCTACCAACGCTGTAAAAATGCAGGTGTGGATTCAGTATTGATCGCCGATGTTCCGACTAATGAAAGCCGTGAATTTGTCGCGGCGGCAGACAAATACGGGATTCAACCCATTTTCATCGCACCACCCACCGCCAGTGATGAGACCCTAGCCGCGGTCGCCAAACTTGGCCGTGGCTATACTTATCTACTGTCTCGATCCGGTGTGACAGGAGCAGAAACAAAAGCCAATATGCCAGTACATGCCTTGTTGGAAAGACTAAACCAATTTGATGCCCCACCCGCATTGCTTGGGTTTGGGATATCAGAACCTGAGCAAGTCAAACAGGCCATCACCGCCGGTGCCGCTGGCGCAATATCGGGATCCGCAGTGGTGAAAATTATTGAACAACGACTTAATCAGCCAGATGAAATGTTAACGACTCTCAGCCATTTCGTTTCCAGCATGAAAGCAGCGACGTTGAAATAAATTGGTTTACAGCAAAAACCAACCCGATCGATTTCTGAGTCAAACCAAGAAATCGATCTTTTTTTTAACATTTACGCCTCGCCAAATTCATTCATAAAACACAAATCAACCACTCATTGAATTGACAAAATAAATAGCAAACGTTTTCTTTTTGAAAAAACCACGTTTCATGTCAATGAACTATCAATAATCTTGTCAATTTACCTTGTTACCATATTGCTAAATGTAAAATATCCGTGTAAAAAGCTAGTCGAAATATTTATCCACCGATTGATATTTATGTAGTGGGTAACACTAGGAATTTACAATTAATTAGCACAGAGGTTATGGAAGTGTTAAACAAAAAGAGTTTGTTAAGCAACATTGGCGTGCAAGTCGTCATTGCAATGATCATTGGTACTGCCGTTGGTGCCATGATGGGACACGATGCGGCCGTCTTTTCGCCACTGGGTGTCATTTTTATCAACCTAATTAAGATGCTGGTGATCCCACTGGTGGCCGTTGCGCTTATTTCCGGTGCTGCGGGCCTTGGTAATAGCCACGCGGCGGGTAAAGTCGGTTTTGTCACACTCAGCTTTTTTGCGGTCACTTCCGCACTCGCCGTGACACTGGCACTGGTAATGGGCGAAGTCTTCCAACCGGGTATCGGCGTCGATATTTCGGGCGTTGAAGGTATGTTTTCTGCCGAATACGCAGCAAAAGGTGAACTACCTACTTTTTGGGCAACCATTACGGGTATGATCCCAACCAACGTTTTCCAGTCACTGAATAATGCCAACATTCTACAAATCCTTGTTTTTTGCTTGTTCTTTGGCATTGCCATTTCTAAACAGAGCAAAGAAAAACGTGACCCGATCATCAATGGCGTAAACACTATTGTTGATGCCATGGTGTGGATGATCAACAAAGTGATGATCATCGCGCCTATCGGTGTATTCGGTTTGATGGCTGAAGCCGTCGGCACGTTTGGCTTTGGTGCATTGATGGTGGTATTTAAACTGTTTGTCGTTTATGTCGCGGCTATTTTAATTTTCGGCTTTATTGCTTACCCGCTGATGATTCAGGTCTTAACCAAGACTTCGGCTAAGAAATTTATCCTTGCGATGAAAAAGCCTCAAGCCGTAGCCCTTTCAACCGCGTCATCAATGGCGACACTCCCTGTCACTATGGATACCGTAGAACACGACCTTGGCGTACGCAACTCAACTGCCGCCTTTGTTCTGCCGTTAGGTGCTACCATCAACATGTCTGGCAACGCCATCTATTATGGTTTAGTTGCAATTTTCTTCGCCCAGCTATTCAATATTGATCTCTCGATGGGCGCTTACATTGCCATCATCGTAACAGCGACACTGGGCGCCGTCGGTCAGGCAGGTGTTCCTGGTCCTTCTTTCCTTGTAGTAGCCGTTTTGCTAGCGGCTGGAATTCCAATTGAAGGTTTACCACTACTCTTCGCCCTAGACCGTATCTTCGACATGATCCGTACCGCGCTCAACATCACAGGGGATGCCGCGTGTGCCGTTATTGTTGATGCTTTGATTGAAGAAGAAGCCACTGAGGCCTCATTGAAGCAGCAAAAAGCCTAACTCATCACAGAGCATCATTGATCCAATACAAGCCGCATCCTATGCGGCTTTCTTTTTGCATCGCAATTTGCAAAAAAAACAGTTCTCATACTAAAGTTAATCATTAAAGCGCCCTATGACTGACGATAAAGTTGGCATTGCGATTGCTATAATAAACGACACCTCTTTCGTGCCACATAGCAGCGGCAAACTTTTGGCGTTAGCACGAATCGACTTGGAGTATGAGTAATGGATATTGATCGTGATACTTATTATGGTTTGATTCACCACGGGATCCGAGAATTGGTTATCGATCGGATTGGCCATTTCAGTGAATTTGAATACCACCAATATCTAGGCTTAATTACTGGCAAAGATTCCTGTTTTTCAATGACAGATGAAGAATTGCAGATAGCCGTCGCCAATTTAAAAAGTGAAGGCTATTTAGAAGACATGAAACGAGCAATACCACAACTTGAAACCAGCGGCTGGGAACGCTGATCCATTTCTAGTTAATTTGTTTCGAATTGTCTCTTTCTATTTAGCTCTGACACGGTTTTGGTTAGACTGTGCGCAACGTTTAAATCGGAAGCATGAACACGAATGAAACAACTTATTGATTTTATACCACTCATCATCTTTTTTGCCCTTTTCAAGATGTACGACATCTATGTCGCCACAGGGGCACTTATCGTGGCCAGTGCGGTACAGATTGCCCTGACCTACGCACTGTATAAGAAAGTTGAAAAAATGCAGATCATCACGTTTTTGATGGTGACTATCTTCGGTGGTATGACGATTTTCTTTCACGATGACAATTTCATTAAATGGAAAGTCACCATTGTTTACGTTGTTTTTGCCTTGGGCTTGACCATCAGCCACATCATGGGCAAATCAGCCATTAAAGGAATGCTTGGCAAAGAGCTAACCTTACCTGAACACGTATGGGCAAAAATCAACTGGGCGTGGGTTTTCTTTTTCAGCGTTTGCGCTGTACTAAACATCTACATTGCATATCAACTGCCATTGGATGTTTGGGTCAACTTCAAAGTATTTGGCTTATTAGCCGCAACTTTTGTTTATACCTTATTAACGGGTGTTTTTATCTACAAACACCTGCCAAAAGAGAAGCAAGTTTCCGAGAGCAAACCCTCCTCGCACGAGCACTGATTGCACTAACCTTCTCGCTAGGATTCATTCAGAGGACTCTTTAAGTGCAAAACAGGCTGTCTTTGGTATAATCCGTCCCTATTTTTCAGCGACCACTTTGGTCGCTGTTTTGTTGTTGTGGATGTCGAAAAATGAATCAGGAAAATAGCGCCCCAAGAGGCCAATTATTGCTACGCACCTTAGCCATGCCAGCAGATACTAACGCCAACGGTGACATTTTCGGCGGTTGGATCATGTCTCAACTCGACTTGGCTGGCGCAATTTTAGCCAAAGAGATCTCATTTGGCCGCGTTGTCACTGTGTCTGTTTCTAGCATTACGTTTAAAAAACCCGTCAAGGTAGGTGATGTAGTGTGTTGTTATGGTGAATGCACCAAAATTGGCCGCACTTCAATGTCCGTCAATCTTGAAGTATGGGTAAAACCCATCAAATACGACAGCGTGGGCGATCGTTTCCAAGTATGTGAAGCAACCTTCAATTATGTCGCCATTGATACCGATGGCCGCCCTCGACCGATTAAGCCTAGCAACTGATCACAGAAATTCAGTTTGGTTGCTTTCAATACGCGCCAGTTTCAGTACAGTAAGGCCTCGACTTCATTATCAAACAATAAGGATATCAATATGTGGTACGTTATTTTCTCTCAAGACGTAGAAAACTCGTTGGAAAAACGCATGAGTGTCCGGCCACAACATTTAGAGCGCTTACAAACCTTGCAAGATGAAGGTCGTCTATTAACTGCAGGACCAATGCCAGCAATTGATTCGGAGAATCCAGCAGAAGCTGGGTTTACGGGGTCAACAGTCATCGCTGAGTTTGATTCGTTAAGACAAGCTCAAGCATGGGCGGATGCCGATCCTTATGTTGCTGCCGGTGTGTATCAACATGTTATCGTTAAACCCTTCAAGAAAGTGTTTTAAGATGAAAGTCATTCTCTGTGCTCTGTTTACAACACTGGTACTGGTGGGTTGTAGCTCGAATGGTGATCAGCAAAAATATTTGGAAGCCGTAGCCAGTAATCGCGCGAATGTGATTAGTGCTGAGTTACCCTTAGAGTTTGGGCCTTTGTCCGTGATGCGTGCCAGTGCTAAAGGCAGTACGGTGGAAATTATGATGATTTACAATGAGGATCAAAAAGGAGCAAAGCCGATTGATCAAGTGTTGAAAACCAGCATCAATACCTACTGCTCGGATTCAACCACACGCGCTAACCTCGACCTCGGCTTAACTTATCGAATTAAAATGCGCAATACGCGGGGCCAACTTGTTGTGGACCAATTCATTAGTAAAGCAACTTGTTCGGCACAATAGTCCTCCCCTTATTAGTGATGACCACTCATCAACCACTTTATTCGTAAAAAACAGAGGCTTCATTTGAGGCCTCTGTCAAGATTAATGTAGCTTAACTTTGCTCGGGTTTAAGCTCTTTGCGCAGCGCTTTAGCTGCTGACACTAAGTTGGTCAGTGCTGCCTCCACTTCATTCCAATTGCGCGTTTTTAAGCCGCAATCAGGGTTAACCCATAATCTCTCTGCTGGAATTTTTTCCGCCGCTTTACGCAACAAACCTTCAATCCACTCTTGAGAGGGAATGTTTGGCGAGTGAATATCGTACACACCTGGGCCAATTTCATTCGGGTAGTTAAACTCTTCAAACGCTTTGAGCAGTTCCATATTCGAGCGAGAAGTTTCAATCGTAATCACATCGGCATCCAGTGCCGCTACTGAGTCAATGATTTCATTAAATTCGCTGTAACACATGTGAGTGTGGATCTGCGTTTCGGGTTTCGCACTCGCCGCCGCAATTTTAAATGCCTCAACTGCCCACGCCAGATATGCTTGATGGTCACGCTTCTTCAATGGCAATCCTTCACGAATCGCAGGTTCATCAATTTGGATGATGTTAATGCCCGCTTGCTGCAGGTCTGCCACTTCATCACGCAAAGCGAAAGCCAATTGCTGTGTGATGGTTTGACGAGAAATATCTTCACGAGGAAACGTCCAGCATAAAATCGTTACAGGCCCAGTCAACATTCCTTTCATTTGCTTCGCAGTCAATGATTGAGCATAAGTAGACCACTCCACCGTAATCGGTTTTTCACGTTCAATATCGGCCACCACGATAGCCGGTTTTACGCAGCGTGAGCCGTAACTTTGCACCCAGCCAAATTGTGTAGTCTGGAAACCGGCTAAGTTTTCGGCAAAGTACTCCACCATGTCGTTACGCTCAGCTTCACCGTGCACTAACACATCGAGATCAAGTGCCTCTTGACGTTTTACTGCATCGGCAATGTGCCCTTTCAATGCATTGATATAATCAGCGTGTGCCAGTTTACCTTGACGGTAAGCACTGCGCTGATGACGGATCTCACTCGTTTGAGGGAATGAGCCTATGGTTGTCGTTGGCAAAAATGGCAACCCTAACACTTCAGCTTGGTGATGAGCGCGCTCTGAATAAGGTGCACTGCGCTCAGAGAGTGCCGCCGTTATGCTGTTGACTCTCGCCTGTACATGCGGTTTATTAACGTGAGTTGCCGTTTTACGTGCAAGTATCGGTTGGCTATAAGTTTCACAGGCCAGAATCGCCGCGTCATCACCGTCCAGTGCCTTACCAAGTAAAGCAACTTCTGTCACTTTTTGTTTGGCAAATGCAAACCAACTTTGTACTTCATCACTGAGCTGCTGCTCAAGATCTAAATCAACTGGGCTATGCAAGAGTGAACACGAACTCGCAATCCACAGACGATCCCCCAGTTGCTGCTTCACTGGCTGTAAACGAGCCAATAACGTCGCAAGATCGGCGCGCCACACATTGCGTCCATTGACCACACCTGCCGAAAGTACCCAATTTTTGGGCAATTTCTCTAGTACCGCGTTCAATTGATCGGCAGAAGCGGAGAGATCGATGTGCAATCCATTTACTGGTAGCTCAATGATTTTATCGAGCGTATCAAGCACCGAATCAAAATAAGTAGTCAGTAACAGTTTTACATCGCCAGCGATCACTTGATAAGCCAACTTAAATGCATCTTGCCACTTTGATTCTAGCTCTAACGCTAAAATAGGCTCATCGATTTGTACCCATTCCACTCCTTGTTTAGCAAGCTTAGCTAAAATTGCTTGATAAGCGGTCAATAAACGAGGCAGTAAGGTCAGGCGATCAAATCCCTCTTCGACCTCTTTACCCAAGTAGAGGTAGCTCAGCGGGCCAAGCAGTACAGGCTTAACTTGGTGGCCTGCTTTCGACGCTTCATTGACTTCCTCAAACAGTTGAGGCCAGCTGACTTCGAACGTATCGTCTTGGCTGAACTCCGGCACAAGGTAGTGATAATTGGTATTAAACCATTTAGTCATATCAGAAGCTGCACTTCCGCTACAGCCGCAACCCGCTTGTGATTGACCACGTCCAACGCGAAAGAGTGTATCTAAATCAGGAAAGCCGTTTTTATGGCGTTTAGGAACGTGTCCAAGGAGCAATGTGGTTGTGAGTACGTGATCGTACCAAGCGAAATCGCCTACGGTTGAAAAACTCAGACCCGCTTGTTGCTGCTCAGCCCAGTTTTTCTGACGAATGTCATGCCCTACTTGCAGTAACTGCGCTTGATCGCTTTCGCCACGCCAATATTTTTCTAACGCAAATTTCAGTTCGCGTTTTTCACCAATGCGTGGATAACCTAAGATGTGAGTCGTCGTTGTCATGTCCCTAGTCCTTTTGCTGTTGATCGTGTCTGATTCTTTATCGCATTAGATAAAGATGTCTGGATGGCCAGACTATCCATCTAAACTGACCCACAGACAAGGTGCAATTATTCAACTTGTTTATTAAAAAAATTCATGTTGATTGCAGAGAGCTTTAATTGACATCAAGATAAATAGACGTCTAGATGTTTACAGCTCCATATTAAAAGCGTAACTTAGCTCAGAACAGCAGAATGGTCACCGTGTTGATGCGACCCACGATATTGGTATCAACCACCGTTCTCTCAAAGGAATGAAGGAAAATAATGGCAATGATTGAACTTAAGCATCTGAAGACTTTAGTTTCTTTAAGGGACAGCGGCTCACTCACCTCAACAGCTACCGCGCTCCATTTGACGCAATCGGCCCTTTCACATCAGATTAAAGATCTCGAAACACGCATTGGCGGGCCACTGTTTCTACGTAAAACTCGCCCAGTGAAATTTACCTCAGAAGGAGAGATCCTACTGAAACTGGCTGACGAGATCCTGCCAAAGCTGGCCAGAGCTGAAAATGATTTAGCCAGTTTGAAAGAAGACGTCAATGGGCGCTTACACATGGCGATTGAATGTCACTCTTGCTTTCAATGGTTGATGCCAGCGCTGCGCGAATATCAGCTTGCTTGGCCAAGTGTGACGTTAGATTTTTCGTCCGGCTTTGGCTTTGAACCTTTACCCGCATTGCTGGCCGGCGAACTTGATTTGGTCATCACTTCCGATATTTTGCCTCGCTCAGAGGTACATTACGAACCACTCTTTGATTTTGAAATGCGCCTTATCACCTCTACAACTCACCCACTTGCGGGAAAATCGGTGATTGAACCAGAGGCTCTCGCCTCACAAACGATGCTCACTTACCCCGTACAAAAGCAGCGTTTGGATGTGGTGAAACACTTTCTACAACCTGCTAGTGTTGAACCCGCGAAGTGGAAACAAGCCGACAACACTTTGATGCTAGTACAAATGGTCTCTGCTGGATTAGGTGTGGCAGCACTGCCAAATTGGGCCATCAGCGAGTTCTCTAGGCAGGGGCTTATCACCAGCAAGCCACTAGGGAAAGGTTTATGGCGTCGACTATTTGCCGCAACACGCCACAGCGAAAAAGATCGCCACTATTTACAAGCTTTTTTTGCCACCGCGCGCCAACAATGCAAAAGCCACCTTGACGGGATCAAGATGGCTTAAACTATTCGTCGTGTCGACATGGCTATTTGAATGACAGTGCGGTTAGTTAACTGTCACTGCACGCTGCTTAGCACTAGCGTTGGTTCGCTTTAAATTGGTTGGTCAGTGGGTCGTATTGGTAGCCTAAAACATCCAGCTTACCGACTACATTTTCTCTATCCATTTCATACATACTGGCAAGCTCTTCGAAGCTGTCACACTCTAAGCGTAGCTTCTCATTGACGATGCCAAGTAATATATTGCTATCAAAACGGCTGACGTTACTCAAATCCATGGCTCACTCCTATAGCAAAGAGACCACTAAAGACTAGCGGTAAAATTCGCACTAAAGAGTGACCCAGGTCTAGAGATTAAACAAACCTTGAAAACAAATACTGGCTGCCAGCATCAATAACAAGGCTGCCGTTAATTGAATTTTCTCAGCGCTTTTGGCAAACAGGATATGCCAGCACCACACGATAATACCTGCAATCATGAAACCGAATGTCGTTAGTAACGGCAATGTTGCTTGAGCCAACGTTTCATCATCTAACCCGTACGCGTGCGGCACAACGCATAAAGCTATCCCCATCGAGCAGAGAATGCCCACAACGGGTAGAACTCGATGGAAAGCTTGTAAACGCGAGCGCGCTATCGTTAGTAGAAGGTGCGAGAAACTCGCGCCCAACAAACCAACCAACAGCAACATGGCGATAGAAGCTGACCAATGACCCTGCTCTGATATCTGAATCGCGACATAAGCCAAGGCAAGGCCATTCGCCAAATACAGTGCCCATAACGGGCCTTCATCTCGAGTTTTCTTGGTTTGAACTTGTGAATAGAAATAGAAAATGGAAAAGACGACCAAAAAGGCTTCAATTTTTAGTGAAGCCACTGCCAACCAAAGCACACCAATGGCTGGCAAGACGCGATGAATACGGCCACGTTGTCCAGGACAAATATCCCCTTTGACCAGCACTAACGTCAGTAAGATTTGCGCACCGAGCAGCATGGGTGAAAAAACAGAAAGTAAGGTTTGAATCATAATCTAAACATCATCTGGAAACATCTGGCCGCGATAATAGCAAAGAGTAAGCGCGGATGCCCAGAGAAGGTTACTGACTTTCGGCCAAATACCTCAGCACGTCCGCTTGAGTCAATAAGCCTTTGTAACGAGTGTTATCGACCAGTACCCATGGAAAATCATGTCCTTTTTCGATCAAATTCACCACTTGATTTAGATCGGTGTACGCGTCAAGCTGAGTGAAATGAAATTTCATGATCTGACTCACGGGCTTACGCCATACGGCCGCTTCACGCGTGGTTTCAAGATCGGTTCCCATGTTCGGCGTCAGATATAAATTGAGTGAGGCCACATCGACGATGCCAACACACTCTCCTTGATTGACGACTGGCAGCACATCAACTTTAGTCGATTTAATATACTGATAAGCAAGAGAGATTGGCTCACTGGGATCCAAATGTGGTTTCCCCTCTTTGAACAGATTGAGCAAACAGTTGGGCTTTCGCTTTTGTTCTACTTTATCGCCCGAATACGCAAAACGATTACGATACTCCTTGGCCCGAACCAGTTCCTTAAGCGGTAGTGGTTTTGAAAAAATATAGCCTTGTATGTAGTCAATGCCCAATGATTTAAGCACCCAAACCTCATGCTCTGTTTCTACTCCCTCGGCAACCACTTTCACGCCGAGTGTGTGCGATAGCTCAGTGATCATTTTAACAATACTGTATTTATTGCTGTTGACCTGAATGTCCGTGACAAACTCGCGATCTATTTTTAAATAATCAAAATTGCAATCGCTGAGGTAGGTAAAAGAGGAATAACCCGTACCAAAATCATCAATCGCAACCGTTACGCCGCGCGATCGAAGAGCATTGAGGGCATCAGCCTGATGAGATTGGCTATCAAAATAGGCGCTTTCGGTTAGCTCAATGGTGACTGACTGAGGCGTATCCGTGTAGCGATCAATGATCTCCATGGTATTGGCTAAAATCTGCGTCGCATCCATTTTGGTATTTAAAGAGCGGTTGATCGTTACCCCAACACCTTGGCCAAACAAGGTTTTTATCTTTGGTAAATCTTGCAAAGACAAAATACTGACACAACGATCAAGCTCGGCAATCAAATCTAACTCTTCCGCTATATTAATCATTTCTTGCGTGGTAAAAGGTAAATCGGGCACAGGCTTAAAACGGCATAACGCTTCAAATTTCGCAATGTTCCATGTTTTAGTATCGACAATCGGTTGGTAGTGTATTTCCAATTCCTTCTGCGCAATCGCTTTGGCGACTCTGTCTTCCAAGTTTTTTCTGCGTTTCACTTGTTGATGTATTTCACTGTGATAGAAACTGATGTTACGCGCTTCCCCTGCATGTTGTTCAAGCATCGCTTGCATCGCATGCGTCAACATTCGAGCTGGCGTTTTTGCATCGAACCCTAAAACAGACACACCAATTCGGCCATTAATAATCGCGGTATGTGAGCTGGATTCGTTCTTTAACTCTTTCATAAAGCGCCGGATCGCATCTTGGATGAGACGAAAATCTGTGTGTTTTTTGCACTCTGAACAGCTCAAACTCACTAAATAAATATCTTTTCCCACATAGCCCACCAACTTAGCTTCTTTAGATCGCGTCAAAAAGCTGGAAAGCATTAAAGTTTCTATATGGTGTCGATCTGATTCAAACGCAGGTTGAAAAGCCAAAACAATTTGTGTTTGGCCTTGGGGGTTCTCCACGCAATATGTTTCGAGCAAGGCTTTAAACTTTTGTTCGGTAGGCAGTTGCGTCAAAAGATCGATATCCCCAAGTGCCGTATCAGCTACGCGGTGAAGATTATCGGCTAAATCAAGTGTCATCCCTACAAAAAACACTCGGCCATCTTGCAGGACGATTTTTTGAATCGTTAATTCTTGTGGTGCAACCAGCCCAGATGCCCGACGATTGAGAATGACACCGCTCCAATGATCTTTGGTGTTGATGTCGTGCCACATCGATTGGTAAAACTCTTTGGAATGCTTGCCTGCATTAAATAGGTTGGCTTTTAATCCAAGTAGCTCATTTTGTTTGAAACCTGAATGCTGCTCAAAATAGTGGTTACAAGCCAAAACCCGCGTTTGATCGTCGGTTAGGATCAAACCATGATGTGTATTATCAAACACTCCTTCAAAAAGCTTGGCCACCTCTTGCAATGATTCCAGTTTGAGCAGCGGTCGAATCGTACCTTGCAACCACGTGAGAGAAGTACGTTCGATAAAAATCTCCACATAAGTTAACGCCTGATCCAAAATAACAAGGTTGCAATTTAAGGCATGGCTTTTGCCACTTTCAATCACATACTTGAAGCAGTGCTTCATCTCTGCAGCTTTGCTCGGCGTCATATAAAGCAAGAGTTCTTGAATATTGGCTATCGAAACACTGGAATGAAGTAACTCATTCGCCGCTTTCAGATCACAAATAAACTCGGAAGTCGTCAGGTTAAACGACCAGTCAATCGCATCATATCGAGCCACTGGCGGTTCTCGAAGCACTGCCTTTTCTCGTAGCTCTTGAGAATTTACCTGTGTCATATTCACTCCAACTTATTCAAATTATTTACTATTGACCTTTACAGCATAGAGTAAAACTTAATCGCAAGTCGTGAGTTAGCACTAATGATGTAAATGCAGTTGCTTATTTATTATTTTAGGCCAGACAAGCCATATAAAAAACGCCGAACATCAATACACCTCAAAAGGAGTAGCCTAGAACTATCGTAATCAAAAGAAAATAATGAACAAAAAATGACCGGAGCGTTCATTTTATAAGCTACCGAAATACATTAACTTGCCTTATCTGATTAATATATCTTGTCGATATGATAATTATCATTGATTGACGAGATTCATTAGCCCCTATATGGTACCGTTCCCACACCCAAGAGGTGCTGGGAAAACTAATCCGAGGTACTCATGAACAAACCCCTTTTTTCAGTCGCGCTAGGAGCGCTTCTGTTTACATCTTTTCAGTTCAGTGCTTCTGGAACGGAATCCGGAATATCAACTAGAATCATTAATGGCGCACCTACAGTAGCACATGAGTTTCCCTTTATGGTTGCTCTGCACCGTGGGGAATACAAAGACAGCTTTTGTGGTGGTAGCTACTTGGGTGGTAAGTATGTGCTTACAGCCGCTCACTGTGTTACGAAGGAAAAAGCATACCTTGCACCTAATGCGGAAGATATCCAAGTCACGGTAGGAACAAACGACCTGTATTCAACGGCCGGATATCGAGTAAAAGTTAAGCAAATTTATTACCATGAAGACTATAACGCAACTTTAAACCGTAACGATATTGCCATTCTCGAATTAGAGCGCACGTTACCCATCAAAGCAATTACTCGGCCTACTGTTAGTTTATTTGATGCACTAGTTGAGGGCTCAGCTATGCAAATTATTGGCTTTGGTACAACGAAATACGACCTAGATACTTTGCAATCCAGCAATCCCTCTTCAGTCTTGCGTAAAGCAGAAGTGTCGTTAATGGATACGGAACGATGCAAAAATTTGGGTCCTGCTAGCTATGCGAATATCGAAAATGATGTTTTTTGTACGACCAGTTTCCCGCAAGATACCTGCCAAGGTGATAGCGGTGGCCCTATTTTCGTTAAATCAGGCACTGATTTTATTCAATATGGCGTTGTCAGTTGGGGACTTGGTTGTGGATTTAAATCTACAGCTGGCGTTTATGCAAAAGTCGACCATTTTAATGATTGGCTGACTAAAAGAACGTCCAATGTTTCTTTCCGACAAACTCAACTCAAAGACGAGATTAAGTATGGAACTCATACCCATCGCTTTCATTTTGTAAACAACTCTAGTGAGGCTATTACCGCAAACAACGTCACACTATCTCCAGCTTCTGCAAATATCACAGACCAAAACTGTTCGCTAGGCTTGGATCCGAGTAGCCAATGTTATGTTGATGTTTCTTATACCATTGATTCAATGACACCAGCTGATGTGCGCTTAGAGATTGAAACTAACAGCACACTAAATTTAGGAATCGTGACTTCATCATTAAAGTTCAAAACAATTTTTGAAGCAGCCTCGCAAGACTTGAGCAGCTTAATCGCTGTACCTAACGCTAGTATTAACGTCAGTAGAAATCCTTGGATAGAAGAGGGTGGTTGGTTACGCTCAGCACCGATGGCCGAGGCGGAACAATCCGTACTGCAGTTGGAAAATGTTCCACAAGGAAAATTACACTTTGATTTCCAAGTATCATCAGAAAGCGGAGACTTATTCATTGCTAAGGTTAATGGTGTTAAATATATTATGGAATATGGAGAAAAAAGTGGCAGTAAGACACTCTACCTCAACAAAGACTTTAACAACATACGCTTTGAATACATAAAAAAATCCGATAAAGGAAGTGGTACCGATGCGGCTTACATCAAAAATTTGAAATATGAAAAGCCTTACTCCTTTACCTTACCCCCACTTTCAGGAGGTTCAGGCGGCGGTAGTACTGGAGGTAGTACTGGTGGCATGACTTTATTGTCAATGTTGGCAGCCTTATTGATTCGACGTCGTTACATGAGCCACTAACTCTTGTCTAAAGGTCAACCCGTTTTATTACTGGTTGACCTTTTTACTATTGGTGCATCCTTTTTATCACATATCACTTAATATCTCTCCGACACACTTACCACTCACTTGATTAATAATTTTCTTTATAAAGAGAACGCAAAGCCAATGTTCCGCTAGATACTACCAGTGCAAGTCGTTATAATGCGCGGCTCATTAATCAGAGGTCAAAATATGCACAGCAACGTCACTCCTATTCATCAATATAAAAAATACTGGGCAGAGTGCTTTGGAACCGCACCTTTCCTGCCAACCAGTAAAAAGGAGATGGATGCCCTAGGATGGGACAGCTGTGACATCGTGATCGTCACGGGTGACGCTTATGTGGATCACCCCAGTTTTGGTATGGCGATCATTGGCCGTTTACTCGAAGCGCAAGGCTTTCGCGTTGGGATCATTGCCCAGCCGCAATGGCAAAATAAAGACGCTTTCATGGCGCTGGGTAAACCCAACCTATTTTTTGGCATCACGGCCGGCAACATGGATTCGATGATCAACCGCTACACCTCTGACAAAAAATTACGTCATGATGATGCGTACACACCCAATAATGAAGGTGGCAAACGTCCAGATCGCGCCACACTTGTCTATTCACAGCGTTGTCGTGAGGCTTATAAAGATGTGCCACTGGTGCTCGGTGGTATCGAAGCCAGTTTACGCCGCGTTGCCCATTATGATTATTGGTCAGACAAAGTGCGCCGTTCTGTGCTATTTGATGCCAAAGCCGACATACTGCTGTTTGGTAACGCAGAGCGAGCGTTGGTTGAAGTGGCGCACCGCTTGGCTAATGGCGATAACATCGCTGACATGACCAACATTCGCGGCACGGCCGTGAACCTGGCCGCTGAGCCTGAGCATTACACCATCATTGACTCATCACGTATTGAGAAACCGGGTAAAACGTTTGTTCCTGTGAACCCTTACGCGGTGGAAACGCAGTGTGAAACTAATCAAGAAAAAGAAGCCGAAGCAAAGCCAATCACCATTCGTCCTTCTCGCCATGATGCCGCGACAACAGCGGTTCGTTTGCCTGCTTTTGAAAAGCTCAATAATGACCGGATTTTATACGCGCATGCAAGCCGTGTACTGCATTTAGAAACCAACCCCTATTCCGGCCGGGCGCTGATTCAGCGCCATGGCGACCGTGAATTGTGGGTCAACCAAGCTCCGATTCCACTCACCACAGAAGAGATGGATTACGTGTTTGGCCTGAGCTACGCACGCGTGCCTCACCCTATGTATGGCAAAAGTAAAATTCCTGCTTACGACATGATCAAAACCTCGGTTAATATCATGCGCGGCTGCTTTGGTGGTTGTTCATTCTGCTCGATTACCGAACATGAAGGGCGCATTATCCAAAACCGTTCAAAAGAGTCGATTTTGAATGAGATGGAAGAGATCCGCGATAAAGTTCCCGGCTTTACTGGAACCATTTCGGATTTGGGTGGACCAACGGCGAACATGTACCGTTTAGGTTGTAGTGATCCTAAAGCTGAGATGAACTGCCGCCGCCCATCGTGTGTTTTCCCCGGAATTTGCCATAAGCTCAATACCGACCACAAACATACGATTGATCTCTATCGTGAAGCGCGCAAAGTCAAAGGCATTAAAAAAGTGATGATCGCCTCTGGTGTGCGTTATGACTTGGCGATTGAATCTCCTGAATATGTGCGTGAGTTGGTCACGCATCACGTAGGAGGCTATCTCAAGATCGCCCCAGAACATACCGAGAAGAATCCGCTTGATCTGATGATGAAACCGGGCATGGGCACCTATAATCGCTTCAAAGAGATGTTTGAGAAGTACAGCGCTGAAGCAGGTAAGAAACAGTACCTCATCCCGTACTTTATTTCCGCGCATCCCGGTACGGAAGATGAAGATATGCTCAATTTGGCACTGTGGCTAAAATCAAACAATTTTGAGTGTGATCAGGTGCAGAACTTCTATCCATCGCCAATGTGTAATGCAACCGCGATGTATTACTCAGAGACTAACCCGCTCAAACGGGTGAAATACAAAAAACGTGAAGAAGTGACGGTCGCAAAGGGAGAGCGTCAACGCAGGCTGCACAAAGCGCTGTTACGCTACCATGACCCATTAAACTGGCCAATTATCCGTGAAGCCTTGATCAACATGGGTAAAAAACATTTGATTGGTGATAAACCTAACTGCTTAGTGCCTGCGAATGATGTGGATGCACTCACGCCTGCGCAGCGTCGTAAATCTGGCCGTCACGGAGCGAACCGTTTTGCGACCAAACACACCAAAACTCAGCCGGGTTTTGATGCTCTTAACCCGCGTAAAGAGAGCGCTACTTCACCAAGTAAATCGCCAAACAAACCACGCGCTAGCAGCGCGACAGACAACGGTAAGAAAAACCAAGGTGGCCCATCTAAACCTGCACACTCTCGCCCGACAAGTAAAGGCAAACCGTTTGCTCAAGCCTCTAAGCCAAGAGCGCCACGCGCAGAACAGAGATAATTCCAAAGCCATATGATCAGCACAATAAGGCTCCGAAAGGAGCTTTATTGTTTTTCAAAGAACAGCGTTAGTTTACCGACCTCGATACCAAATTTTTTAATTTTAGTCAGGTTAAACACCCGCTTTTCATCTTGCCGATAAAGCCAGTCGTCAAAGGTAACGGTTAGCGTAGAATCACCATAAGGTAAGGAAAAGTCATATTGCCAACGCAAAGCGTTACCCACTTCTTCCCCTTGGGCTTGGCCTAATACATCATCCGCTTGGCCGATATATTTTCCATCAGCAAAACGTTCAATCACCCATACTCTTTGGCTTTTTTCACCATCATCAAAATTGAAGTCTTCAACCAAAGTGAGTTTATTCCCCTCAACTATTCCGTCGATGGCAACCTCGAAACGACGCGTTTGCATCCCGGTATAATCTTGCACCATGCCCCATGCTAACGTTCGACCAGAGAAGTATTCAAATAGATCAAACTTAGGTTGCGTGGATTGGTATTGAGTGAGATCAGCGCTGCACCCCACTAACCAAAGTAGAAGTAACAGATAACTGCGTCTGGCTATCGCTTTCATGGTTGCATTCCTATCAATTGCTTGCGTAAGTGTGGGTATTGCGTCTGTGGCGACAGCCATATCGCGAGAAAGGCGTCATTTAACGCTTCGTCGACTACTGTACCAACTTGCGCTTGAACACCATTCTTAGGATGAAAAATAAAAGCGCCCTGCTGCCCATCGGAGGTGTAAATCAAGCGGTCGCCCTCAGTAACGCTGGGAAAAATGGACGATAGGTGCACCAACCATGGTGCAATTTGTTGCTCGGCTAATTTGAGTTTTTGCCACTGCTCTGCGGTCGATTCCACCAGCTGTTTACTACTGATGTCGCGCTGATATTCAATTTCAAGCGCCAAGGGATGGGGCGATAAATCGCTTCCTTGCTCGTACTGCCCTGATGGGGTACGCAGCTGCGAGGAATAAATATCTAGCCATAACCAGCTTAAATTCGCTTGGCCAATCACTGGCCAAGTTTGCCACTCGGTCAGTTTATCGTCGGCCACCGCCGCAAAAGCGTTATTCACCAAGCTGTGAAAGGCAATCACTATCAGTAACAGGTTGAATTTTCTTAGCCTATTTCTCTTTGCTAACATCATCGCTAAATATCCTAAGTATCAATGCACCGATCATCACCCATTGCAGCCACAAGATAGTCATAGTCAAACCCAATGGCCAATCAAAATGTACAGCGCCTAAACGTTCTGCCGCCCAATAACTTAAACTACCTAACACGCCGACCATCAAACAAATGAGTTTGGATGGATAACGTTTCAGCAGCACCACTAAATGAGCGGCATACCAAGAAAAAGCACCCCACAACACCATTAACCAAATGGGAAAATCATTGGTAGCAAAGCGGAATAGTCCGAAATACTGATTAAGGGCATCGATAACAATACCCACCATAGTTAACGCAATCACTCTTTCCAAAGGATAGGAAAAGTGCCGCAAGGAAAACATCAATGCGGCTAACATCATGGTCAATGCCAACCACTGCAAACGTTCTGTCCCCAACACAGCAACAAACCAGATCGCTTGAAACCAAAGAGAGACAGCAAACAGCGTCTTCATTACATCGGTCTTTGCAAAGTCATATGTACAGTGCTGATGGATTTTGCTAAAAATCCACCCTCGCAGTAGCAGAAATAGTAACGCCACATACGCGTGAATCGCTCATCATACCCAAGTTGTGAAACCTGATGTTTTGCAAGCTCAAAACGGTGACGCCAATGAGCAAGCGTATGCGCATAGTCAGGACCAAGATCAAACAGGTTGCGAACCACTAAATCACTGTGCTGTGTCGCCGCCGTTGTCAATGCAGTAATTGAGGGTAAAAAACCGCCGGGGAAAATGTATTTCTGAATGAAATCGACATTATTGCTGTAATAATCATAACGTTGATCAGCAATGGTAATGGCTTGAATCGCCATCAAACCATTGGGTTTTAGTAGTGACTGGCACTGTTCAATATAAGAGGCGAGGTACTCTTTACCGACCGCTTCGATCATCTCTATCGAGACTAATTTATCGTACTGACCTTGTAGCAGGCGGTAATCTTGCTTAAGCAAGGTGATTTGACTCTCCAGCCCCTGCCGCTCTATTTGCTGCGCGGTGTAGTAATGCTGCTCTTCAGAAATGGTCGTCGTCGTGACCTGACAGCCGTAAGTTTTGGCCATGTAAATCGCCATCGCACCCCAACCGGTGCCAATCTCAATCACGTGGTCGCTTGCTTTGAGTTGCAACTGCTGGCACAAACGTTCCATTTTATTGATTTGCGCCTGCTCTAACGTTTCGTCCGGATGCAGAAACAACGCGCTGGAATAGAGCATATTACTGTCTAAAAAGGTGTGGTAGAGATCATTGCCTAGATCGTAATGGGCGTGAATATTCTCTTTGGCTTTATCAATTGAATTTCGATTGAGCCAGTGGCTGACTTTATAGAAAAGTTTGGTCAACACACTACTGCGAGCTTCAATGCCATCTAATGCACTGACATTACGAGCCATCAGTTCCATTAGGCTGGTCAAATTCGAGCTATCCCACCAACCATCCATGTAAGCTTCACCCGCTGCAATACTACCCCCTTTTAATAAACGAGCATAAAAATGAGGGTGATGTATTTCAATAGTTGCATGGGGTTGATGCTCTTTAAGTACGCCAAAAGTCTCCTGACTGGACGCGCCTTCATTGGAAAAGGTTTCAATGATGGTTAAAGTGCCGACGTCTAAACGCTGTAGACAGCGAAAAATGAAGCTTCTTGCACTCTTTTGCAACCCTGTCAGTTGCTTGGGCAACGCGAGAGTTTGTGAATTAAGCATTGAGCGTTCTCCTTGTTATTGTTATTTAGACACTGTCTCTGTGTAGATCTTGCGTATTTATGAATGTGGATTGGAGTAGAAAGGTGCTCCTTTAAGCCACAGCTTTAAAGCATGCCAGTAAATACCTATTGTCACTTTTACGGCCATCACGGGTGTTTTGATCAATAACTTGAGTAAATTTTTTGAATTAAATGGTTGTGCCTTCATCGATAAAGTCGCATCGAAAACTTTACCTTCTTTATGGCATTCCAAATGTACACTCAATGACGAACCAAGCGGCTTCAACTTCCAATGATATTGCTGATCAAGAGGATTGAAGGGAGAAACATGAAACGCCTTTTGATGACGCCACTGTTGCTGCTCTTCTCCCGCTTGTGCTTTCACCGCGTAGTAGTGCCGTTGATTCCAAGGTGTATTACTCACTTCGGCCAACAAGTATTGCCATTCACCTTGTTGATCATAAAGATAGTAGAAATTAACCGGGCTGAAATAGATTCCTAAATAACGAAGGTGACATACTGCTATCACCTTTCCAGAGCAGCGGTCGCCCGTCAGCTCATGAACTTTATCTTGTATACACTGTTTTAAATCCCCTTCACCAAGATAATCGGCGCGCTGAAAACGCGCCCAGTGCCACCATTTTTCGCCAAACCCCCAAACTGAATCACTCAGTTGATCCAGTTCATCGAGATCAATACACGGCATAAACAATGGATAATTGAGCGCATGTTCAATCGGTGTAAAGCGTCGATGACGTACCATGCCAACCATCAAACAACTGTTGGGCTCCGTCTCCATCACGCCGCGCCTTTTAACTGCTGTGCTTGCGCTTCAAGCTGTGTCACCACATCCAGCGCACTGGTCACGCCATCTTCATGAAAACCATTGCGCCAATAAGCGCCACAGTACCAAGTGTTATTCACACCGTTGACTTCAGGCTTGCGTTGCTGAGCCGCGATAGATTGCGTGGTGAATACCGGGTGGTGATAAGTAAACTGTCGTAACACTTTCTCATCAGCAATGCGGTCACCGCTGTTGAGCGATACACAAAAAGTATGAGCGCCTTTAATATGCTGCAAGATATTCATATTGTAGGTCAGCGCTGGTAAACGCGATTCTTGATCTGGACTGCCATCAAGCCAATAGTTCCAAGCTGCCCAAGCGGCTTTTCGCTTAGGCAGCAGTGATGTGTCGGTATGTAAAGTGACTTCATTGGCTTGATAGTGCATTACGCCGAGCACCTCTTGCTCAGCCTCTGTCGGTTGCTCTAACATACCTAATGCCTGATCGCTGTGACATGCAAAAATCACATGATCAAAGTGGTGTGATTGCCCATTAACAACGAGCTCGACACCCGCCGAGCCGCGTTTGACTTCTGTAACTGGGCTATCAAGATGAATCTTATCTTTAAAACCTTGCGTCAAGGGTTCGATGTACGCGCGCGATCCGCCTTCAACCACATACCATTGTGGTCGGTTAGTGATCTCTAGCAGGCCATGGTTGAGGAAGAAACGCAAAAAGAAACTTAACGGAAAAACCCGCATATCAGCCAAGGAAGATGACCAAATTGCCGCTCCCATCGGTAAAATATAATTTTCACAAAAATAGTCAGAAAATTGGTGCTCAAATAAGAAATCACCTAAGGTTTGCATTGATTGATGCACTTGTTCTGCTTGCTGTTTCGCTAGCCGATTGAAGCGAATGATTTCAAAAATAAAGCGGTAAAAGACAGGGTTTAACCAGTTCCGTTTTTGTGCAAACAGTGTAGTTGCGGTATGTCCATTATATTCCAGCCCATTCTCATCATTACGCACACTGAAGCTCATTTGAGTCGGAATGCCTTTTACGCCAATTTCATTCATCATTGCGATGAAATTTGGGTAGGTCCGGTCGTTGTACACGATAAAACCAGTATCAACCGCGTGATTTTGACCATCGAGCTCAATATCGACGGTGGCGGTATGCCCACCAATGTAATGATTGGCTTCAAACACGGTAACATCATGATGTTTATGCAAATAATAACCGCATGTTAACCCGGAAATACCGCTACCAATAATGGCGATTTTCATACTCAATTCCTTTAATTACAAAACAGCTCGTTATTTAAGTAATGCCGCAACTAATTTGCCTTGCCATGCGTAAGGTAAGCTGCCAATCAAACGTAATAAGCTCGTAAAACGGGCCGGAAAATAGAGGGTGGTTTTGCCTTTTTCCAACCCACGGCGAATCGCCTGCGATGCATACTCGGCACTGACCATCATTGGCATCGAAAAACTATTTTTATCAGTCAAAGGCGTGGCAACAAACCCCGGATAAATCATAGTCACTGCAACGCCTTGCGCTCGCCAATCTTGCATAAGTGAGCGTGCTAGGTAGCTAACCGCCGCTTTAGAAGCGCCATAGGCTTCGGCTCTTGGCAGCGCGATTTCACTAGCGATGGAACCAACGATCGCCACACGCTGGTTAGCAACAAAGTGATGCTGTATCGCCTCAATGCAATGAGCTAAACCCAAAACGTTTACGTCAAACACTCGCTTTAACCGAAGAGAGTCCATTTGGCCATGATCGATGTATTCACAATCGCCAGCGTTAAGAAGCCATAGTGCCGGAACAAAAGGCAGCTCAAATAACGCAGCTTTGGTCTCTTCTAACTGAGTAATATCAAATGCAATACCGTAGATCTGCGGATACTCTTGGTGCATTTGATTAAGCTTGGCTTGGTTACGCCCACAAGCAATCACTTGCCAACCCGTTTTTGCATAATCAACAGCTAGCTGATAACCAATACCAGAAGTGGCTCCCGTGATAAGTACACTCTTCATTGCCCTAACCTCTGTTTGATCGAACGAATAACACTTCCCAGCAACGGAATGTGTTCATAGAGCATTTCTCCCAAGTCGAAGTAATCACGGTGATAAATGACTTGGTTGTCTTGAAACTTGAGATGGCTCATCCCTTGCACTTGTATAAGTTTTCCACGAGCTAGCCGAGGATGCTGCAAAGACATAGTCCATGTGAGAAAGCCGCCGTCACCGACTTGCTGGTGATCATGGATGGTAAAATCACAACGCTCTACGTTCTGATACAAACGAGCAAAATAATCCGATAGCGCACGCCAACCTTCTATTCGATGAGCGGCATCCTCAAAAAGGACATTGTCGTGATAAACCTGACGTAATAAAGGCAAGTTCTCTTTGTTGAGTTTACGGTAAACCTCAGCAACCGATTCGACATCCATTGTACGTTTCCATAAGTTATACAAAAACTTCACATGTACAAAATAGTACAAGCCGCTTAGTTATACAAAATATTTCTTGTATAACTTTGTATTTTTTCAATGCATACGTGGTTAAGAGAAATTAAGATCAAAAAAGCAAATAAAGGCCCAGATTTCAATAGTTACGACGATCAAAAAGGCCAGCGTAATTCGCTGGCCTTCTCTTTTTTAGTTAGCTTAGATTAACTATTGCGCAAAGCGGCGATGCGTTTATCAAGCGGTGGGTGACTCATCAATAATTCCGTCATTGAACGTTTACCGTTGATACCAAAAGCCATCATGGAACCTTCCAATTGAGATTCTTGCCCCATTTTTAAACGCTCTAACGCCGCAATCATCTTGTGTTTACCCACAAGCTTTGCTGCACCTGCGTCGGCGTGGAATTCGCGATGACGGCTATACCACATCGTAATAAAGCTCGCGAGGAAGCCAAATACCAATTCCAACACCATAGAGATGCCAAAATAAACCATCATATTGCTACCGCCACCCTCTTCTGAATCACGAGATGACACAATGTTTGCGATAAAGCGCGATAAGAAAATAACGAAGGTATTAACCACACCCTGCATTAAGGTCATCGTAACCATATCGCCATTGGCAATATGGCTCACTTCATGCGCCAATACCGCTTCCGCCTCGTCTCGTGTCATGCTGTGCAATAACCCTGTTGAAACAGCGACGAGGGAATCATCACGCTTAGCGCCAGTTGCAAAAGCGTTGATGTCCGGTGAATCATAAATTGCCACCGTTGGCATACCAATGCCGGCTTGCTGAGCTTGACGGTTCACAGTTTGCAGTAACCAGTGTTCTGTTTCGTTACGTGGACTTTCAATCACCATTCCACCTACCGAGCGCAGAGCCATGCTCTTTGACATCAATAATGAAATAAATGAGCCGCCAAAACCAAACAACGCGGCCATGACGAGCAAGCCAGATAAACTGCCCGGCTGCATCCCCGTCACAGCATAAACAATATTTAATACAAGGCTAAGAACCAGAACCACCGCAAGGTTGGTTGCTAGAAATAACATGACTCGCTTCATTACTTATCTCCGAATGAAAAGCTTATTATGAGTGTAGGCTGCAAGCGACGCTAGCATGAACCTACACAATTTTTCATATACATATAGTCTAAGATTTGAAAAACAAGGTTAAGCGATAAATTGAAACATTTAATGTCTGACACCGAGTTTTCTAAAATCTGTTGCTGGACAGCAAGATGGTTAACCTACCCTTACAGTACGTGATGGGCAATTGAACGCATAAGACTTTGGTCGTATTGAGAGTCCCAGCTAAAGTGACTACATTGCATGGGCAACAGACATTTTCGACTGACAAAGGACAGCATCATGGCTGAAACGAGCAACTATCAAATGGCGATCGATTTACTGTGTTGCCACTTAGGTCTCTCTGAAGATGAAGCTAAACAACAATTGGGAATTGGCAGCACACCATCCGCGCAGCAGCAAATATCTGACACGCAACAAGCACTGATGGGGCTGATGCAAGAAAAATAGCCGTTAGCAAGGCTGGCGACAGTTTATGCTAGCTAAATTGAAACAGCGCCGCTCATGGCATCATGGGTGGCGCTGTTTTGTTTGTGTTGCCAACAATGACCGTGATTAATCTCGCGGCGGCGCTGGCGATAGTACTTCGCGATTACCATTATGGCCGGGAGCGCTCACAATACCTTGTGCTTCCAACTGCTCTACAATTCTTGCAGCGCGGTTGTAACCGATTTTAAATCGGCGTTGTACACCTGAAACGGAACCTCGACGCGTTTCCACTACATGTTCAACCACTTGATCAAATAGCGGATCCACTTCTTCATCATTTTCCATCTTCTCACCGGGTAGCAAGGCTTCTGGTCCTTGGTCACCATAAGTGATCTCTTCTATGTAGTTCGGCTTACCGCGTGCTTTCCAGTTGTTTACCACCGCATGCACATCTTCATCCGAGGCAAACGCACCGTGAACCCGGATCGTGTGGCTAGAACCCGGTGGTAGATAGAGCATATCGCCCATACCGAGCAGTGATTCTGCACCACTTTGGTCCAAAATAGTTCTTGAGTCGGTTTTAGTCGAAACGGTAAACGCAACGCGGGTCGGAATATTCGCTTTGATTAAACCGGTGATCACATCAACCGATGGGCGCTGAGTGGCCAAAATAAGGTGAATACCCGCAGCTCGAGCCTTTTGTGCCAAACGCGCGATCAACTCTTCTACTTTTTTACCCACCACCATCATCAGATCAGCAAATTCATCAACAACCACGACAATGTAAGGCAGTTTTTCCAGCAGTGGCGGTTCACTCTCCATACTGTCCCCTTCTCTCCACAAAGGATCGTGGATGGGGTGACCAGCAGCAGCGGCCATTTTTAGCTTATCATTGAAGCCTTTGATGTTACGCACACCAAGCACAGACATTAATTTATAACGACGTTCCATTTCACCCACACACCAACGTAAAGCATTTGATGCGTCTTTCATGTCAGTCACGACTTCAGCTAACAGGTGAGGAATACCCTCGTAGATCGATAGCTCTAACATTTTCGGGTCAATCATAATAAAGCGAACGTCTTCTGGGCTCGCTTTATAAAGCATGCTGAGGATCATCACGTTGACCCCAACCGACTTACCTGAACCTGTAGTACCAGCCACCAACACGTGCGGCATTTTGGCTAAATCCGCGACCAATGCTTCGCCTGCAATGTCTTGCCCTAAAACGATGGTCGTGGGTGATTTCGCTTCTTGGAATTGACGGCTTTTTATAACATCTGACAAATAGACGGTTTGACGACTCATGTTTGGCAGTTCAAGACCAACATAAGGTTTACCGGGGATCACTTCAACCACCCTCACCGCCATCGCCGACAAAGAACGCGCCAAATCCATCGATAGGCTAGAAATACGGCTCACTTTTACGCCTGGAGCTAAATCTAGTTCAAAACGAGTGATAACCGGCCCCGGAAAGATATCAACCACTTGCGCTTGGATTTTGTAATCCGCGAGTTTAGATTCAACCAAACGAGCAACCTCCTCTAATGCCTCTCGGTCAATAAAGTGTTCACGCTTTTCTGGGTGATACAGAAGCTCTAACGTCGGTAGTGGCTCCGTCGGTTTAGGCAGGTTAGTTTCTTTTTGCATTAAAAATGGATTTTGCTTGGCCGCCATATTGGCCTGAGCCGAAGACACCATATTCTGAAAAGCCGTCACATCACTGTCTTGCTGGCCTAACGGTGGCTCGTTATCTTCTGACATCACATCAAGATCAGCAGCCAACGCTTGATCTGATTCATCTTCATCCAGCACATCCAAATTGGAAATAACCGGTTCAACACGCGACACTTCAAGATCAACTTCTGTCATCGTAAGCGACGGATCGCTCACCTCTTCGTCCTCTGCCCATGCATATTGCTGAGCTTCTTGACTGGCATCGAGGTCGGCATTGGCTAATGCTTGATGCTCATTAGCTCTTTCATCTACCCAGTCTGCCGATGAAAGAGCAAGGTCATCCTCTTCCAACGCAACAGATTCTAACTCTTCAATCGTTGCACTAAGCTGCTTGCTGCGATCAAATGGTGCTTCATCTGAGTGAGTTTCACTGAATTCAGGAGAAGTGTTAGCCTGAGTTTTGGCCGCTGGCATGTGAATATTAAAACGTCTTGGCGAGTGAGTCTGTTCCAGCTCTTCTTCAACCGCTACCGCAGGCGTGTATTGCTCGGCCCCAAACGCATTGAGGGCTGATTTGACATATTCTTCATTTGGCGAACTAGACTCAACAACGGCTAAGTCTGCGGATGATGATTCAAACGGCGACAACTCCATTGGCGACAAAACGGGCGCAATATCTTCATCTTTCTCACCACGTAATCGATTGATCAACGCAACGCCAAGAGAAATACTCATCGTGCCTAACCATTCCACGATGCTTAGCCAGGAGATACCCGTTAGCAGCGTAAAACCAGCGCCCCATAAAAAGAGCAATACTAGGGTTGAGCCCAGTAAATTAAGCGTTGGCAGCGCCAAACTGGTTAAGACATCCCCAATCACACCACCAGATGAAAAATACCAAATATCGTCAAAGTTGATATCCGCAAGGCCACAACTGGTCAAAATCAAGGTAGTTAAGCCAAGTAAACGCGTTCCCCACAGCACAAAATCAAGGGGTTCATTCTCTTCTCTTTTACGCAGAAAAACCCATGCTAGTACGGTAATCATGAGCGGTATTGGGTAGGCCAGCGATCCAAAAATAAAGAACAAGGTATCGGCAATCCATGCGCCAATAATACCGCCTGCATTTTCAATATCGCCTCCCCACGCGGTTTGCGACCATGAAGGATCGGCGGGACTAAATGTTAATAAAGCGATGGAAAGAAGCACAGAGGCAAGCACAGCAACAATAAGCCCGCACTCTTTCAGACGCTGCGATCCATTGAGGCGTGAAGACTGAGGCTCTTCGCTGGTCTTAATAATGGTCTCAACTTTATTTTGGTTCTCTTTGAACATAAACCTAGATTCTGATTAACGCCAACACTCAAGGTTTATTGCGGCTTGATGCGTTGGTTTGGGTGAAAACAGTCCGAGCGGCAAAAGCCGCTCGGTTTGTTGTGTGATTTAACCACATCAAGGTTAAAAACCCAATTGGCGAACGTCAGAATGTGGAAAGAAGTACCACTATTCAGACAATCTGGCGTTATCGAGTTTTGATCACCAACTGGTTACTTTGCTTCACTTCTTCCATCACAACATAAGTGCGAGTGTCATTGACTCCGGGCAAACGCAATAGCGTATCACCCAACAATTTACGATACGCCCCCATGTCAGAGACTCGAGTTTTGAGAAGATAGTCAAAATCACCCGAAACAAGATGGCATTCTTGAATGTCATCCAGTTTTTGAACCGCAGTATTAAACTGTTCAAACACATCAGGTGCACCGCGATTCAATGTAATTTCCACAAATACCAACAGCGAAGCATCAAGATATTGTGGATTCAACAACGCGGTATAACCGGTAATGAAACCTTGACGCTCTAAACGACGTACACGCTCTAAACAGGGGGTTGGAGATAAACCCACTCGTTTTGATAATTCTACATTCGAAATACGACCATCTTTCTGCAATTCATTCAAAATATTGCGATCGATACGGTCTAAATCCTTGGACGGCCTTTTATAGTTGTCTGCCATTTTTTATTCCACCTTATTACTTCCTTGCAAAAATATATACTACAACTTTTTAATATTCAGTATCAAATTTTACACATTCACATCTATACTAGTCACAAATTCGAAACAACAACCCTACATATAGTTATAACAACCAAAAAAACCTAAGGAGTCAGGATGATCATTGGAGTTCCTAAAGAAATCAAAAACCACGAATATCGTGTGGGCATGATTCCCGCAAGCGTGCGCGAACTTGTCTCACACGGTCACCAAGTTTATGTTGAAACAAATGCCGGTTCCGGCATCGGCTTTTCAGACGATGATTACATCGCTGTAGGCGCATCCATTCTTCCTACTGCTTCTAACATTTTTGCGAAAGCAGAAATGATTGTTAAGGTCAAAGAACCTCAGGCCGCTGAACGAGCAATGCTCCGCGAAGGCCAAATTTTATTTACCTATTTACATCTAGCTCCAGATTTTCCACAAACTGAGGAGCTAATCAAGAGCAAAGCTGTCTGTATAGCCTACGAGACTGTAACAGATAATATGGGTCGCTTGCCACTATTAGCACCAATGTCTGAAGTCGCTGGTCGAATGTCTATTCAATCAGGTGCGCAGTGTTTAGAAAAATCACACGCGGGCTGTGGTTTGTTACTGGGTGGTGTACCCGGAGTCGCACCAGCAAAAGTGGTGGTGATTGGTGGTGGTGTAGTCGGTGCTAACGCAGCCAGAATTGCCGTCGGAATGCGTGCAGATGTGACGATTCTCGACCGAAGTGTTGATATGCTGCGTAAACTCGATGAAGAATTCCAAGGCCACGCTAAAGTCGTATATTCGACAAAGGATGCGATTGAAAAATACGTCCTCGAAGCCGATTTAGTAATAGGCGCAGTACTGATCCCCGGAGCAGCAGCTCCTAAACTCGTAACTAAAGATCTGATTTCTAGAATGAAACCTGGCTCTGCGGTCGTTGATGTGGCAATTGACCAAGGCGGCTGCTTTGAAACCTCACATGCTACCACTCATGATGACCCGACCTATATCGTTGATGACGTCGTTCATTACTGCGTCGCAAACATGCCAGGCGCAGTGGCTCGCACATCAACTTTCGCCTTGAATAACGCTACGTTGCCTTACATTGTTAAACTGGCCAATAAAGGTTATCAACGTGCATTATTAGAGGATAAAGGATTCCTAGAAGGTTTAAACGTGATACACGGTAAAGTCACCTGTAAAGAGGTCGCCGAGAGTTTCAACCTTGAATATCTTGAGCCATCTGAAGCTATCGCTCTGTTTAACTAACGATAACAATTTGCGGTAAAGCTCTCAATTCTTAGCCAAGTGCGTCATGCGCTTGGCTTTCATTTTTTATAAGCGTGAACCAATATATTGCGTGGCGTTACTTTCCTAGCGCAAAACTGCTCAATCTGCACCTCATAGCCTTGCTCTTGAAGATAAAGTGCCTTATCCAATACCAACCAAAGCTCAATCATGCGGCGAAATGCCTGTTGTACTAAGCCTATCCTTTCCATCTGCCAAAAACGCTGCTCGCCTTTACGTTCATAAGCAGGCCAATCCACTTCTGGTAATGCGATGCCTTTTTGTGCCGCCGCCCAATAACAAAAAGCTAAAAATCCTTCGGCTAGTTGTGATTTTTTGAGGCTCGGAATTGGGCAATATTGATGATGCCCAAGCTCAGATCTTAGCAACAAATCAAAACCCAAACGAAACGTCATTTCTTGCAAACGATGACGGCGAACCCGCTCTCCCCCTGTAACGGTTTCTTGCAGCGGAATACGCAGCTCTTCTTTGGACAAGGCAAGAGAAGAAGTACGACCGTAGCTGGACATGGGTTGGTAGCTATCGGCTTTGATTAAATGGTAGCAACATGGTGAAAACGTAATCGCAGGCAAGCGATGAGCAACGGAATATTCGAGTAGGCGAACATGGAGATCACCACAGGCATGTAAAGCGACGGCATGCTGATTGGTATTGAAAACGCCAAACGCTTGCGGCTCAAAAGCGTCCCCTTGAATAAATTGCATCGGAAGATCATGTTCATCGGCGCAAGCTTGTCCTGCATGACAGAGCTGCGACTGATATTCAAAACTAGTGACTTTTTGTTTTGACTGTGCTGCGATAATTCGACCTAAAAAGCCTTTACCCGCGCACCACTCTAGCCATTCCGTTCCTGAATGCCTAGAGAGGAGTGATTCGCTCATTAAACGAATTTGTTCTAGCTTTCTGCCAGGGATCCCCTGCTCTAAGTAAGGGCTTAGTGCTTGCTGAATATTACGAGGGGCATCTTGAAGCCTAATCATGATATCCGCTTCTTTTAACCCCTCGATATACGGATGAAGTTGCTCAATGAGCGCTTGCGGCGATGACTTTAAGCTATCGATACTGTCCAAAGATAGCGTTTGCAACCACTGATCCAGCCTATGATCTGAATGTTTCCAAGGTGAACTGTCTAAGCCACTATGATGAAAGGGCTCAAATCGCCAAAAACGTTGGTTTTCAATTAAAAAAGCATCGATATGTTTGAAAAGCGCGCGCATACATCCCCCTAGAAAGGCCAATTCTAGGAGGTGATGGTTTAATTAGAAAGTGTTTCGTTTTAAATGATCGAAATTTGCTTAACGAACTGGCAATTCAATGTCTTTAAACATCTCTTCTATTTCGATATTCGATTTTAACGAGGTAGCCCGTTCGACGACAGGGCGAGTAAGATGAGGCGCGAAACGTTCCATAAAGTCAAACATATAAGAGCGCAGGAATGTGCCTCGGCGAAACCCAATGCTAGTCGTGCTCGCACCAAAAAGATGGCTGGCATCAATCGCGATAAGATCGGTGTCGCGTGATTTATCTATCGCCATACTTGCGATAACACCCACCCCAATTCCCATTCGGACATAAGTTTTTATCACATCCGCATCGGTGGCGGTGAAGACAACTCGCGGCGTTAACCCTACGCGATTAAATGCAGTGTCTAACTCTGAACGACCAGTAAAACCAAACACGTAAGTGACCAATGGATACGCGGCTAAATCCTCAATCGTTACCCGTTCTTTTTTTGCAAGAGCATGATCTTTAGGCACAACAATAGAACGATTCCAATGATAACAAGGTAGCATGATGGCATCTTGGTACAGATGAAGCGCTTCTGTTGCTATCGCAAAATTAGCGGTGCCTTTTGCAACCGCTTCCGACATCTGACTTGGAGTACCTTGGTGCATGTGTAACGACACTTTCGGATAACGCGCAGTGAATCCTTTGATTACATCAGGTAACGCGTAGCGAGCTTGTGTATGAGTCGTTGAAATATTCAGCGTACCCATCTCAGGGTGCGTATGCTCCCCTGCCACGGCCTTAATGCTTTCCACACGTGAAAGGATCTCTTGTGAGATACGAATAATATCTTCACCTGCACCCGTGACTTGTGTCAGGTGCTTACCGCTACGCTCAAAAATTTGAATACCCAATTCATCTTCGAGTAAACGAACCTGTTTACTAATGCCTGGCTGAGAGGTATAAAGGCTTTCCGCAGTTGCTGAGACATTCAGGTTGTGATTAACCACTTCAACAATATATTTTAACTGCTGTAACTTCATTATTGGCCCCGTAATCCATTATCAAAGATCCAGATCTTTCAATCATAGTTTATAATTATTAGTTATAACGCTTAACACTCTCAATTCAAAGCTTGATGATTCAAGAGCGAAGAAAAAAGTAAGTATTTTGCGTAGCTGACTAAATTTTTGCCAACTATCGCCCAATCTAAGCAATAAAAGGCAGTTTTTAGGGGTTAAAACAGGAATAATAAAAATAGTCAATTTGAAGGTGTAGTGATAACTAAGGATCGTGTATTCTTAATTGCTAGCCACTGAATTCTAATAAAGATACGGATTATATGAATATAGGTTTAATCATTGCTCTTGTAGCAGTTTTGCTGGTGTTAGTCCTTGGCTATAACATCATGCTTCAATACAAAGTAAAGGTCGAGTCAGCTAAAAAGCAGGAGTCGACTCGATATATCGCCATTATTGATGCGACAGAAGACCTTATCGGCAACGCACACCACATGCCGTTTAGTAAAGAACTCTTAGTGTGTTTAAATACCCGTATCCTTGATGCCCTACTTAGTATGTATGAGCTTGACCCGAAAAATAAGCAGTTAGCACAACGCATTGAGCATATGAAAGGGCAAATTAAGCATTTACAAGAAAACCACCCAGGTGGTGACAGTACAACGTTTAAAGTACCCACCAGCGATAAACAAGCTTTGATTATGCTTAAACTAGTGAAACGTTTAAGAGACACGATTCGTAGTGAGCACAATAAAGGACGTTTTGAAACACAATCTTACGTCGCTGAAAATGCGCGTCTAGAAACAATACAAATTCGAATCAACATTGAAAATGTTGTTAAGCGGGCAAATGATTCGATCGTTCGTGGGCAACCCGGAACTGCGATTCAGCTATTGCGTAAAGGGATCGATGTTCTGAGCTCAAAAAATGATGCTTATTCCAATCAAGCTCGTGAAAAACTTCAGTCAATGTATGATGACTTAGAAAAACGACGCCAAACAAAAAGTGCAACGGATCTTCAACAAATTGAAGATAACGAGAGAAATAGTGATATGGAAGCACTGTTTGGTGAAAAGAAAAAATGGTAGCCCATTATTTTTGATTAGGAAGTATTTTTAAGGTCGCATAAGCGACCTTTTTCATACAACAACGTAAAGAAAACATTAATTTAAATTAACGTATCATTTATCGCTTTTAGGACTTCATCCGGTCTTGTTGCCTGAGTAATTGGGCGACCGATGACTAGATAATCTGAACCAGCTTTTATGGCCTCACTCGGAGTCATAATACGTCTTTGGTCTCCTGTTGCAGAACCAACAGGACGAATCCCTGGCGTAACTAATTTAAACTCTTGACCAAGATGGCTCTTAAGCATGTGCGCTTCTTGAGCTGAGCATACCACTCCATCTAACCCTGCATTTTGAGTTAGGCTAGCCAGACGCATTACATGCTCTTTAGGCGCAACATCGATGCCAATACCACGAAGATCAGGTTGTTCCATACTGGTTAGTACTGTGACAGCAATAAGTAGTGGTCTATCGTTGCCATAAGGTTCAAGAATCTGGCGAGACGCCAACATCATTCTCTCCCCACCACTGGCATGAACATTCACCATCCATACGCCAAGCTCAGCCGCCGCACGCACGGCTTTAGAGCACGTGTTGGGAATATCATGAAACTTTAGGTCTAAGAATACCGAAAAACCTCTTTTGTGTAGCTCACGCACAAAATCGGGACCAAACAGGGTAAACATCTCCTTACCCACTTTTAATCGACAGCTGCTGGGGTCAATTTTATCAACAAAAGCTAACGCTTCCGCTTGTTGCTCATAATCCAACGCGACAATTACTCTCTGGTCTTTCATTTTCACTCCTAAAATAATTAAGCTAAAAAAATGCAGCTTTCATAAGCTGCAGTTTTCGAGTCGATCAGTAACTCCAGTACATGAACTCTATTCACCATCCAAACCACGGATAGGTTTAATTGAACCCCAATTCTTACATGATGGGCAGTGCCAGTAGAGAGAATGAGTTGAGAAACCACACTTTCTGCATCGGTAGTGAGGTTTTACTTTTAGTTGCTCACCTACCAATTTTTGCAAGGTCGACAAGCTCTCTTTCGCTCGACCTTCCTCTGCTTCGATGAGATGGTAGTCAATTAAACGGTAGAAGCCCTTCATGGTCGGATTTTTAACCAATTGCCGTGTCAAAAGTTCCTGTGCTGCTCCAGCACCATCATGTTGTGCCACCAACTGTGCGAGCATCAGTTCAGCTGACACTCCAGCTTCATTGATAATGCACTCGCGTAAAAACTCAACAAGTTCACCCTCTTTCCCAATATGGTGATAGCACTCAGCAAGCGTAGGCAATACCTCGCCGATAAAATCAATGTCCTGCTCCAAGACCATTTGCATATACTGGATTGTATGACGGTAGTCATCATTTTCAAGATACAGCTTACCTAAAGAGATCGTTGCGCGTACACATTTCGGATCTTCAGACAGCGCTTTTTTAAGATATTGAATCGCTTTGCTATCGCGTCCTTCAGCCTTCTCTTGCATTGCAAGTTCACACCAAAAATGGGCTATAACACTGTGCATCCTTTTTCTGCCTAATTTTACCAACGCATAAGCGTAATCGATAGCTTTATGCCACTCTCGAGTCTGTTGGTAAATAGAAACCAATTGTTGCAACGCCGCTTCTTTGTGTTCGGGCTCTTCAATCAGTTGTTCAAATATTTTTTCAGCGCGGTCGAGAAAACCTGCCACCATATAATCTTTTGCCAATTGTTGTAAGGCGAGATTTTTTTGGTCAATAGTAAGACTTGAACGAGATATGAGATTTTGATGGATGCGGATAGCACGATCAACCTCTCCTCTTGAACGGAATAAGTTGCCCAGCGCTAAGTGGGTGTCAATCGTTTCATTGTCTACTTGGAGTAGCTCGATAAAATGGTCAACGGCCTTATCTGATTGATCAGAAAGCAGTAAGTTAAGACCCGTCACATACTGACGAGAAATTTGGTGAGAGTGTTTCTGCTTGTCTTGCTGAGCACTACGATTTCCCATATACCAGCCGTAGGCGGCGGCAATCGGTAATAGCAAGAAGAGAATTTCTAACATCAAGTCAGCCTTTATTTCACTACGCTTTACTTGTTACAGAGCTGTTCTCTGCTGTTTGCTTTTTCAGTTGCTTATTCAACTTTCTAACTTGCAACTGAGACTTGAAGTAGAAGCTACTGCCAAGCAAACAAGCAAGTAAAAAACCAGAGACAAAGACAGTGCCAAGTAAAGTAGACAGGTGAAATTCGCCTTGAGCGATCAAATAGTTAAACGTCACAACTGCTTGATTTTGAGCCCCTAATGCTAAAGCAATCAAAAAAAGTGCAAGAATTAGAACGATTTTTATAATTTTCATATGCCACTACCTATCCAGTATTGATCTGGTCTGATTATGCAGGAAAATGGCCTTACAAACCATGTCTATTATGGATTCCTTTCTTAAAAAAACGGCATACTTAAACTGTATGCCGTTTTTTAGAATACTCTCTAAATCGCTTTAGATATTCTCATTAACTCGCTCACGTAACTCTTTACCTGGCTTGAAATGAGGGACGAATTTGCCATCCAACACCACTTTATCACCGGTTTTAGGATTACGACCTACTCTAGGCTCACGATAGTGCAAAGAGAAACTACCAAATCCGCGAATTTCGATTCGCTCTCCGCTTTCTAAAGTTGATGCCATATGTTCAAGAATATCTTTCACAGCGTCTTCAATTTCTTTAGCAGATAGGTGCGTTTTCTCAGCACAGAGTCTTTCTATCAATTCAGACTTAGTCATAGTTTCCCTCATTACTTATCAAAGTAGGCACTAACTGAAAAAAAAGGAGCCTTACGGCCCCTTTTAGCGAGTTAGATTATTCGCCTTTAGCAGCCTTGAATGCATCAGCCATAGCATTACCAAACGCACCTTCATCAGCTTTGTTCAGAGTAGCCATTGCTTCTTGCTCATCAGCTTCATCTTTAGCTTTGATAGATAGGTTGATTACGCGGTTTTTACGGTCTACACCAGTAAATTTCGCTTCAACGCTGTCACCAACGCTTAGGACTAGAGACGCATCTTCAATACGGTCACGAGATGCTTCAGAAGCACGGATGTAACCTTCAACGCCGTCTACAAGTTCAATTGTAGCACCTTTCGCGTCAACTGCAGTAACAGTACCGTTAACTAGAGTACCTTTTTTGTTATCAGCAACATATGCGTTGAACGGGTCGTTTTCCATTTGCTTAACGCCAAGAGAAATACGCTCACGCTCTGCATCTACTGCTAGAACAACTGCAGAGATTTCATCGCCTTTCTTGTAATCACGTACCGCTTCTTCTCCAGGAACGTTCCAAGAGATGTCAGATAGGTGAACTAGACCGTCGATGCCGCCGTCTAGACCGATGAAGATACCGAAGTCAGTGATAGACTTGATCTTACCAGTAACTTTGTCGCCTTTAGCTTGCGCTTCAGCGAATGACTGCCATGGGTTAGCTTTACACTGTTTAAGACCTAGAGAGATACGACGACGCTCTTCGTCGATATCAAGAACCATAACCTCAACTTCGTCGCCAACATTAACAACTTTAGATGGGTGGATGTTCTTGTTAGTCCAATCCATTTCAGAAACGTGTACTAGACCTTCAACGCCTTCTTCGATTTCAACGAAGCAGCCGTAGTCAGTTAGATTTGTTACACGGCCAGATAGTTTATGACCTTCTGGGTAACGCTTAGCGATAGCTACCCATGGATCTTCGCCAAGTTGCTTAAGACCTAGTGATACGCGAGTACGATCACGATCAAACTTAAGAACTTTAACTAGGATTTCGTCACCAACGTTAACGATTTCTGATGGGTGTTTAACGCGTTTCCAAGCCATATCTGTGATATGTAGAAGACCATCAACACCACCAAGGTCAACGAATGCGCCGTAGTCAGTAAGGTTCTTAACGATACCTTTAACTTCAGTGCCTTCTTGTAGAGTTTCAAGAAGTTCGTCACGTTCAACGCTGCTTTCTGATTCGATAACAGCACGACGAGAAACAACAACGTTGTTACGTTTCTGGTCTAGTTTGATAACTTTGAACTCTAGCTCTTTGTTTTCTAGGTGAGTAGTGTCACGGATAGGACGCACGTCAACAAGAGAGCCTGGAAGGAAAGCACGGATACCGTTTAGTTCAACAGTGAAGCCACCTTTAACTTTACCATTGATAATACCAATAACAGTTTCAGCTTCTTCGTAAGCTTTCTCAAGAACGATCCAAGCTTCATGACGCTTAGCTTTCTCACGAGAAAGTTGAGTTTCACCGAAACCATCTTCAACAGCGTCTAGAGCAACGTCTACTTCAGAACCAACTTCAACTTCAAGTTCGCCAGCAGCGTTCTTGAACTGTTCAGCAGGGATAGCAGACTCAGACTTAAGACCAGCGTCAACAAGAACGAAACCATTCTCGATAGCGACTACAGTACCTTTAACGATTGTACCTTGTTGAAATTGTGTTTCGTTTAAAAACTCTTCAAAGAGTTGAGCAAAAGATTCAGTCATTTATTTAATCTTCAATAATTAAACTTCCATGGGTATCCTACCGCATGGGGTTATTAAATTCGCCAGTCATCATCCTTGCGACCGACGCTCTTACCTAGCAGAACTACTCTGCCAGCTTAGATTCTACGTATTGTAATGCTTCTTCTACAACTTCGTCGATAGACATTGAGGTTGAGTCAAGCAATAGCGCATCCTCTGCAGGGCGTAATGGGGCCACTGGGCGGTTACGATCTCGGTCGTCACGCTCTTGGATCTCGCTTAAAAGGGCGTCAAATTTAACATCTAGCCCTTTGAGTTGCAACTGCTTAAAGCGACGTTGGGCTCGCTCTTGCGCACTGGCATCGAGGAATATTTTCACTTCTGCTTGAGGAAACACAACGGTGCCCATATCACGTCCATCAGCAACCAGCCCCTGCCCTTTCGCAAAGGCTCGTTGGCGACGTAATAATGCCTCACGAACTCTAGGCAATGCCGCTACTTTTGATGCCGCCATTCCTGTCTCTTCTTTGCGCAATTCTTTCGATACGTCCTCACCTTCAAGAATCACTCTAACCAAGTCGCCTTCTGCGATAAATTGGACATCTAAATGTGTCGCCAGAGGAACAAGCGCTTCTTCCGACTCCGTATCCACACCGTGGTGAATCGCCGCCAATGCAAGAACGCGGTAAATAGCTCCAGAATCGAGCAAATGAAAGCCTAATTTCTTAGCCAACAACATACAAAGAGTGCCTTTACCTGCACCACTTGGTCCATCTACGGTAATTACCGGAGTGTGAGAGGACATGATTTACTCCACTTAGTTTTTATGCGGCTTGCTTGCTCGCTTTTGTCGGCGACAAATTATAGTGCTTATCCGTTACAGGCGCTAGGAAGGAATGGTGATATGACTGAAATTTCACAGTGATACAAGCGTCGCTTTTAGGGGGCGACGCTTTTGATAGAGACTTTTATAAAATGATACGCTCAGCGTTTTGCCTGACAGTAGCGGCACCAATGCCTTTCACCAAGCTCAGATCTTCTTTGGTTTTAAAATCGCCATTTTGTTGACGATATTCAACAATCGCTTGTGCTTTTTTAAGTCCAATACCTTTTAACAAAGTAGCAATTTCCTCAGCGGAAGCCTGATTTATATTAACCGTAATTTCAATGCCTTGGTGCGTTTCTACCACCTTTTCTTCTGCTAATGTCGGTGAAAGAGGCAATACGATACTTAGAAGTAACAACCCGAGTTTTGTTTTCAATTTCATATGAACATTTCCTTGTTTATTAATGGGTACCAATATTAATTGAGCTTGGAAATGAGAGGGAATCAAAAAGGTAGAAATTGAAATGGGCTGCATAAGCAGCCCATTTTGAGTTTCATATCAATTACATTACTAGCCTTTATTGGCTCACAACATAATATTCAATGTCTGTATTTTTACGCAAAGTTGTAAGTATCGCAGCCAAATCACGTTGGCTACCGATGCGCTCTAACTGAGCCGTAATTTGATCGTTGTACTGAGGTGTGACTTTAGCCTCAACCTTATGTAGTTCAACAAGAACAATATCACCGTTCATTGCTTTCGCTTGACCGTAAACCACACTATCTGTAGCGGGTTTAGGGAGAGAAAACACCGTACTCGCCAATGGAGAGCTACGATCCATCATTTCCAAGTCAGCAAATTTTAACCCACGCTGTTCCAATAAGGATTGGTCACCTTGCTTTAGGGTATCAATCAATTTTGTGGCTAACTCAATCGCTTGTTGTTCGCCTTTGACTTTAGAAAGCTGAGCAACCACTTGCTCTTTCACTTCAGCCAAAGGAAGAACTATTTGTTCCCGAGCATCATCAACACGAACAACGATAACGTGTTCTGGGGCAACTTCTAATACCTCAGAATTGAGCCTATCTTCTTTTACCTCTGGGCTTAGAATAGCTTGAAGAACAGCTGGATTTTTAAGAATTTCAGGCGCATCTTGCTGAGAAATAAAATCGGTTTTCTGAATCTTAGCTGAGATAGCTTTTGCTGCTTCATCCAGAGAGTCAGGTGATTCAAATGCCACTTTTTCTAGCTTAGTCTGCAACTCATAAAACTGATCAGCGGCCTTTTGGTCTACCATTTCAGCTTTGATTTCAGAGGCAACCTGTGCGTAGGGCTGTGCGATAGGAGCTTTAACATCATCAAGACGGATAATGTGATAGCCAAATTCAGATTTAACCAACCCTGTGATATCCCCTATCTGTTCGATAGCAAAGGCTGCTTGTTCAAAAGCTGGGTCCATCACATCATGTTCAATCCAACCTAGCGAACCACCCTCTTCTGCACTTCCTACGTCTTCTGATTTTTCTTTCGCTAAAGTCGCGAAATCAGCGCCAGCATTCAGTTCATCGAGAATCGCCTGCGCTTTAGTTTTATCATCACCTTGAACCAAAATATGGCTTACTTTACGCTGTGCTTGAGTGGAGTATTTGTCTAAATGCTCTTGGTAGTACTGCTCGGCCTGTTCATCAGACACTACAATTTGGTCTTTCAATTGTTGGGCAGAAAGCTCGATATAAGCCACTTTAACCTGCTCTGGACGGGTATAGCGCTCTGCATTTTGTTGATAATATTGAGTAATTTCTTCATCACTCAACTCAACATTTTTAGCAAAGTCGCTGAGTGACAATGTGAGCGCACGGATATCACGGGTTTGAGAGATCAGTTCACTTTGCTGATTAACCTCACCCTGCAACGTAAATTCACTACCTTGGATAGCACTAAGTAACTGGTTACGGATAAGATCGCGACGTAGATATTCTGCAAAGCTTTCAGCAGAGAAACCTGCACGGCGAAGAGCCGCTTGATAGATTTCTTGGTCAAACTTACCGCCAGTCTGGAATTGAGGCATGTCTAAAATCATTTTACGAACCTGATCATCGCTCACTCGTAAACCTAGTGATTGTGCATGCTGCTCCAACAATAAATCGTTAACCATACGATCAAGCACTGACTTACGAAATGACTCGACATACTGAGGATCAGCGAGCAAGTTAGCAAAATAATCCCCTAATTGGGATTGCATGCGATTGCGCTCGTTCTGGTACGCTTGTTCAAATTCACCACGGCCAATCTCACTATTGCCAACTTTAGCCGCAGCATTACTGCCACCGCTGACCAAGTAGCTACCGACACCTGCGAATACGAATGATAAGATAATCATTCCTAGAATAATTTTCACCGCGATGCTGTTCACGCCTTCGCGTAATCGATCCATCATAATCTAACTGCTCTCCGGATAAGAAGCTTCACACTTCAGCCTAAAAATTGAATAGCGCGATAATATCAGAAAAAGAAATGCGCATCAGTAGGATGCGCATAATTTCAAAAGGTTCGAATTAATTTTGCGCTTAAGCCGCAAAAAATAACGATTTTGATTAGTTGCAAGCGTCTTTAAGCGCTTTGCCTGCTTTGAAAGCAGGTACTTTTGCTTCTGCGATTTGGATCTCTTCACCCGTTTTAGGGTTACGACCCGTGCGCGCTGCACGAGTGCGAACGCTAAATGTACCAAAGCCAACAAGCGCTACTTGATCGCCAGATTGAAGAGTGCCACTAACGGCTTCGATGAATGCATCAAGAGCACGGCCTGCCGATGCTTTAGAGATGTCAGCGTTTTCTGCGATTTTTTCTACTAATTGTGTTTTATTCACTGTGATTCCCCTTTGCGTCACCCATTATTATTTTTTAACGGTGACTTTTCGTTCCATTAAGTTCCCAAACTAGCTTGAAGCCTTATTACATCTGGGCTGCAAGCTATAGGGGCTTACGTTAGCGCCCAAAAAAAACGCTGACAAGCCTTTTTAAGCCTATCAGCGTGATCTTTTACTTATTTTTGCTGCACATCACTATTTTTTAGCTTCAAATTCAACCCCAGAAGGGTCTCGTTCAAGTGCGATCTTCAAAACTTCATCAATCCATTGAACGGGAATGACTTTTAGATCAGCAATCACATTTGCAGGGATCTCTTCCAAATCACGCTCATTCTCTTTTGGGATCAATACGGTAGTGATACCACCACGATGTGCTGCGAGCAGTTTTTCTTTCAAACCACCGATAGGTAATACTTCACCACGCAACGTTATCTCACCCGTCATCGCGACTTCCGCTTTCACAGGATTACCCGTCAAGCTAGAGACAAGCGCCGTACACATAGCAATACCCGCGCTTGGGCCATCTTTTGGTGTTGCGCCTTCTGGCACGTGAACGTGAATGTCGCGTTTTTCATAGAAATCAGCGTTAATCCCTAATTTCTCGGCGCGTGCGCGAACCACCGTCATCGCAGCTTGAATGGATTCTTGCATCACCTCGCCCAGAGAACCAGTTTGCGTCAACTTGCCTTTGCCAGGCATTGATTCGGTTTCAATAGTCAGCAAATCACCGCCTACTTCTGTCCATGCTAAACCCGTAACTTGGCCAATTTGGTTACTGTCGTCGGCTTTGCCAAAATCGCAACGTTGCACACCTAGAAACTCTTTTAAATTCTCTTGGTTGGCTACCACGGTTTTTACATCTTTATTCAACAAGATTTTCTTAACCGCTTTACGGCAAATTTTTGAAATCTCTCGCTCTAAGCTTCGTACGCCCGCCTCACGCGTGTAATAACGGATAATACCTATGATGGCTGAATCTTCGATAACAATTTCATGAGGCTTCAAACCGTTCCGCTCAACTTGCTTAGTCACTAGATGGCGTTTCGCAATATTCAGCTTTTCGTCTTCTGTGTATCCAGAAAGGCGGATAACTTCCATACGGTCAAGCAGCGGGCCTGGGATGTTCATTGAGTTTGATGTCGCAACAAACATGACATCAGACAAATCATAATCCACCTCTAAATAGTGATCGTTAAAGGTGCTATTTTGTTCAGGATCAAGAACTTCCAACAATGCGGAAGATGGGTCACCACGCATATCTGAAGACATTTTGTCGATTTCATCAAGCAGGAAAAGTGGGTTTTTCACGCCAACCTTTGCCATTTTTTGAATCAATTTACCCGGCAGAGAACCAATGTAAGTACGGCGGTGACCACGAATTTCTGCTTCATCACGCACTCCACCTAACGCCATACGGGTATATTGTCGACCTGTTGCCGCCGCTATCGAGCGGCCAAGAGACGTTTTACCAACGCCCGGGGGACCAACAAGACACAAAATTGGCCCTTTCAGCTTGTTGATACGACTTTGTACCGCGAGATATTCTAAAATACGCTCTTTGACACGATCTAAACCGTAGTGATCGGCATTTAAAATCTCTTCAGCTTTTGCCAAATCTTTCTTAACTTTTGAACGTTTTGCCCAAGGAACATTGACCATCCAATCAATATAGCTACGCACAACGGTTGCTTCTGCAGACATTGGAGACATCATCTTTAATTTCTGTAGCTCTTGTTCCGTTTTTTGGCGCGCTTCCTGCGGCATTTTGGAATCGTCAATCTTCTTCTTCAGCATTTCAAATTCATCAGGTGCATCATCCATCTCACCTAATTCTTTCTGAATCGCTTTCATCTGCTCGTTGAGGTAATACTCACGCTGAGATTTTTCCATCTGCTTTTTAACGCGACCACGAATTCGTTTTTCAACCTGTAATAGGTCGATCTCCGCTTCCATTTGTCCCATTAAAAATTCCAAACGTTCACTGACATCAACAATTTCGAGAACTTTTTGTTTTTCAATCAATTTCAATGGCATGTGAGCGGCGATGGTATCAGCCAAACGCGCTGCTTCATCAATCCCATTTAACGACGTTAATACTTCAGGCGGGATTTTCTTGTTGAGTTTGATAAAACCATCAAATTGGTTGATTGCGCTGCGAACGACGACTTCCTGCTCTTTATCATCCAACTCAGGAGTGACAAGATACTGCGCTTCTGCGGAGAAAAATTCACGCTCGATGAAGCGATCAATTTTCGCTCGCTGTTGGCCTTCAACCAACACTTTCACGGTACCGTCAGGTAATTTCAGAAGTTGTAAAATCGTTGCAACTGTCCCGACTTCAAAAAGATCTTCAATTTTCGGTTCGTCGGTTTCCGCTTGCTTTTGTGCCACAAGTAACACTTGCTTGTTGTTATCCATCGCCGCTTCAAGGCATTGGATGGATTTTTCTCTGCCAACAAACAAAGGAATGACCATGTGAGGATAAACCACCACGTCACGTAGAGGTAGTACGGGGATCTCGATACGCTCGGAACGTTCCAAGTTCATATTATTCTCTCTTCCGCTTCAACTGATTACCGAGTATATGGGGGCTAACTCACTGGATTCAATAACAGAATAAAAAAAAGGAGGTATTTGCTACCTCCTTTAAATATTTCTGATTGAGATTTACTCTGCGCCAGCCGCTTGGCTCTCATTTCCGCTGTAAATTAGTAGCGGTTGTGATTCACCATTAATAACTGATTCATCGATAACCACTTTGCTGACATCGTTTACCGATGGCAGTTCATACATGGTTTCGAGTAGTACACCTTCCAATATTGAGCGTAAACCACGTGCGCCCGTTTTGCGGTTCATTGCTTTTTTTGCAATGGCGCGCAATGCGTCTTCACGAAACTCTAGGTCAACGTTCTCTAACTCAAACAAGGCTGCGTACTGTTTCGTCAGCGCGTTTTTCGGCTCACACAGGATTTGAATCAGTGCTTCTTCATCCAGCTCTGTCAAGGTAGCCGTTACGGGAAGACGACCGATAAATTCAGGGATCAACCCATATTTTACCAAATCTTCAGGCTCTACTTGATTGAACAACTCACCGATAGTTTTGGTTTCATCTTTAGAGCGAACTTCCGCACCAAAGCCAATACCTGAACCTGTCGCAACACGTTGTTCAATCACTTTATCTAGGCCCGCAAATGCACCACCACAGATAAAGAGGATTTTGGATGTGTCTACCTGTAAAAACTCTTGTTGTGGATGCTTACGGCCACCTTGCGGCGGAACCGAAGCGATAGTGCCTTCCACCAATTTCAACAGCGCTTGCTGAACCCCTTCACCTGAGACATCTCGGGTAATTGAAGGATTTTCTGCTTTACGAGAAATCTTATCAATTTCATCGATGTAGACGATACCACGTTCCGCTTTTGCAACGTCATAATCACATTTTTGCAGCAGCTTTTGGATGATGTTTTCAACATCTTCGCCGACATAACCTGCTTCAGTTAATGTGGTGGCGTCTGCCATTGTGAAAGGTACGTCTAGGAAACGAGCTAATGTTTCTGCAAGCAGTGTTTTACCACTACCTGTTGGGCCAATAAGAAGAATATTACTCTTACCTAACTCAACCCCATCGCTCGTTTTATCACCGTTTCGTAAACGCTTGTAGTGATTATATACGGCCACTGCGAGCACTTTTTTTGCATGTTCCTGGCCAATCACATAGTCATCAAGATGTTCACGGATCTTATGCGGCGTAGGTAACGCCTCAGATTCCTTTTTTGGCAGAACATCCTTAATCTCTTCACGAATGATGTCGTTACATAAATCAACGCATTCATCACAGATGTAAACAGAAGGACCGGCGATCAGCTTGCGAACTTCGTGCTGGCTTTTGCCACAGAAAGAGCAATACAACAGTTTACTACTACCGCTCTCTTTGCTTTTGTCTGTCATTCGCTAACCTCTTAGCCTTTACTTTTAATCGTCTGAGTGTAACTCAAATTACGCCAAAATGCGTTAAACAATTCTGAGAACTGTTATTCGCCGCGGTGACGCAAGACTGCATCGACTAAACCGTATTCCACAGCTTGGTCAGCAGACATAAAGTTATCACGGTCGGTATCACGCTCGATAACTTCAAGCGGTTGGCCTGTATGCTCAGCAAGCAATTTGTTGAGTTTTTGCTTGATGGTAAGGATCTCTTGAGCATGGATCTGGATATCCGAAGCTTGGCCTTGGAAACCACCTAACGGCTGATGAATCATCACGCGTGAGTTAGGCAACACATAACGTTTCCCCGGAGCGCCACCAGCCAATAGGAATGCTCCCATTGAACAAGCTTGGCCCATACAAACAGTGCTAACATTCGGCTTGATGAACTGCATGGTGTCATAAATTGACATACCAGCAGTCACACTACCTCCTGGCGAGTTGATGTAGAGGAAAATATCTTTATCAGGGTTTTCCGATTCTAAAAACAACAGCTGCGCTACAACAAGGTTAGCCATGTGATCTTCAACTTGACCCGTTAAGAAAATCACTCGTTCTTTGAGTAGGCGAGAATAAATATCGTATGAGCGCTCACCGCGGGAAGTCTGCTCAACCACCATGGGTACTAGCGCGTCAAAAATTGGCGACATTGCGTTTTTTTCTTGGTAGCTCATATTGTTATGTCCCTAAAATAAATGGCCCGAATGATGGGTATCACACGGACCATTGTTAGCAGAATAGTTAACCTGTAGTCAACCACATATGCTACATATTGCTTATTAAGCAGGTTGCTGGTTCATTAGCTCATTGAAGCTAACAGCCTTTTCAGAAACCTGTGCTTTAGCAATGATCGCGTCGATTGCTTGCTCTTCTAGAGCAAGGTTACGCATGTTGTTCATCATTTGCTGATTTTGAGAATAGTATGCCATTACTTCAGCTGGATCTTCGTACGCTGTTGCCATCTCTTCGATCAATGCTTTCACTTTATCTTCGTCAGCTTTTAGCTCTTCAGACTTGATCACTTCACCAAGAAGTAGGCCAACCACTACGCGACGTTTTGCTTGTTCTTCAAACAATTCACGTGGTAGTTGAGCGGCCGCTTCTGGGTTACCGCCAAAGCGTTGCGCAGCTTGTTGACGCAGTACGTCGATCTCTTGATCGATCAGTGCAGAAGGAACATTGATATCGTTCTCTTTTACTAGACCTTCAATCGCTTGCTCTTTAATGCGGTTTTTTACTGCTTGCTTAAGTTCACGTTCCATATTCTTGCGAACTTCAGCTTTCAGCGCTTCAACGCCACCTTCAGCGACACCAAATTTGGCAACGAACTCGTCGTTTAACTCTGGTAATTCACGCACTTCAACTTTGTTGATTTTAATTGCGAATTTCGCCGCTTTACCTTTTAGATTTTCCGCGTGGTAATCTTCAGGGAAGTTAACGTCGATTTCAAATTCCATACCTTTGGTTTTGCCAACGATACCGTCTTCAAAACCAGGGATCATGCGACCTGCACCCATTTCTAGAGGGAAGTTTTCAGCTTTACCGCCTTCAAACTCAACGCCATCAATAGAACCAACAAAATCGATCGTCGCGCGCGAACCCGCTTCCGCAGCTGCGTCTACTTCTTTCCACGTTGCTTGTTGCTTGCGTAACGTTTCTAGCATCTCAGCAACGTCTTCTTCCTTCACTTCAACCGCTGGTTTTTCAACAGTGATGTTTTCTAGACCTTTTAACTCAACTTCTGGATATACTTCAAAAGTTGCATTGAAAACAAGGTCTTGGCCTTCTTCGATAGAAACTGGTGCAAATGTTGGTGCGCCTGCTGGGTTGATTTTCTCTTTTACGATAGCTTCAATGAAGTGGCGTTGCATCACTTCGCCCATGACGTCTTGACGTACCGCTTTACCGTACATTTGCGCAACCATTTTCAAAGGCACTTTGCCTTTGCGGAAACCATCGAAACGACGATTCTTAGCGATATTGCGTAGCTCTTTTGTAACTGCATCTTCGATGTTAGCAGCAGGAACAGTAATATTCAGACGGCGCTCTAGGCCTTCTAGCGTTTCAACAGTAACTTGCATTATTTATAAACCTCAAAACTGGCCCAGTATTTCTGAGCAATATGAGCCGCAACTTAGGCGATGCCTTGTGCTTGGCTGCATCCTTGTGTTGTGCTCTATCCGAACACTTATATTAAAACCAGCATCAACATTGGCCAAAAGAGCCAATATTGGACTAATAAGCGATATCTTTAGAGACTCTAATGCATCACAAAAGGTATCTCTGATTAGTCTCAGGACAGAAAATTTAGACGCGACATTCTACCGACCAGAATCAGTGCTGTCGAGCCAATCACCGCAGAGAGATGATTCCGTACCCTAAATTGCTTTCTAAGTGCTAAAAATTCCACCAACGTGAAAAAGCACAGTTTTGAAATGGGGACAATAAAGGCTTTTTCAAGGGAATCGAGGCTTTTTTTACCCCAAAAGCGTAAAAAGAGATCTTGCTCCTGTTTTGCACCCCACAATTGCGCTCTTTTTAAACATCACCCAAAGGAAAACCAGTAGAATTATGAGTCAATGCTGGGAGCATTATCAGAAACTTGCAAAAATGAATATCTCTCGCAAAAGAACTGCCCTTGTCGCGCCGCTGAACATGGAGAAAGGATGCTACATATTCGCCGAGTAAACCTTATTTTTGTAACGTTATTCCTTTTGTCTACAGCGGCTGGGGCGCATTTTGTTTGGCGACACAACTACCAAAGTTTATTGATTGAACATCAAGCTCAGCTAGAGCGATTCTCTAGCCACATCACCACAAAACTTGATAAATATGCACATATCCCAAGATTGCTAGCCAAAGATAAAGAACTCATTGACGCTTTACACAGCCCCAGCAATAGCGCCCAAATTGAAATCACTAATCGCTATTTAGAGCAGGTCAATGAAGTGATTCAAGCCGCTGACACCTACCTCATCGACCAATATGGCAACACGATCGCAGCAAGTAACTGGCACCTCACTCATTCATTTATTGGCCGAAACTTCGCTTGGCGGCCTTACTTTAAAATGGCCATAACTGGGCAAGAGAGCCAATATTTTGCGTTAGGATCAACATCGGGGCAACGAGGATATTACTACTCCTACCCTATCGTTTATGCCGCGGATGTCATTGGCGTAGTGGTAGTGAAGATGGATCTTTCCGCGATTGAGGAAAACTGGCAGAGCAAACAAAGCTATTTTGTCGCCACCGACAACAACAACATTATTTTCATGTCCAGCCAACCGGAGTGGCTGTTTAAAAGTGTTACCATGCTGAGCGAAAGCGATCGAATTGCGGTTCAAAATAGCCGCCAATATCTTGATACCTCCATTCGCTCACTCGGATTGATCGGCGATTTCAACGCATCCGTTGCCGAATGGGAAAATCCTTATCAAACTTGGATTAAAGGCGATTTCATCGTTTCAACCAAACCGCTGCCCAGTATCGGGCTCAACATTCGGGTTTTATCGCCCAAAATAAACATTTTCTGGGATAGCTTTGGATTTACTCTGATCAACAGCATGCTGTTTGCCATCGTCTACCTAGGGCTATTACTGGTTCATCACCGCCAACTCAAACAGCGCCAAATCGAACAGTTACAGTCTGAAGCAAAACAAAAATTAGAGTTTCTGGTGATGGAGCGAACCTCTGCACTGCACGCGGAAATTGCGGAGCGAAGTAAAACAGAGAGCATGTTACGCCAAACTCAAGATGAATTGATCCAAGCTGCGAAACTGGCTGTGCTTGGGCAAATGTCCGCCAGTATTAGTCACGAGCTGAATAATCCACTGGCCGCTATCCGCAGTTTTGCCGACAATGGGCGGCGTTTTTTAGCCAATGGTAAGCCGGAACGGACCGATGACAACTTGACTCGCATTTCAGCGCTCACCGAACGCATGGCTAAAATCAGTGAACAGCTCAAATCGTTTGCGCGAAAAAGTAACACCGATGAGAAAGTGAACGCGCAATTATTACCGATTATTTTGTCGACAAAAGAGTTGATGCAACCGCAATTTAAATCGAATTTGATTCAGTTTGAGATGGAATTACCCGCGATGGATCTTTGGGTGCGTGTCAATCCAATCCAACTAGAACAAGTCTTGATTAACTTGCTAACCAACGCGATGCAGGCCCTTGAGGAACAACATCAAAAATGCGTTCATTTGAGCACTGAGTGCAAGGCCTCTCAAGTGTTGATCCATATTGATGATAACGGCCCGGGAATTACACAAGAAAAAATAGCCCATCTTTTCGAACCGTTTTTCACCACGAAAAAAAATGGCTTAGGCTTAGGCTTGTCGATTTCACAGCAGATAATACAAAGCATGGACGGTGAGTTAACGATGGCCAGTTCACCGCAGTGTGGGGCGCGATTTTCAGTCTCTCTACCGATCGTTACGCCAAGCGCGTGATTTACAGACAAAGTATGGTTTAAAGATAAAAAGCAGTTAAGGACAACCAATGTGTGATGTATTTTTTATCGATGATGAGGCGGATATCCGTATCGCCATTGCGCAAAGTTTCGAGCTCGCCGACCTCACAGCGCGGTTATTTTCCAGTGCGGAAGAAGCCTTACTGGCGGCCAAAGCCGACGGGCTGCCTCTTGTGGTGGTGAGTGATATTTGCTTACCTGGCCTCAGCGGCCAGAGCTTACTCAACTCGATTCATCATCAAGATGCTGAGGTCCCTGTTATTTTGATCACAGGACATGGCGATATTTCGATGGCCGTACAAGCGATGCACGATGGCGCATACGATTTTATCGAAAAACCTTTTGCTACTGAACGCTTGATAGAAACCATCCACCGCGCGATAGAAAAACGCCACTTAACGTTAGAAAATCAGCAGCTAAAACGCAGCTTAAAAGCGAGCCAAACTCTTGGACCACGCATTATCGGTAATACTGGCAACATCCAAGCGTTAAGGGACACCATCACTCATGTCGCCGACACTCAGGCTGACATTCTACTGTTTGGCGAAACTGGCACAGGAAAGGAGCTGGTTGCTCGCTCGTTACATGAGCAGAGTTCTCGCCGCGAGCTCAATTTCGTCGCACTGAACTGCGGCGCAGTGCCTGAAAATTTGATAGAAAGTGAACTTTACGGCCATGAAAAAGGCGCCTTTACTGGCGCTGAAACCAAACGCATTGGCAAATTTGAACATGCACAAGGCGGCACCTTATTTCTGGACGAGATTGAATCAATGCCGATGCAGGCGCAAATTCGTTTATTACGCGTATTGCAAGAAAGAGTCATTGAACGAGTTGGGTCCAATACCTTGATTCCTCTGGATATTCGAGTCATCGCCGCAACAAAAGTCGATTTAAAGCAAGCAGCTCAAGCAGGAACCTTTCGTCAAGATCTCTACTATCGCTTAAACATTGTCACATTAGATATTCCACCACTTCGCCAACGTAAAGAGGATATTCCTGCACTTTTCCATCACTTTTTGTTAGTGGCCGCGGCTCGTTACGGTAAAGCGGCAACCGCACTCTCTCAACCTGAAATGCAGCGCTTAATCAGCCATGACTGGCCGGGAAACGTGCGCGAACTACGCAACGCCGCAGAGCGCTATGTGCTATTGGGGAAACTGGCTCAGTTAGGCGACAGCGAGCCATCACAAAAATTACCCACCCATTTAGTCGAACAAGTGGCCGAATTTGAAAAATCCGTGATCGAACAAGCATTGATTGAGTGTGGTGGGCGTATCAATGAAACAATGGAAAGGCTCAACGTACCGCGTAAAACGTTGTACGACAAAATGCAGCGTTACGGATTAGACAAAGAGCTCTATAAAATATAGAGCTCTAATAACATGCCGCAGCCATAGAAATTTCAGGTCAGCATTTTGGTTACTTAGTGATGATTTCCGGCCCCATTAAGGTGGTTGGTAACCAAGTGGAAATCCAAGGCACGTAGGTCACAATCATCAAAAATAGGAACATAATCGCCACCCACGGTAGCGCCGCTTTCACCACATTCATCATCGACATTTTGGCTACCCCTGCGGTGACAAACAAGTTTAACCCGACGGGCGGTGTGATCATCCCTATTTCCATGTTCACCACCATCATGATCCCAAGGTGAATGGGGTCAATACCGAGTGCGATGGCGATGGGGAAGACCAATGGAGCAACAATGATCAGCAGCCCTGATGGCTCCATAAACTGACCACCAAGTAGCAGTAATATGTTGACTACAATCAAAAATGTTATAGGCCCGAGACCGGCGGAAAGCATCGATTCAGCAATAATTTGCGGAATGCGCTCTTCGGTCAGAACATGTTTCAATATCAATGCATTGGCGATAATAAACAGCAGCATGATGGTCAGTTTACCTGCATCAAACAAAGTCGCTTGCGTATCTTTATGGAAAAAGGCTTGCACGATTTTGACCAAGGCAGGTTTGGTATTTTCTTTGTCGGCGAACGGCCCCATATCTTTGTAAACAAAATTGGCAATCAAGAAAGCGTATACCGCTGCCACCGCAGCCGCTTCGGTTGGCGTAAAGATACCACCGTAAATCCCGCCGAGAATGATCACCACCAGCAACAAACCCCAGCTGGCATCTTTGGCGGCGAAGATCGCTTCTTTCCAACCCACAAAAGGTTGTTTCGGCAGGTTTTTAATTCGTGCAAAAATATAGATAGCAACAATCAGCATCAAACCCGCTAATAAACCTGGGATCACACCGCCTAAAAACATGCGCCCTACCGATACATCGGTCGCGGCTGCGTACACGACCATTACAATCGAAGGTGGGATCAAGATGCCCAATGTGCCAGCATTACAAATAACCCCCGCAGCAAACTCTTTGCTGTAGCCATTTTTAACCATTCCGGCAATAACAATACTGCCGATCGCCACCACTGTCGCCGGTGAAGAACCTGACAGCGCCGCAAACATCATACAGGCCACTACCGAAGCAATCGCCAGCCCTCCCCGAAACCAACCCACCATAGCGATAGCGAAACGGATAATCCGTTTTGCCACACCTCCGGTTGACATAAAGCTGGAAGCCAAAATAAAAAATGGAATTGCAAGCAAAGTGTAATGGCCTTCAAAAGCGTTAAACAAGGTTTGAGCCACTGACGCTAAAGAAGTATCGGAGTGCCAAAGTAGGAACAGAACGCTGGATAATCCGAGCGAGATAGCAATGGGTACACCGACTAACATAAAGCCGATGACCATAACAAACAGCAGTAAAATATCCATGAATTAACGCTCCTTGCGAGAATCAATAGGCGGGGTCGCTTCGCGGTTCGGCTCTAATATGGTCTCGCTCACTTGTGCCATTTCCGCTTTCAGCGCTTCAAGATCTTCCTCGGCTTCATGGCCAGAAATCATTCTGTCTAACTTACCGCTGAGAATTTGATAGGCGATTTGTAAAAAGCGAAAAGTGAGTAATCCCATCCCGATAGGCAATGCCATGTATGGAATAAAGCGCGGCATTTTTTCATAGCGCTCCCCTTCATTGAGCCAATCGGAGAGAAATTGCAGCATTTCCGGCATAGGAATATCGTCGGTTTCATACCAAGCACGCTCAGTCGCAAACGGATACCAGTAATTCCACGAACCGATGAGCAGTAAAATAGAAAAGGTTAAACAACAAGCCACCGCGACCAGTGCAGACACTTTTCGCATGGTTGCAGGCACCATGTTAATGACCACATCAACTCCGATGTGAAAGTGTTTCTTTACCCCATAGGACGCACCAACCAGTACCATCCATGCAAACATGAACACGGTTAATTCCAATGCCCATAAAATGTTGCCGTTAAAAACATAGCGATAAACAACGTTAACGAACGTTAATAAGGTCATCGAGCCCAAGAAGAATGCAATCAGCATTTCTTCAATCGCATCGGTAAATCGGCCGACTTTAGAGAAAAAAGAGTGTTCCATGTGATACATCGCTCTCATAGTAATTATCGGAATTGGCTCAAGGTCACCGCACGGCTTCAGGTTAGTTATCAATGAGACGAGCAATAAACGCGTTGAGTCCAACCCCACCACGCAAGGTGGGGTTGGAGGCTGATTATTTGTTTGAAGCCAGCGCTGCCTCAATCAAATCTGAACCGATGTCTTTTTCAAATTTCTGCCACACAGGCTTCAGCGTTGTAACCCATTGCTGGCGCTGTTCAGGTGTGAGAGTGCGGATCACGCCTCCGGCTTCCAACACGTATTGTCTATTTTGGAGCTCGACTTTATTTGATTCCGCATTACGCGCTTCCGTGACTTCTTTTAAAATGGTCGCGAACTGGTCACGCACGTCGACTGGTAGGCTGTCCCACCACTTGCTCGATGTCACCACTAGGTAGTCCAAAATGCCGTGATCGGTTTCGGTAATGCCATCTTGCACTTCAAAGAATTTCTTACCGTAAATGTTGGACCATGTATTTTCTTGACCATCAATAACTTTGGTTTGCAAACCGCCATACACTTCTGCAAAAGACATTTTTTGCGGGTTTGCACCAAGCTGCTCAAACTGAGCCACCAGTACATCAGATGCTTGCACGCGGAACTTTAATCCTTTTGCATCCGCCGGAACGAGTAGAGGTTTATTGGCTGACATCTGTTTCATACCGTTATGCCAAAACTCCAACCCTTTCACACCACGACGTGTCATTGAATTTTTCAGTTTTTCACCGTCAGCTGAGTTTTGGAAACGGTCAACTGCGTCCACATCCTCAAATAGGAATGGCAGGTCAAAAATACGGAATTTTTTGGTGAATTTTTCAAATTTTGATAATGAAGGCGCCGCTAGCTGCACATCGCCGTTTAGCATGGCTTCCAATACTTTGTCGTCATCGTATAAGGTTGAATTAGGGAAAACTTGTAGGCAAGCCTTACCATTCATCTCCTTATTAACACGCTCTTCAAGCAGCGAAGCCGCAATGCCTTTAGGGTGCTTATCTGTATTCGTGACGTGGCTAAACTTAATGACGATTTCGCCGGGGTCGCAATTTGCGGCCGCATTAAAACTGGTTACAGCAAGAATGGAAGCGGTCAGCAAAGTCAGTGGCTTTAACATTATTATTCTCCTTGATTGAACATATCAGCCCCATCAATGGGTGCTGGTTGTTTTCTATAAGGCAATTAACAAGCCAACATGACACATTCCATTAACAAGCCAGTAACCATAAGGTGTCACCAGCTATTCAGTTAACAACAACCCATAGAATCTTATGATAGAAAGCAAAAATGGGTAGAAAATGACCCAAGGAATATGAATTTTGGGTGGGAAATGACACCCAGCTAAATCCATCAAAGGGCGGCGATGAGAATGACAAAAAAATGTGAAACAGGAAGGAAGCGCACCCTCCGCCCAAACAGCAAGCCTAGTTTGGGCACTCCCCCCGAGCTCTTTATCGGAGAGCGCGCTAATTGGTTAGAACCGACAGATTATGTTAGTAGCACACTGAAAGTGGTGTGCTACAAAAAAGAAGAGGGTGAGCAGGCAGGCTAAAAAACCTACCCACTCTGGGGGTTAGGGCTACATCGCAGCTTTCACCGCTTTCGCTAGTTTTTGTGCTGCTTGTTTTGGATCCGCTTTTGGATCATTGAAGAAGTTCGTTACGACATCAAAAATCGCGCCTTGGGCATAGCTGGTTGTCGACATACCATGGGCAATACTGGGCACAAGGTTGTTGGACTTAGCCGTCGCTTTAAAGGCCGCCATTGAGTCCAACGCGCACTGGTCAAATTTTGACATATTCATATCTGTGCGTACCGGAATCGAGCCTTTGTTGAGGTTAAATACCTCTTGGAATTTAGGATCTAGGATCGTGGCGGCTAGCGCTTTTTGCGCCTGCTTATTGTCCGCATCAGTTAGCTCAAAAAAGACAAAACTATCGACATTATGGATAAATTGATCGGCCGTACCTGGCGCGGCCACGCACAGGTAATCTTTACCCGCAACTTTACCCGCTGCGGTAAACTCACCTTTTGCCCAGTCGCCCATGATCTGCATCGCCGCTTCACCATTTATCACCATTGAAGTCGCAACGTTCCAATCACGACCCGGAGAGTTAACATCAATGTAGTCATGAACTTTTTTAAACTGGCTGAACACATCAACCATTTTGTCGCCCGCGAGCACAGCCATATCGAGCTCAACAAACGCTTTCACGTAATCTTGTGAGCCAAGAACGCTCAACGCCACCGTTTCAAAAACCGTCGCGTCTTGCCAAGGTTGGCCACCGTGCGCCAGTGGCACATAACCCGCGGCTTTGATCTTATCGCCCGCAACAAAAAACTCGTCTAACGTAGTTGGCACTTTAGCACCCACTTTAGCCAGTACCGCAGGGTTAACCCACAACCAGTTGACGCGATGCACGTTAACTGGCACGGCCACATACTGGCCATTCCACTTCATGACATTGGTGATCATCGGTGGTACGACTTCATCCCAACCACCCTGTTTGGCTACATCATTAAGATTCGTGAGAAAACCAAGCCCCGCCCATTCTTGAATATCGTGCCCTTTAATTTGAGCCGCCGACGGTGGGTTACCCGACACCGCGCGCGTTTTCAATACCGTCATGGCACTTTCACCACCACCACCTGCGACAGCGAAATCTTTCCAACTATGGCCTTGCTGCTCCAACATTTCGGTGAGCACAGCTATCGACTTGGCTTCACCACCGGAAGTCCACCAATGGAGTACTTCCACTTCACCAGCGTGAGTCGAAGGAATGAAAGAGGCAGAGAGGAAAGATAAAGCAAGCAGAGTGTTATGGAATTTCATCATCATCTTCCTTGGTTTTGATTCGGCAAACCTGATTCGCAAACTTTTATTAACCATTAAAGTGCTGATCGTTTACCTACTAGTCTAATCAAAGAAAATTTTTTTCGTTGAAACAAACCGTAATTTTAACGTAACGAAAGCGTTACACTACACCGCTAACGTAGGTGGGATAAAGACTTGTGCTTCCAGACCACCATGAGCTGGATTGCGTAAAATGAGATCTCCGCCGTGTCCATGTAAAATACTTCGGCATATTCCAAGGCCAAGACCGTGGCCTTGGTCATCATCGGCAAGGCGAAAATAGGGCTCAAAGACCGCTTCTAATTTATCTATCGGGATCCCCGGGCCTTGGTCTTGAATGGTGATAACCACCCACTCTGGATTTTCTTCCAACTTCACCCACACTTGCTGACCATACTTCACGCCATTGCCAATCAAGTTTGTCAATACTCGTTGAATAGCTAGAGGCTTAGCGATTATCGGTTCAAGCTGTGTAGGCGAAAAATGGACCACTTGGCGAGTTAAGTTGTACCCTTCAGCAATCATCTGAATCATCTCATTGAGATCAATACTGCTGTTATTTTCGTGTAAATCGGTATCTCGCACGCACTGCAATGCCCCTTTAACCATCATCTCTAGCTCATCGAGATCGCGGTTAAATTTTTCGCGCTTAACATCGCTTTCGAGCAATTCAGCCCTTAGGCGTAAGCGGGTGATGGGTGTTTTTAAATCATGAGAGATGGCAGAAAACAGATGCTCTCTATCGGCCACGTAACGTCGAATTCGTTGCTGCATACGATTGAATGCGCGGGTCGCCGTGATCAATTCTGTCGCCCCCTCTTCACGCAAGGGACGCTGGGCAATATCCATACTCATCTCATTCGCCGCTTTGGCTAAATTTCTCAGTGGCCGAACTTGGCGGCGCATAAGCAAGTAGGTCAACGCTAACAAAATAGTGGTGGAAAAAAAGAGAAATAAGATCTGCTCTTTTCTTAATAGAGTGTCATCCAGTTTCACGTATGGGGCGGGAAGTAGCGCCGCCACGTAAACCCATTCATGGCTTGATAGTTCGATTTGTACCACCAGCACTGGCGGGTTTAGCGGTTCAAGTGTGAGTGTATGGTAGGCCCACGACTTAGGTAAGTCGCTGAGAAAAATATCGTTTTTTAGTAACCGCAAATGTTCTGGTTTGGTAAATTCAACTTGAATACTCTCAACGTTATTGAGCTTTTGTTGCAACACTTCCCTCACTGCATCGACTGAAGCTCGCTTGAGCGGCGTATCGATAATCGGCTCCACAGTCAATGGCTCTTTATTGAATGAGACAAAAAAACGGGTTCCCCCCATATTGCGAATTTGATCCAGCACGATATGCCGATATTTGACGGGCAGTGATTGAAAAAAGGTCACGGTGGAAGCAAACATACCTGCCATGCTAGAAGAAACGGAACTGATCCCTTCCAACTCTTTTTGTTTAGATTGGCTGTACCAAATCGCCGTTGCAATGCCCTGTGCTATCACCACCGCCAACAAAGTCAGCAGCAGTGTTCGTGAGACAAGAGAGTTGGGTTTTAAGCGTGAAAAGAGACGTCTTAGCGTCATTTTTAATGGCCGTAACTGACCGGAACGGCCAGAATATAACCGTTGCCACGCATGGTTTTAATATAGTGAGGGTATTTTGCACTATCACCCAATCGCTGACGTAAACGGCTAAGTTGCACGTCGATACCTCGCTCAAAAGGGAGCGCTTCACGTCCACGAGTAGCAAATGAGATGGTATCGCGATCAAGCACTTCCTTAGGCCGGGTTAAAAACAGCATCAGTAATGCAAAATCACTGCCTGACAAGTCATGCTCATCGGCACGCTCTAGATGTGTAATTCGGTGTGACAAGGTATCGAGTTGCCAATCACCAAACGTAATTTGTTTGGGCAGCGCATCGGTTGTTTTTTCATCATTGACTTGTACCCGGCGCAGCAAAGCCTTGATGCGCGCCATTAACTGACGCGGGTTAAAAGGTTTCGCCACATAATCATCCGCGCCAATTTCTAAACCAATGATTTGGTCAGTTTCATCAGAAACCGCGGTCAACATAATGATAGGAACGTTCGAATGACGACGGATTTTTTGGCATAAAGTAAAACCATCGTCTCCGGGCATCATCACATCCAACAAAATAAGATCGGGATAACTGTTACGTTCCAAATAGGCTAATAGCTCGATGCCATCCGCGGTGGTGACGATATCAAAACCAGACTTCGTCAAGTACTCATCTAATAATTGCCGAATCTCTTCGTCATCATCCACGACTAGAATGCGCGTTCTTGCCTGCATGTCCACTATCCATATTTTCAACTGATCGGCCTAGTGTAGCTATAGGTCATTTTTTTGATTATTGATATTTATGTAAAGTTTGAATTCTGTCTAGATAGAGATCACAAAATGCGTTACTTATGAGGAACAACTGATTTCCATTTTTTTCCCCCATTCAGGAGGAAGCTGGGCAAAATGACTCTTTTCCGGCTGCTCGGCATAAGGGTTGGCTAACAATTGTACTAATTGGTGCACTTGTTGGTAATCACCCTGTTCTGCTTTATCGATCGCTTGTTGAGCCAAATAATTACGCAAAATATATTTCGGATTCACTTTTCTCATCTCTGCGCAGCGCTGCTCAATCGAAATCGCGTTCCCCGAACTGTCGATTTCTCGCTCACAACGAGCCAGATACTGTTCAAGCCAAGACTGAGCGGCAGCGCGGTCAATAAAGAGATCCAATACCAGTCGCTCCCCTTCTCGATCCAAGCTGGATAGTTGCCGGAAAAAGCGAGTGTAGTCGGTGTGATTTTTGGTTAATAACTCAAACATTTGCTCAAACAACACAGAATCACCGGGCAGAGAGGCCAACAACCCCAATTTACAACGCATTTGCTGGCTAAAATAACGGCCGAGCTGCGCTTCAAACTGAGCGAGTGCCGCTTCCAGATCGCTTCTTTCCACTAACGGTGACAATGCATGTGCTAAAGCGGACAGGTTCCACAACGCCACGCGCGGCTGCTGATCAAACGCGTAGCGGCCTTGATAATCGGAGTGATTGCCAATATAAGTCGGTTCATAATCGTCGAGAAAAGCAAAAGGACCGTAGTCAAAGGTTTGACCGAGGATAGACATGTTGTCGGTATTCATTACGCCATGAGCAAATCCAACCGCTTGCCAATCGGCAATCATCTTAGCGGTGCGATCAACAATGTGACTAAACATGGCCGCATAAGGTTTTTCTTGTGTAAGGCAATCAGGGTAATGCCACTCAATCACTTTATCAGCCAGCTGTTTTTGTTCTGCTAATTGGTTGGTATAGAAAAAATGTTCAAAATGGCCAAAGCGAATATGGCTCTGCGCTACACGTACTAGCAGCGCACCTCGCTCTTGTTTTTCTCGATAAACAGGCGTGTCACTGCTCATCATCGCTAATGCTCTTGTGGTCGCAATCCCAAGACCCGTCATCGCCTCACTACACAAGTATTCGCGAATAGTGGAGCGCAGTACGGCGCGGCCATCCCCCATACGCGAATAAGGCGTAAGCCCTGCACCTTTCAAATGCAGATCATACACTTCACCCGTTTTACTCTCGATTTCGGCCAACAGTAACCCACGGCCATCACCTAAATCAGGGTTATAAATACCAAATTGATGGCCCGCGTATTTCATCGCTAATGGCTTAAATTGCGCGGGAATAACTTGGCCAGACAGGCCGTGCAGTAGCTCATCATTAGGTTGTGCTGGTAAAGACAAATCGCCAGCCAGTGAGGCATTCCAAGCAACCCAACGCACATTGTCTAAAGGCGCTGGGTTCACTTGAGAATAAAAAGCCGAGGGTAATTCACCATAGCGAGTGTGCAGTGTTACTTCATCCCAAATCGACATGCGAAGTCCTCATAATATGGTTTTTGGTTAGACTTTTGCACGTTAGCAAATACTTGAGCTCTAGACTAGGGTATTATTAGGCAAAGTTGTCACCTATTACAGGTCACATTCAAGGTGAAGTCGATGTTATCCATTTTTGATATTTTTAAAATTGGTGTGGGCCCTTCTAGCTCACACACCAATGGGCCAATGATTGCAGGCTATCAATTTAGCCAAATCATTGCTGATTTAACGCAAGTGGCAAGAGTGCAGATTGACCTTTACGGTTCACTATCACTTACAGGACGTGGCCACCACACTGATCGCGCCGTAATATTAGGTCTGCTGGGCAATAAGCCTGACACCATCAAAATCACCAGCGCCAATCAAGCGCTAGCGCATGCTATTGAACACGGTGAGCTTAATTTAGCGGGAAAAAAGCTCATTCCATTCCAGCTAAAAACTGACCTCCTCTTCCAAAATACTAATCTTCCCTTACATGAAAATGGTATGACGATTACCGCTTTTGGAGCGCAAGGAGAAACGCTAGCCTTTGAAACTTACTACTCGGTGGGAGGCGGTTTTGTTGCTACCGCCAAAGAGTTGGAACACGGTAGTGCAAATGCACCCGTGGAGGTCGAATTTCCTTTTACTTCTGCTGATGAATTACTCTTTAAAGCCGAAAAACATGGCTTAAGTTTAGGCAGTCTCGTTTTGCGCAATGAAATAGCGTTTCATGATCTTGAAACGATTAACCACAAAGCCGATCAAATTTGGAAAGTGATGTCACTCTGCATGCAGCGCGGCTTTGAAACGGAAGGCATTCTCGAAGGTGGATTGCATGTCACGCGCCGCGCACCAGCACTGCTCAAAAAGCTGGAAGCTAACGCGGCGATTGAAAGTGACCCAATGGAGATCATGGACTGGATTAACCTGTTTGCTTTCGCGGTCAGTGAAGAAAATGCAGCGGGAGGGCAAGTGGTTACCTCGCCAACCAATGGCGCGGCAGGAGTGATACCCGCCGTATTAATGTATTACCACCGCTTTATCCGAGAGCTTGACACTAAGCAGTTGAAAGATTTTCTCGCCGTGGCTGGCGCTATTGGTATTTTGTACAAAACCAACGCTTCTATTTCGGGGGCCGAAGTAGGCTGTCAAGGGGAGATTGGAGTCTCTTCCTCAATGGCAGCGGCAGGGTTGACCGCGCTAAGAGGTGGCAGCAACGAACAAATTTGCATGGCGGCTGAAATTGCCATGGAGCATTCATTGGGTATGACATGCGACCCAATGGGTGGCTTAGTTCAAGTCCCTTGCATCGAACGCAATGCAATGGGAGCCGTGAAAGCGATTAACGCTTCACGCATGGCCCTAAAACGGACCAGCAAATGCTTAATTTCTCTAGATAAAGTGATTGAGACCATGTACCAGACGGGGAAAGATATGAATCGGAAATATCGTGAAACCTCGTTAGGTGGCTTAGCGTTAATCCACCTATCACCACCTTGTGAATAGTAATACCGTTCAATCCTCATCAAGCCCTGTGTGAATACAGGGCTTGTTTAAGCGGTAAATTCAGGAATGCGTAACTCTTGGTTCTGGGTAATCGCTTCTCGCTGCACAATCCACTGAAAGCTGAGCGACAACACACAAATCTCAACCGCACAAACCGCTAACCAGACAAATGACAGTACCAAGGTCAATGGCAGAAAATGCAGATTAAACAAGGGCTGTAGTAGTGCATTGATGAGCATGGGGATCACACCTATCAACACAAATAGTGCTTTGGCGTGGGGCTTTGACATTTGCCACGCGACACTCAAACCTCTAGGTTGATGATCTAGTGCTGTGGCTGGTAAAACCAATGACCAGCGAGAGATAAGCCAGCCAATAGGCAGTATTACGACATAGATACAAAGCTGAATTAACCACATTGGCATCGTCACTATATTTGCCAGCGAGCCAATGATAAACATGGGCATGATTAGAATGGCAAACAGCATAGCGCCTAACGCAGCCCACCATCCAATAAAGCGTAATTCACGCGAACTTAAGTAGAAAATTGTGCTCAAACGGCAAGATTTTTCACCCAGCAGCACCAAACGATGCAAGCGCACTGTCGCCATCGCCGCCGTTACCGTATAAAGCACATAAACAATCACATTCGTTAATGTGAACAACTGTTGTGGATCATCAAAGTCAACAACACCAATCGTGAAATAGAGATTCACCACCAAAAAAGGTGAAGATTGCAGCATGAGAGTCAGCCAATTTTTTTGGACTAATTTTAACGCACTCACCACAGTATACTGAATCGGTAGCTGCTGATATTCCATGAATCTATTCCCTGACAAATAAGTAGGGTTAATATATCGAAAATAGATCCCACTTGTTCTAAAAGCTCCGTGATGCCAATTCAACTAACCGCACTCATTGATAACAATCTTATTGGTATCTCAGAATAGCGACTCGGCAACGAGGCGCTATTCTGAATAAAGAGACAATCGCTGACACTGAGGTATCTCACCGCATTTGAAAAGTTCATGCTAGAATGCGCCGAATTTGCGATGAGTTGCACTCAAAGTATTAGGGCGTAGCGCCTTACGATGAGAAAGCCATCGCTTGCTAACTGTTTTGACTTTTTAACTCTGAGAGCCCGCATGCCATTTTCCAACCTAGGATTGAGCGATCCAATCTTAAAAGCCGTTCACGAACTCGGCTATTCTGCCCCAACACCGATTCAAGAACAGGCAATCCCTGCCATTTTGACGGGTAAAAATGTCATTGCGGCAGCGCAAACCGGCACGGGTAAAACCGCTAGCTTTGTACTGCCCATTTTGCAGATGCTTAGTCAAGGAACAACTCAGCGCGCCAAACGTGTTCGTGCATTAATTTTAGCGCCCACGCGCGAACTGGCTCTGCAAGTGGAAGAGAACGTCACTCAATACGCCAAGTATCTGCCCTTAACCTGCCTTGCGATGTACGGCGGTGTCGATTCGCAAAAACAAAAACAACGCTTGATTGAAGGGGTGGATATTTTGATCGCCACGCCGGGGCGCTTGCTTGATATGTATGGCCAACGCGCCGTTCATTTTGATGAGCTTGAAGTGTTGGTGATGGATGAAGCTGACCGCATGCTCGACATGGGTTTCATTGAAGACATCAATAAAATTGTTGATCGCCTACCACTAAACCGTCAGAACTTGCTGTTTTCGGCGACCCTTTCTCGCCCAGTGCGCGAGTTGGCCAAATCAGCCATTAATGATCCGATTGAAATTGATGTCGCTGGTTACAACCGCACGCCAAATCAAATTGAACAGTGGATTATCACTGTCGATAAAGATCAAAAATCCGCACTACTGAGCCATTTGATTACTGAAAACCAATGGCAACAGGCGATGATTTTCATCGAAACCAAACACGGTGCGGCAAAGCTGGCGAGCCAACTGGAAAAGCGTGGCATTGCGGCAGAGGCGTTTCACAGTGGCCGTAGCCAAGAAGTTCGTGAAAAATTATTAGCCGATTTCAAAGCAGGTAAACTGCAATTTTTGATTGCAACGGGCGTTGCCGCGCGCGGTATTGATATTGATAACTTAGAAAGAGTGGTGAATTACGACTTGCCTTATCCTGCGGAGAACTACATTCACCGTATTGGACGAACCGGTCGTGCTGGTGCAACCGGTGAAGCAATTTCGCTCGTATCACGCGATGATTTTAAAAACTTGTGCATGATTGAAAGCCGCTTAGGACATTTGCTTGTGCGTAAAGAAATTGAAGGTTTCACACCGAAAAAAGACGTGCCTATTTCCATTTTAAATTACCACTTGAAAAAGCGTGATAACGAGCACTCAAGTGCACCGCGTCGTAGCCCTCGCCCTAAACAAGAAAAACGCTCATAAGCATAATGCTTTTTTACAAATCCCACCGCCCGGTGGGATTTTGTTGACTAAACCATTCCCGCATCACACTTTTACGCCTTCTTTCTCTCTACGCCCCAAAATCACTACTCAAGGATGATTCTGTCTTCATCAACTTCTATTAGCCTGCAACTCATCTCCTATTTCTCGCATCCCATCATCGCTTAGGTTGACACGTTATGGCTTACAACAAATACACTATCTATCAAGTTTTCACGCGCTTATTCGGTAATACAAACCGTTGCAACACACCTTGGGCAACGAAAGAACAAAATGGTGTCGGTAAATTAAGTGACTTCACTGACGATGCACTCAATGCCATTCATCAACTTGGGATCACTCATATTTGGTATACCGGTGTTTTACATCACGCACTGGTGGGTGATTACAGTGCATGGGGAATAGAGAATGATCACCCAAGTGTTGTCAAAGGTAGAGCGGGCTCGCCTTACGCCATTAAAGACTACTATTCGATAAACCCTGATTTAGCCGCCGACCCAGCTCAGCGTAATCACGAATTTGAAGCCTTGATTAAGCGTACACACCAAGCGGGCATGAAAGTCATCATCGACATTGTCCCTAACCACGTGGCGCGCCAATATCAAGGGCTCAATAACCCTGTCGGAGTCAATGATTTCGGTGAAAATGATGATACCAGTGTGCAATACGCCAGGGACAATAACTTCTATTACCTACCCGACACCCCCTTTAAACTGCCAGATATTCCCACCTCATTGCTACCGTTGGGCGGTGAATGCCACCCAGATTTAGCCACCCCGTTTTACGAACACCCCGCAAAATGGACAGGCAATGGATCTCGTTTAGCCAAGCCGAACATCGATGATTGGTATGAAACCGTCAAAATAAACTACGGCATCAAACCTGATGGAAGCAAAGATTTTGCCGAGCTTCCGCAGCAATACCGTTTCCTATCTCACCTTGAACACGCCGTTTTCTGGCAAGACAAAAGTGTCCCGGATTCATGGCGTAAATTTCGGGATATCGCTCTTTATTGGATCGATAAAGGCGTCGATGGCTTTCGTTATGATATGGCCGAAATGGTACCGATTGAATTTTGGAGCTATCTCAACTCGGCAATTAAACTACACAACCCCGATGCTTTTTTAATGGCAGAGGTGTATCAGCCAAATTTATACCGCGATTACATCCAGCTTGGGAAAATGGACTATCTGTACGACAAAGTCGACTTTTACGATAGTCTCAAAGCCATCATGCAAGGACACGGCTCTACCAAAGAGATTGGTCGTATTGAATATCAACTGCGCGACATTGAGCATCACATGCTGCATTTCTTGGAAAACCATGACGAGCAGAGAATTGCCTCGCCTGAATTTGCAGGGGAAGCACATAAAGCACGCCCAGCCATGTTGATTTCAGCCTGTTTATCCAGCTCACCAACCTTGCTTTATTTTGGGCAAGAAGTGGGCGAACCAGGAGCGGAATATGCCGGCTTTGGCCAGCCTTCGCGCACCTCTATTTTTGACTATATCGGTGTTCCACAACACCAAAAATGGATGAATAACGGTGCATTTGATGGTGGCCAATTAAGCGAGAGCGGGAAACAGCTGCGCGATTTCTACTCAACATTACTGAATTTAGTCCAACAGAGCCCCGCACTGACCGGTGAATATCATGATCTGTACGCCGCCAATGTTGAACACTTCTCCGACCAGCAAGATTACTTATTTGCCTTTGCTCGCTCTAACCCGTCACAAAAGCTGATCATCGCCGCGAACTTCAGTGCCACAAGTGGCAAAACCGTAAAACTGCATTTACCTAAAGCATTGACCACTTATTGGCAGTTAACCTGTGGTGAGCACACTCTATTCGACCCGCTAAATCAACAAACGCTGACGCTCTTCGTCAACGAACAAGAGAGCTATGTGATGATCGACTTCACCCCACTTTCGACCCATTTCATGGTTCTCAATAATATTTAAGCCTCAAAGAGAGTCATTGGTCTTCTTTCAATACAACAAGCCAGCATCTTCATCGTGCTGGCTTGTTTTGCTAAACGCTATAGAGCTAAACGCTATAGAGCTAAACGCTATAAAGCTAAGCGCTCTAAACGCTCTAAACGCTATAAGGTTAAGGCTTGCTTTAAGTGACTTTCATTAACACGGGCTCTTGATCAGATTCCCGCTCATGCTGATTGGGCAAAATGCCTAAAGTATGTAAAAAGGTTTTGAGCATGATGGCGTAAATGAACATCATAGGAAGGCCTGCGACCACACAAAGCGACTTAATGGTTTCAATCCCTCCCCCAGCCAAAAATACACTTAAACTGATCAGCCCAATCGCACAGGCCCAAAGCAATTTTACTCGGTTATCGGGATCACCATTCAAAGCCAATTCATTGGTGGTGAGCATCGCCGTCGCAACACTCGCACTGGACATAGTGGTCAGCATCAATAAAAACTGAATGAGCAGAAATAGCCCAAGCACCCCATTTCCCCCAGGCAAGGTTTTTATCAATGAAACCACTGCGTAGGTTAAGCCACCTTCCGCCATCCAGCCCTGAACGGGTAAACCGCCCAACATTTGAGCCCACACCGCATAGCCACCAAAAATGGAGATAAAAAATGCGCAGCCCAAAGCGCCCATCGAGATGGTGTACAAAACTACTTCACGAATCGTTCGTCCACGAGAAATTCGCGTGATGAATAGGCCCATCATAATCAAGTACGCGTAATACCAAAACCAATAGTACTGAGTCCAGCCTTGTGCAAAACCACTTTGCTGAACAGGGTCTGTCCACAATGACATTCGAAAGAAATTATCCAACATCACGCCCAGCGAGTCAGTGAAACTATTAAGAATGAAAGAAGGTTGAGTCGCCAATAATACAAACAGGGCAAACAACACCGCCATGCTGACTGTCCAGTTAGAAATCGCGTTGATGCCTTGGTTAAAACCAACCCCCATCACAGCCACTAACGCAGCCACAAAAAGCACAATGATTGCGCCTTGTAAGCCAAGGCTATTCTCAATCTGTAACAGCTCTGCCACACCGGTGCTGACCAAGGTCACAGTTAAGGCCAGCGAGCTAGCAAACGCGGCCAACGTACCAAAAATCGACAATAGATCGATACTTTTTGCCACCAAAGGATGGTCACCCACTACCGAAGAACACAAACTGGAAACTTTTAACGTGCGCTTTTTTTGTACATAAAATGCGTAAGCAAACGGAATCGCTGGAAAGCAGTAAATCGCCCAGCCTGTAATGCCCCAATGAAAAATAGAGTAGGTAACGGCCCATGCCGCAGCAGGATAACTATTGGGCTCAGCAAATAACGGCGGCGATTGTAAGTAATACATCGGTTCACCTATCGCCCAGTAAATGAGTGACGCTCCAACGCCAGCGGTAAAAATCATCCCGCCATAAGAAAAATTACTGTATTCGGTCTTTTCTTCACCTAAACGAATGCGGCCGTATTTCGAACACGCCAGCCACAGTAAAAAAACCACTAACACCAAACTTGCCATCTGTACTAACCAGCCAAACCAGTGGCTCACCCAGCCCATAGCTTGCGCCGCCATCGCTTGAGAGGTGGCTGGATAAAGCGCAGATACCGTTAACAAAACAAGCACTAACGCAATCGCAGGAAAAGCCAATCCATAATTAAGATTTTTCAAAACTGCGCCTCCATTCATAAAGTGCTTGAATATGGCGAGGGGTGATGCCGCAACATCCGCCGATCACGGTTGCACCAAGGGCATACCACTGCTTGGCAAATGCGAGATAATCTTCTGCACTAAACTCACGCATGGCTTGTACGGTTTCGTTGGCAGCGTGATCCGATTTAATCGGCGTAAAACTGTTTGCATAAACGCCGATTTCAATCTTTTGCGCTCGGCCTTCCAACACGGTTTTCGCCTGTTGAATGGCATCAGCCATCACCTCAGGTATTGAGCAGTTAAAGAAAATGCCCGCCCCACCCGCAGAGCAGATTTGTTCTGCCGCTTCAGAGACCGACTGCCCAGAACGCAATTGTGCGATATTAGAGTCATCTTTCAGAGTCAGTGCGTAATAGCAAGGCTTCGTTGATGAGGCAAACACCGATTGAACCATGCTCAACTCTTCTAAACTGGCAATCGTCTCCGCTAACCAGACGTCCACATAAGGATCTTGTGCTTGATACAAAGTGAGTGAAATCGCTCGTGCGACTTCGGCTTGAAAGAGATCAGGCCGATAGCTTCCCATAGCCGGTGGCATAGAACCCGCCACTAAAATCGGACGTTCTGACTGTTGTGCTACTTCCGCAGCAATCTGCGCGGCTAAGTTCGCTAACCTTGCACCATCGGTTTGATATAGTGACTCGCCCAAGTGAAAAGGGACACACGCATAGCTATTCACCGTGATAATGTCGGCACCGCTATCAATAAATCCTTGGTGAGCTAAACGGACATGTTGTGGAGATTCAATCAGCGCTTGCGCGCTCCAAAGTGGCTGAGAAAAAGGAGCACCAATTCTTTTTAATTCGCGCCCCATGCCACCATCAAGAAGGGTTAATTTGCTCATAATATCGTATCCATAATGCTTTATTGGTCAGTGCCATTGAAGCATACCGTGAGCAAGATCATAGTGAATAACATTGAACTGCAATATGAATTTTATTCAAGTAAGTGACTTGATTTATCTATTCTTTTTCGCAAGGCCACTATCTGTTGTTCAGGCTGTTATTCGTGCTGTAATTCTTAGAAAACATGGGGCTTGGTCATTTCACAACAAATGCTCAACGCATCATAAACAACTCTTCATGGAACTGAGCTTCAACGTCTACATGGTAAGGCTTCAACGCCTGTTTTAAAGTCCGTGAAAACGCAACAGGGCCACAAAAGAAAAACTCAAAACCGCTTAAATCACCACACTGGCGAGCAATAGTCTCGGCAGACAAATGCGGAGCAATGCTTGAATCAATCACTGTGAGGGAGACACCTGCACGCAATGCTTTCTGCTTAAGCTCATCACACAGGGCTTGCTCTGCATGATGGCAGCAGAAGAACAGATAAGTAGCCGGATGCGCTTTTACCGTGTGTAAATAATCTAACCCAGCCATAAATGGAGCGATGCCGACACCGCCACCAATCCAGACTTGTGGCCTATCACTATAAAACTCAAATCGTCCATATGGACCTTCGACCTCAATCGGCTCACCCACGGTAATTCTCTTATAAAGGCCTGTGGTAAAATCGCCGAGCTCTTTGATCAAAAATCGCAGCTCATTAGCCTCATTGTACGAAGCAATAGTAAACGGATGTGGCTCTTCGCCAACAAAACTCAAATAGGCAAACTGCCCTGCTTTGTGTCCGGGCCAAGGTTTCTCCATCTTAATTCTTAAATCTAACGTTTGGCTCGCTGCGCAGTAGTGGCATGCGCTAATCTTCGCTGAATAACGTGCATTTCGGCCCACAAATCCAAGCAAACTGTAGACTGCTGCCGCGGAGCCAAGCGCAATAAACATCAACACTAACCAATAAATCGGCCAGCCCCAATACGCCTTTTTCAACAATAATACCGAATGCCCAGCCAGCAAAAGGTACACCACCGCCATCAAACGGTGCGATAAGCGAAACGGTTTGTATTTAATGGTTAGCCACAGTGATACACCCACCAGCAGCAATAATGAGTAGAACCCCCATTCGCCAATGGCTAACCCCATCGGGCGCATCTCTTTTACCCAAAGCGCAAAACCCGACAAGTTCCCCTGTGGGCCAGAGCCATTGAGCCGATTAGGTTTAGTCAGGAGCTCAAGTGCGATCATCCATTTCGGTATCTGGTAACAAAGCCAGTGAAATAAACCAAGCAACGTGGCCGAAATGCCCAGCCATTTGTGTATCCGATAACCTTTATCGATTCCTTGTGTCCACTGTTCAACAAGGGGCAAACGAAGCGCCAGCACCATAGCCAATGACATCGCCACAATGGCCAAAATGCCTGACCACTGGATAAAAGCCGATCGCCACTTGAAGAGGTTTTCAGACACCAAAAGCGTTGGCTCGGCTTGCATCCATAATACCGAGACAACCACCATCACAATCAATACCGTTTTGCTTACTCTGCTCATCACAATAACCACTTAAATATAAAGGTTATCTAAGAGTAACAATCACAACGTAAAGTAGATGAAGTAACAAGTAAATCTGTGTAAAGACGACAATCCAAGCTCTTTAAGCGCTATGTCCTTTTTATTGAACGCAGAAAAATCTGACCAATCAAACAACGCTGATCTTCCGCACGATAATCTTAGGGAGGGCCACTGAATTCTGTTAGAATGCGGCCCCTTAAACTAGCGTGTTAAGAGATGATCATTCGTGATGCCACGTTGTTTGAATAAAAAACCAACGAAAACCATACACCCCTGCTGGCCTCGGTTAGTGAACTACTTAGGAACTCGTTATGATGACTGAAGAAGAAAGAATTGAATTACAAAGAAATAACCCATTACACGGTCTTAAGTTAGAAACATTACTGCAAGAACTAGTGGATTTTTACGGTTGGGATATTCTCGATACGGCAATGCGTTTTAACTGCTTCCATACCAACCCATCGGTTGCCAGCAGCGTGAAATATCTCAATAAAACCGATTGGGCGAGAGAGAAAGTAGAAAACTTCTACCTCTATCGCTTTAAACGTATGCCACGCGCTTCAGCTGAAGAATATGATCTGCCACCGCGCGCGCGCACTTTCCCACATGGCCTCAAACCTAAAGAGCCAATGGAGCTGACGGTTGATTCCATTTTAAACTCACAGGCTAAAGCGGCTTCTGCCCATAAAGAGCGTTCCGCACGTAACCGTTCGTTTCGTCGTTAAAGAACGATAAGTCAGTGATCGGCTCACGACACAACAAATCGGTTGAGCACAAAATGAATGTTGGTGTAAGAGAACCTTGCACCAACATTTTCCATCACAACATTTCAGCGTGAACCTTAATTATAAATAGGTTGCCATAAGCAGACTTTCTGTTGCTTACGTTGGTCATACAGCCATGTATATTGGCAATGATTATCGTAACTATATCGCCCAGTCTGAACCTTATATGGCCCAAAACTCACACCTTGTAAAGATTGAAAACGCCCTTGATAAAGCAATGAGAAGTGCAAGTGAGGGCCGGTGGACGATCCACCTTCACACAAAGCAATGGAACGCTGATTAGCATAAACACCCAACTTACTGTCTTTCGTCACCCACTGATTATTCGCGACTTGGATTCCGTCCATATGGTAATAGTTCGTCGCCCAACCGTTTGGATGCGTCACGCGCAGTTGGCACCGAGACATCACCGACACGTAGCCATCATGCGCGGCCGTTACACTGTAAGTTGGCGCGCCCCAAGCTGGCCAATCGTAAGAAACGTCGATCGAAGAAAGCGGAAAACCTGAGCCACTGTGCGCATGCGTACCGTTAGGTATCCACTGATACCCTTTGCGCCATGGCCACTGCATAAACCCCTCGCTAGGCGAAGCAATGAGGTTTCCCATACGCATAGGAGCTGGTGTGTTTTGTGGCTCGCTGAAAGCACCAAACCAAAGCTCATATTGCGATTTCCATAACGCCCAATCATCCACCCGATTCAATTGCTGCATGACCGCTAACGTCGCAGCATTGTATTGAAGAGCCGATGAACTTTCTTGATAGTGATAGAAACGCTGAGACAGTTGATTCGCAATATCTTTGATCTGCCGCTGTCTATCGTCCAAGCTTTGATCCAAAGCACTCTCTTGTTCTAATAACGCTAAAGTGGTCAATAACACTCGAGGATCAACCCCCGTTGCCCCAGCCCAATGGCTAATCGACTCGACAAGCTCAAGCCAATGTGGCTGATGGATACCAATAAAATCTTCAATATTGAAAGGACGTTGATGAGGTCGAAAAACAAACTCATCATCGCTAATCAGAGAAAATGGCAGTTGGCTCTCTGCAAGCTGCTCTTCGTTAAGTCGTGGAGTATCGACATCAGGATACAACTGATGGCTTACCACTATTGGGCTAAAACAGATAAACCATGTCACTAAAGAAGATTTGGTTAGATTCATTACGCGCCCTCCATATGAATTAAATTTCATACAGAGTGTGGCACAAAATATTCGTGGGATAGCTAAGAAGGTGCGTTTTGCGAAGCCAGTGGGAGCAAGATGTAATAAGATGAAAGCGATGAAATTATCAACACTCTGCACAAAAGTACCATCGGAGTAAAAAACCGAACGGATGAACATGAAAAACAAAAGCCCCGACAACTTTTTGAGTTATCGGGGCTTTCTTGAATAAATGGCGCGCCCTGTAGGATTCGAACCTACGACCACATCCTTAGAAGGGACGTGCTCTATCCAGCTGAGCTAAGGGCGCGCTACAGGGACAGGATTATACGAGTTGAACTCCGTAAATCAATCGCTTTCTCTAACATTCTGTTTCAAATGCCTAAAAAACTGCCATTCGCTAACCATGTGACGAAAAACAGAACAAAGCAAACGTTTGCTTATAGATGTTACTTTAAATATCTGCGACAATGCGCCCAAAAATATTTGCGACCAATGTGTAAGGAAAGCCATGACTGCTCAAAATATTGATGGGACACTCATCTCCCAGACGGTTCGCTCTGAAGTAGCGGCGCGGGTAAAAGCTCGCACTCAAGTGGGTCTTCGAGCTCCGGGGCTAGCGGTGGTGCTGGTGGGAGAAGATCCTGCGTCACAAGTGTATGTCGGCAGCAAACGTCGTGCTTGTGAAGAAGTAGGTTTTGTTTCTAAATCCTATGATCTTCCAGCCACTGCAGGTGAAGAGGAGCTACTGGCGTTAATCGATGAGCTCAATGCCGACCCTGAAATTGACGGCATTTTAGTGCAACTGCCCTTACCTGCTGGGATTGACACAACCCATGTGCTTGAACGCATTGTTCCTGAAAAAGATGTCGATGGTTTTCACCCTTACAATGTGGGCCGTTTAGCCCAACGCATTCCTAAACTGCGCTCTTGCACGCCCAAAGGGATCATCACTTTGCTTGAGCGCTATAACGTTCAACTGCGTGGTAAACATGCGGTGATTGTGGGCGCATCCAATATTGTCGGCCGACCAATGACGTTAGAGCTGCTACTGGCTGGTTGTACCACAACCACATGCCACCGCTTCACTAAAGATTTAGAGCACCATGTTCGCCAAGCTGATTTGTTGGTGGTGGCCGTTGGTAAACCCAATTTCATTCCCGGTGCATGGATTAAAGAAGGTGCCGTGGTGATTGATGTGGGCATCAACCGCTTGGAGTCAGGCAAGCTGATTGGCGATGTCGAGTACGATGTAGCGCGCACCAAAGCAAGCTTGATCACCCCTGTTCCGGGTGGTGTCGGGCCAATGACGGTGGCCAGTTTGATTGAAAACACCCTGTTGGCGTGCGAGCAATTTCACCCCAACAACTGATCTTGTTATTGATTATTGCTAGTGGTTATTGATAGCTATGATCAGCGAGCCAAAAAGAACCCCAGCACTGCGCTGGGGTTCTTGCGTTATAAACCAACTTAGCCTTTATTGGGCATTATTCATTTGCGTCAGTTTGTTGCCTATTGGCGTAGAGAAATTGTAGCCGTCGTGTTCGTCCCAGTTAATAGACCATGTCATCACACCACCGTAGTTAGGGTAGTTGAAACTCGGTTTCACCGTCGCGCAAGAGGTTCCCTTGGTTAAGCAGTCCAACGCATCAAGAATGTTTTGCGTGGGCGCTTGCCCAGAGTTGGCAGAGCTCGGGCCAGAAGGCAAACCGATTGCAACTTGATCGTCACGCAGTGGTTCAAAGCGTGAACCATCGGCCAAATCAAACCCTTCTAACAGCATTTTTGATTGAGCGACCATCATATCCACCGAACCTTCAGGTGCTGCACCCGGTAGATAAGGGTTTGGTAACCCACCGTTGTTATAGAGCTGGACATGAAGTAGATCGAGTGTGTCACGAACCTCATTGATGATAGGAATATACGCTCCCCAAATGCCGCTATAAGCCACCATTCCTCCTTGAACATAAGGGTGTTCTGGTGCCATGGTCAGGTACATATCACCGCCGATGTTGGCTTCAATTTGCTTTAATGCCCGGCCCAAGCGCGCTTGAATTTGCGAGCCATGCATTAAGTTAGAACCACTTTCTAAATCAACATCCAAGCCATCAAAACCCCACTCTTTGATCAACGCCGTCAAACTATCAACAAAGTGCGCTTCATCACTGTCAGTATTGAGCGTAATGTTGCCTTCAGCGCCACCAAGTGACAAAACAAAAACTTTGCCTTTGGCTTGCAAGGCCGCCATATCTTGCTTGAACTGGGTAGCATCTAAGGCGGGACAGCTACTATGCGCATCGCCTGCGAAAAGATTGAAATGCACGGTTCCATTACTGTTGCGGTCATTATCGGCAAATGCAATATCGATCACATCCCACGCATCAGACATATCAGCGAGACGCATTGGGCAGCCAGCAGCATTGACAAAATTATGCCAGTAACCGATCAATTTGTGCTTTTTCTGTGTCTGTTCAACCACCTTCACGGCAGCTGCGTCTGACAATACACTACTGCCTGCATCATAAGCTTGCGCAGCCACTGTGTATTCGCCGATAGCCGTAGGTGTCCAAGTGTAGGCATAAGGCGCACTAGTATCAGTTGCGACCACCGCTCCATTCACTAAGAAATCGACTTTAGAAACAGCACCAGTGAGTGACGTCGCATTGGCAGCAATATTGACTGGTTTACCTAAACCGACGGTTTGCCCTGACGTTGGCGATGTTAACGACACCACTAACGCTTGATCGCTCACTGAAACGTTAATCTGACTTTCAGCGCTATTATTGTCATTATCGGTTGCGATGGCTTTGAGTGTGGTACTTCCGACCTTGCTCGCAACCCACTCAACCGAATAAGGCGATTGGTTTACTACGCCAAGGCTCGTGCCATCAGCAAGAAATTCCACTTGTACTACACTGCCATCGGCATCATTAGCTTGTGCACTGAGCAGGATGGTAGAACCAGCCAGAATCACTTCATTATCAGCAGGGCTTGTCAATGAAACGGTAGGTGGCGTGGCGCACGCGCCCATTCCTGTCCACGCTTCTTGCCAATAACCTCCTTTGCCCGGCTCATAGGCCCACGCTGAGCTGGAAGAGCACCAACCTGCGATATCACAACGGAACTTTTGATTATTGTTTTGCACTAATTCGCCCGCAGCGTAACTGCTACCCGCCATATAGGTTGCTAAACCTGCACAACCACCACTTGAGCCTCCAGATACAACTAAGGCGACCTCTTGGCTATGAGTCGTTTGGTTATCATTATCCGTCGCTTTGGCTTTAAAGGTGTGAGAGCCTGAGACAGCAGTCCAATCGTGGGCATAAGGTTCTGAAGTATCTGAAGCGACGAGTTGTCCATCCACATAAAAATCAACTTGCGTGACGGTTCCATCCGAATCGGTGGCATTAGCGCTTAGCGTCAATGAGTCACCAGCCGCTAGCTGCTCAGCACCTGTTGGGCTGGTTAAGGAGATGGAAGGAGGTACTAAACCACCAACAGGCGTAACCGAGATGGTTGACGCTGTTGATGTAGTCGCACCCTGATTATCAGTGGCAATTGCAGTCACTTGGGTTGCGCCTAAAGCGGCAGTCCAATCGGTTTGGAAAGGCGCTTGTGTGATGACGGCGATCGACACGCCATCAATCAAAAATTCAACCTGTGCCACGCTACCATCGCTATCAGACGCCGTGGCTTGCAGCGTGATTAAGCTGCCTTGTGGGATTTGTGCATTATTGGCAGGAGAAACGAGATTTAGCGTGGGTGGAACATTGCCACCACCGCTGTCACACTGCCCGAGTGATAGCCAAAATGCCCAAGGGCCGTTATTGCTTGCAGGATCATTTCCCTGCGTCCAATAGTTAGCTTGATAGGCTGCGTTAGATTGCGTCACTTTATCACCGGACGTATAAATGGCGGCCGTATCCCAAGAGCCCAAGCCATCACAGTTATAGGCTTGAGCTTGGTAGCTTATCCCTAACGTTGTAATGATGGCGGCTCTGAGTAGATAAGAACTCATTGTTCTCTCCTTTGCTTATGAATAATTAACCCGTTCCCAAGTAACTTGACGTGGTGGCCTGCAATACGCGAGACAAAGCAACATCAAGTAGGCAGGGTATATAACTAATAAGCTAGAGGACGAGAATTGCACTCTAAATAACTGATAATTTTAATTATCTCAGCTCAAAATCACGGCATGATTTTAACATCAACACCGCTTGCAAATCTTTTTCGGCGGACTTCACGAACTCACCTAATCACACGTCGTTGAGAAATTGATATGGCCAATATTATTTTGGTGAGGTGGATGGATAAAAATGCCGGCTCTATTAGCCGGCATCGAATATACAAAATGTATGGTGGGTTTTCGTAACCAATAGAAACGCTACGTTTATAGCGACAAAATAACCCCAGCAAGCGCAGCACTCATCAAGTTAGCCAGCACGCCAGCGCTGATCGCTCGAAAACCATATTGAGAGATGAAGCTGCGACGCTCTGGCACCAAACTGCCCAAACCACCGATCAATACTGCCATAGTCGAAACATTGGCAAAGCCGCACAGAGCAAAAGTCACAATCGCTTGAGAATGTTCACTGAGCGAATCTTTTACGTCCATCAATTGGATAAAAGCGACAAACTCGTTCACGACAATTTTATTACCAATCAGTGAGCCTGCCGTCATCGCTTCGCTCCATGGAATACCCACCAGCCACGCAACTGGAGCAAATAGGTAGCCTAAAATCAACTCAAAACTAAGAGTTAAGCCAAACAAACCGCCCACCCAGCCCAATAGGCCGTTGAGTAGCGCAATCACACTGATAAAGGCCAGTAATGTTGCCCCAACCGCAACCGCGATACGAAGCCCAGACATTGCACCATCAGCTACGGCTTCAACCACATTGGTTGCTTTTGGTATCTCAACCTCTTCGTTGGCCACCTGCTGACTTTGCGCTTCGGTTTCCGGCAGCAAAATTTTCGCCATCAACAAACCAGCTGGAGCTGACATAAATGCCGCCGCAATAAGATAGTTAAGGTTAACGCCCAGTGAGGCATAGCCGACTAACGTACCGCCCGCAACCGAGGCTAAGCCACACGTCATCACCGCAAAAAATTGCGAATCACTCATGTGCTTTAAATAGGGCTTAACCACTAACGGCGCTTCAATCATGCCGACAAAAATGTTCGCCGTGGCCGACAGTGACTCTGCACGCCCCGTACCCAATAATTTTTGCAAACCACCGCCAATCAAATTAATCACTTTAGGCATCAAACCAATGTGGTACAAACCGGAGATCAAAGCGGAGAAGAAAATGATGATGCCAAGCACATTAATCGCAAACACAAAACCAACGCTACCATTGGCTAAACCGCCAAAGAGAAAGCCAATTCCCTCTTGCCCATAATTGATCAAATTCGACACCGCACCCGTGACACTGTTGAGCACTTCTTTCCCCATAGGGACATACAGAACCAATAGTGCAAAGCCTACTTGCAATAAAAAAGCGAGCGACACGGTTCTAAGTTGGATGTTTTTTCTATTGGTAGAAAGTAGCCAAGCCGTAAATAAGATGGCGACGACGCCAAGTAATGAGTTCATTTGCTGTCAATCCAGATAACGGGGATAGGAAAGGCGCGCATTCTATCGTGCGAAAACGAATGCGCAAGTCGCAAATGTTACAGAGGTGTGCTTAAAAATAGCAGCCTTAAGCCTCTTGTTTCAAGCTGTTGATTTGTAACAAGCTAAACGATTGCCTAGGCTTATATTTTCCATATAGAAAAGATGTTTCTGAGTTTGGAAATAATAATTCGTACTCATTACACTTTTGTCAAACGGATGTAAGGCTCTAACTGAGTATCCCAGTAGCAAGGTGTACCGATTAAAGCCTTGATAAATTCAATCACGGCTGAGGTTTTCTTCGGCATATGTTGTCGGCTCGGGTAAACCGCATAAAAAGGCATACTTTGATTTGCGTGCCAATCTGGCAACAACTGGATCAGTTTACCAGTTCGAAATTCATCTCGAATTAAATAAGTCGCCAAGTAAGCAACACCCCACCCTGCCACGGCGGCGTCACGGACGGCTTCGGCTAAATCCACCGAATAGTTACCCGACACATTGATGTTGACCTTTTGCTCTGGATTGGCAAACGACCAACTGGTGTAATCTCGCTCCCAACTACGGTAGATAAGACAGTTGTGACCTAACAGATCACCGGGTGTCTGAGGGGTTGAATGGTTTAATAAGTATTCCGGTGACGCGGCAACCACAAACTGGCAATCGGCGAGACGTTGCGCCACGTAACCTTCGGGTAGATGCTCGTTGTTGGTCACCCACAAATCAAGCCCTTCTTCGAGCATATCGACTCGATAATCGAACAAATGCACTTCCACTTGCAGTTTTGGATAACGCTGACGAAGCGCCTCCAGTGCTGGCAAAATGTGCAAAGAACCAAACGACTGTGAAAGACCAAGCTTAATCAGCCCAGACACCTCATCACGCTGGCTTTCCATTTCAGACTGCGCAGCATCCATCAACCCAACGACCGCAATACAATGGCGATAAAAAGCCTCTCCAGCCTCGGTTGTGGTGAAGCTGCGAGTGGTTCGCTGAACGAGCTTCACCCCGAGCGAGGCTTCCAGTAAGGCCAACTGCTTACTAACATGCGATACTGATACGCCTAAGCTTTTGGCCGCAGCGGTAAAGCCTTGATGTTTGATTAACGCAGCAAATATCACCATTTGCCCTGCACGTTCAACTAGCACACACTCTCCAGAAATAGCAAAGGGCTCATGATGAGCCCTTTGCGTTCAATTAAGGTTCAAATCAATAGGTAATTCTATCCGCCAAATGGCTCACCGCGAGGGCGAAATAATATGAACGGTTCCACTTCATCAACACATTATAGTTGTTGTATACCAAGTAAACGCGGCCATTTTCATCATCTGGCATGATAAGCCAAGCTTGAACGTTGTCTAAATTAGGCAGTGGTTTACCTTCGTAACGGGTAATACCGAGCTTGTTCCACTCTCTCAGTGACTTCCCTTTTTCGGGTTGTCGCCCTTCTAAAGTGCGGTCAAAGCCATGCGGAACTTTAACTTGACGGCCCCAAGTGTATTTATCATCCCATCCCGATTGGCTGAGATAATTGGCCGTCGACGCGAATACATCTTCCTTTGAGCGCCAAATGTCTTTTTTGCCATCGCCATTACCATCGGAAGCGAACGCCAAAAACGAACTCGGCATAAACTGGCATTGTCCCATCGCGCCAGCCCATGAGCCTTTCATCTCATCGGCTTGGATATGACCTTGCTGTAGAATTTGCAACGCGGCCATCGTCTCCTTGCGGAAAAATTCTTCTCGACGACCGTCATAAGCCATAGTCGTCAGCGCATCAATAACACTAAAACCACCGGTCAACGCACCAAAATTACTTTCTACGCCCCACAAAGCCACGATAAAGCGCGGCTGTACGCCATATTGTTCGCCAATGCGGCTAAGCTCTGCATAGTGCTTTTCATACAGCGCCTTTGCTTGGTTCACTTTCCATTCTGGAACCGCGCGTGGGATATATTCATCCAGCGTCAGTTTCTTTTCTGGTTGATTGCGATCGGCCGTCACAGCACGTGGCTTGTACTCCACATTTTTAAACGCATCGATTAAAATTTGCTCTGAAATGCCTTCATTTCGTGCTTGCTGCTTCAAGCCTTCGACATAGTGTTCAAAACTAACCTCATTCGCCATCAATGGCGTGGAGAGGCTTAATCCCAATACGACTGACAATAACTTTCTCAAATCGTCCTCCTTGAGCTGAAAACTTAGCTATCTTTTTGCTGAGCCTTTTGCTGCTTATATTGTTCTAATAAATTTTGTGGCGGTGGCGGTAACTGTAGGAAAAAGCCCTCATTTTCTAGAGACTCTTTTACTTTTTCAATGTTCACTTGGGCAAGTGTACGCCCTTCCAGTTTCACTACCATGACTAAAGTAGGTTTACCGAACATCGCCATTAATGTGTCAGGAACCTGTGAAAAGTCATCCTTTTTGGGGATATAGAGATAGGTACCTTCTTTTTTAGAGCTTTTGTAGATAGAGCAAAGCATGACAAACCTTTTATTGTAATAAACTGGCTTTTCGAGCCAATTAAGTTAGAAACGTTAAACTTTTACCAAATTTGAGATTAAAACAAACATTTGACCGCAAGATAACTTGCTGAGCTAAGTCAGGGAATATAACATGACAACCCTAGTTTCAGGCAACGCCCTTTCTAGTGAAGCCATTAGTTATTGAGGTCAATATAAGATGTCGAATACTCCTGACCTAAAAGGTAGCAGTTTTACTTTGTCAGTGTTACACCTTTGCGACAGTGAAGTTGCCAATACCGTTGAGTTTCTCAAGGAAAAAGTCGCCCAAGCTCCTGCTTTTTTTGCCTCTGCACCTGTAGTGATCAATATTGCTAAAGTGATTGGCGATATTGATTTTGCGATACTTAAACAAGGCATCACTGAAGCGGGAATGATCCCGGTCGGTGTGACAGGTTGCCGTGATAAACGCAGCCAAAACTTAGCCTCAGAAGCTGGCTTTGCCGTGATGGCAGCAAGCAAGTCGCCTTCTCAAGCTCCCGCTCAAATCGCGCCAACCAAGGTGATTCGCACGCCCATTCGCTCTGGCCAGCAAGTGTATGCCAAAGATAGCGATTTAGTGATCCTCAATCACGTCAGCGCGGGGGCCGAAGTGATCGCCGATGGTTCAATTCACATTCATGGTTCACTGCGCGGAAGGGCCATTGCCGGTGCCAGCGGCCAAACGGAAGCAAAAATTATTTGTCACGATTTACAAGCAGAGCTGGTCTCCATTGCTGGAAATTATTGGCTTAGCGATCAAATTGAAAGTGAGTTTTGGCAGAAGAAAGTGATGCTCAGCATGGTTGATGATTCACTGCATTTTGAAACGCTCACGATTTAAAATTAACAAGGAAAACATAATGGCACGCATTATTGTTGTAACGTCAGGAAAAGGCGGCGTTGGTAAAACAACCTCAAGCGCAGCAATTGCTTCTGGCTTGGCTTTAAAAGGTAAAAAGACAGCGGTCATCGATTTTGATATCGGTCTGCGTAACCTTGACTTAATCATGGGTTGTGAGCGCCGCGTGGTGTACGACTTTGTCAACGTCATCAACGGTGAGGCGACACTTAACCAAGCGATGATCAAAGATAAACGCACCGAAAACTTGTTTATCCTGCCTGCCTCACAAACCCGTGATAAAGATGCGCTCACCAAAGAGGGCGTAAAGCGCGTTTTGGATGAACTCGATACAATGGGCTTTGATTTCGTCATTTGCGACTCACCAGCAGGTATTGAGCAAGGCGCGTTGATGGCTTTGTACTTTGCTGATGAAGCGATTGTAACGACGAACCCTGAAGTCTCTTCCGTGCGCGACTCGGACCGCATTTTAGGGATTTTGGATTCCAAATCAATGCGCTCAGAGCAAGGGTTAGAGCCCGTTAAACAGCACCTTTTATTGACCCGTTATAACCCTACTCGCGTGACACAAGGTGAAATGTTGAGCGTGGAAGATGTTGAAGAGATTTTACATATCTCTTTACTTGGCGTGATCCCAGAAAGCCAAGCGGTGCTTAATGCCTCCAACAAAGGTGTTCCGGTTATTTTTGACGATCAATCAGACGCAGGCCAAGCTTATACTGACGCTGTCGAGCGCTTATTAGGGCAAGAAGTCGAGTTTCGTTTTCTAACGGAGCAGAAAAAGGGCATCTTTAAACGACTTTTCGGGGGTTAATATTATGTCTCTACTTGAGTTTTTCCGACCACAAAAGAAAACGACCTCAGCAAGCCTTGCCAAAGAGCGTTTGCAAATTATCGTCGCCGAACGTCGTAGTGAAAATGACCCTGCACCGACCTATTTGCCTCAATTGAAAGAAGACATTCTCAAGGTGATCGCCAAATACGTCGCGGTTGACCCTTCGATGGTTGAAGTCTCTTTTGAGCACAAAGATGATGATATCTCTGTGCTGGAATTGAACGTGAAACTGCCAGACGAAGAAAAGTAATCCTTATGATAAAAGAGCCTGCAAAATTGCAGGCTCTTTCTCTTTACTAACCAATTTTACTCAACCAATTTGTTGAGCCGTTCACCGAGAATAGGTAAGCGCCAACTCTGCATCACATCCGGCAATTGCGCGGGATCTCTCTCTTTCTTCCACACCCAACTCAATAGCTGGTTGAGCTGTTTTTTAGAGGCTAAAAATTCAGTCGCTAAACCCGTGGTTTGAGACACTGATTTAACTTCATCTTTCAACCGTTTAAACAACTGTTTATAGCCGGGATAGTCCATCAAAGGGTCGATTTTAGGTGGGTATTGATCAGCCGGAGTCTGCTGGCCCGCTTTCACCAATGCAATGATTTTGGCACTGTGACGTTGAATCGATCTCGGATCGGCCCCTTCATCAATCATACGGCTTGCACTCGTCAATCCCAAACGAGCGATAGTCAGCAAGTCTGTTTCTTTGACCACAAAATTGAGCGCCAAATCACGGCGTACCGCCTCTTCGTAGCGCCAAGTAGCTAAGGGTTTGAGAATCGCTAATTCTTGCGGTGTTAGTTGCCATGCCCCTTTGATATCTAAATAGGCCAAATCGGGATTAGTCTGTTTAATGCGTTTGACGCTCAATAGTTCAGATTCTTGCTGCGCCGCTTGCCACCAGCCCGCCTGCGTCACTTTATCAAGTAATTTCTCGTAAATCGGCAGCAAATAAAACACATCGGCGGCAGCGTAATCCAACTGCTTTTGCGATAAAGGCCTTGCTAACCAATCAGTACGCGATTCACTTTTATCAATTTCAATCCCTAAGAATTCATTAACCAATGCGGCAAATCCGGTAGACAGTCCATGGCCGAGAAAGGCTGCCATTATTTGTGTATCGACCATTGGAAACGGTGTGCAGCCAAATGCATTATGAAACACTTCGAGATCTTCACCACACGCATGCAGCACTTTGAGCACGGAGGTGTCTTGCAGTAGCTCGACAAAAGGGGCCATGTCATCAAAGGCAAGTGGGTCGATTAAAGAGAGGTTTTCACCATCATAAAGCTGGATCAATCCGAGCTGTGGGTAAAAGGTACGCACTCGGACAAACTCGGTATCGAGCATCACCACATCGGCATCTCGCGCGGCAAGGCATACACGTTGTAGGTCGTTAGGCTGGGTAATTATTTGGTAGTTCACTAATGGCTCACTTTGGGCAACCCTACTAGAGGGGACATAAAAATGCCGACGGTTTGAGTCGGCATTCTAGCACTATTTTTTCATACTGACTTGATGCTTAGGCACGTTTTGTTTGTTCAATTGCCGCATCATTTTCTTCACGAAGTACGCGGCGTAAAATTTTACCCACATTACTCTTTGGTAAATCTTCCCTAAACTCAATCAACTTAGGCACTTTATAGCCAGTCAAATGTTTACGGCAATGGGCAATGATTTCATCTTTGGTTAAGCTCGGATCACGCTTAACCACATAAATCTTGACGATTTCACCAGACACTTCATGAGGCTGGCCGATAGCGGCCACTTCTAATACTTTGCCATGCAGTGCAACCACATCTTCAATCTCATTAGGATAAACGTTGAATCCAGAGACTAAAATCATGTCTTTCTTGCGATCGACAATATAGACCATTCCTTGCTCATCAAACTTGACGATATCGCCTGTAGAGAGCCAACCATCGGCATCAATCACTTCTTTCGTCGCTTCCGGTCTTTGCCAATAACCTTGCATCACTTGTGGGCCACGCACTTGCAACTCACCGACTTGATCATAAGCCAACACTTTGCCTTCATCATCAACGATACGCACTTCGGTTGAAGGAACGGGTAAACCAATGGCTCCCGAATAATCACTTAAATCATAAGGATTACCTGTCACCAGTGGTGCACATTCAGTCAAACCGTAACCTTCAAGCAGGTGGATACCCGTCACTTTTTTCCACTGATCGGCCACCGCGCGCTGTACCGCCATGCCACCACCAACAGAAAGCTTAAGATTTTTGAAATCAAGTTCATGGAAATCTTCGTTGTTGACCAACGCATTAAACAGCGTATTCACCCCCGTAATGGCAGTAAATGGGTACTTTTGCAGCTCTTTGACAAAGCCTGGAATATCGCGTGGATTAGTAATCAATAGGTTACGCCCACCCATTTCGACGAACAGTAAACAGTTTACGGTCAGTGCAAATACGTGATAAAGCGGTAATGCCGTCACAACCAGTTCGCGGCCTTCGGCCAATACTGGGCCATATGCCCCTTTTGCTTGGAGCACATTCGCAATCATGTTGCGGTGGGTCAGAATTGCCCCTTTTGCCACACCGGTTGTACCACCGGTATATTGCAAAAATGCAATGTCGTCGCCAGACATAAAAGGCTTCACATACTGTAAACGGCGACCTTTGTGCAACGCCTTACGCATGGAAATGGCACCTGGTAAGTCATATTTTGGCACCATCCCTTTCACATATTTCACAACGAAATCAACCAACGTCCCTTTTGCTCTAGGTAACATCTGTCCAAGGCTGGTCAATACCACATGTTTTACCGAGGTATTTTCAACAATTTGCTCTAAGGTATTGGCAAAATTCGAGACGATGACGATCGCCTTTGCATCGGCGTCATTCAGTTGATGTTCAAGCTCTCGCGGGGTGTACAACGGGTTAACATTCACCGCAATCAACCCGGCTCGTAATACGCCAAATAACGCGACCGGATACTGCAATAGGTTAGGCATCATTAAGGCGACACGATCACCTTTTTTCAGCTTTAGCTCATTTTGCAAATAGGCGGCAAATGCTCGGCTGCGCTCTTCCAGTTTACGAAAAGTCATGACCGAACCCATATTCATAAAGGCTGGTTGATCGGCATATTTATGAACCGATTGCTCAAACATTTCGACCAAAGAGAGGTACTGATCAGGGTTGATGAATTCAGGTACGTCAGTTGGATAGCGTGAAAGCCAAGGTTTCTCCACGGTAATACTCCTCGTTATTGGCGGCTGCTCTACGGCGATATTTTTATGTGCGCTATTACAGCACAGCCAAAGCGCTTGAGCACGAAACACTCAAACACTTGTTTAAATTTTGTTAACTAAGCCAAAAATTAGTTCGGCGACTTGCGAAGGTTGCTCAAGATGGCAATGATGACCACCAGAAATAGTGAACATCTCTTGCCGATCATCGGCGAAATAGCCTCGAGCGGCTCGTAACTCAGAAAAACCGTGTGTACCGAGAATCACACGTTGTGGGCATTGGATGTGCGCCATTATGTGCTGAGCATGCTCATACGACATGCGATACAAGGAATCGCTGTTTAACTGTGGGTCATGACGCCAATACCACTCGTCATTGCGCCGCTCAACCCCTCGAATAACGATGGGTTGGATCAAGGCTGCTTCTAACTGGTTGACTTCGGCTCGGCGAGCAACAGCGTATTCTAAGTTAGGTAACCTACGACGAGGCTTACGCCGAATCCGCTGGCGGCTGAGTACGCCATTGCGCAGCCTGGCCACACCCTCTAGTGGCGATTCAGCCAATGGAGCCATTCCTTCGATTTGAACTAATCCTGCGACTTGCTCAGGAAAGGCGGCACTATAGCAACTTGCGATTAAAGCACCAAGGGAATGCCCTACGATCACTAACCTGTTTGGCGATAAGTTGAGCAAAAATGAGTAAATATCATCAATATAGTCATGAAATGGGTAAAAATGACCGTCGGCTTTATGGCTTGAAAGGCCATGTCCCGGTAAATCGATTGCGCAAAGGTGTAACTGTGGATTAAGGTGACTTAACGCTTTGATAACGGTAAGAAAACTGGATGAATTATCTAACCAACCATGCAAAAAAACGACCGATAAGTCGGCCGTTTGTGCGTTTCCCACCTCTTGAGTCGCAATCATTCCTTGCGCAAGAGAGTACTGTTTTTGTTGCATCGCTATTTCACTTCTTGTACCACGCGCCCTTCACGAGCACCAATGTACATTTGACGACAATATAAGCTGTGGCAAGGGTACATATAAGTACCGAGATCATTCACGACCACTCTTTCTTCAACTCGCCACAAATGTAGCCCTTTTACGGCCATGGTTGGGAAAGTGTATTCAAACTCACCTACTTTGGCTTTTTCTGGAGTAAGGCTGGTTCCCACTAGCGTCACCAAACGATCTTTCGCATAAGCCACTGGGTCAACAAACCCGTCAACATAGCCAACAAAACGCCCTTGCGGTTCGCGGTCGATATCCGGTCGGCCTGATGAGCTAATCGGCAAATTGACTATTTCAATCCGTGTTTTATCCGCCAAATTAGTCACACTGGCGATGACGCCGCCCAGCCGGACTTCATCTTGCTCATTGGTTGGCGTATTGACCCAAGTGGCGTAATCGGTGATCACGGCCTCACTACTGGCACGAAGATCATCCGGTAAGCTTGAGCATGCACCAAGCAGCAATGTGGACGATAACAATAGTAACGTTTTAGAAGTGGAAAAAGATCGCATCATAATGACCTTGTTGGATTAGATGTAGATATCGACCCCAAGCAGTTGAGCAAGTTCCTCTTTTTTTGCTTGGTTCATCACGTCCATGTACCCTTCCATCGCCTTTCTTGCTCGGCCTTCTGGAAGATCGTATTCCAGATTAGCCCGATGAATCTCTGATGGATCGACATGACGAATTGAATGAGAAACAGCATTCGCCACCTTAGTAGGTTGGCCTACTCCGGTTTTGGCATCGCTTTTCTTTACCCCATTGTTCTTATTTGCGCGATTAGCCCTATTGCTACCGGGCACTATCGCAGGAGGTAAACCGTTAATTGAAACCATACTGTTCCTATTCAATTAGAGCAAGACGAATGCAACGCCTTGCTTTTCACTGATTATTCTCGGCCCGGTAACTTCTTCCAAGCCACGTTATCACGCAGGTAAACAGGGCTCGACTCTTCCACCGTTAGCGTGTTTCCTTTGGCAAACTCGTACTGAGCAAGAAACACCATATCCTGTGCATCTGGGTACAATACTTCCCCCATTTGACACGAGATAGGCAACGTATCTAACTCTTCTTTATAAGCCGCCCAACCCGTTCCAGCGCAGCCCCAAGTGATGCTGTCAGCTTTGATTTGCTCAGCAAGAGTATTAGGAGCAATGACGCACTCTGCATCTATATCTTGCCAAGAGCCATCTTCTTGACGTGTATAACGACCCCAGTAAATCTCACTCATTCTAGCGTCAATTGCACACGCCACTTGCTGGTAACCCTGTAAACGATAGCTGCCTTGTGCCATCGCTGCCAGGGTCGAAATACCTATCATAGGTAAATCAGCACCGAATGCTAAACCTTGTGCAATTCCAATGCCAATCCGTACTCCGGTAAAACTGCCCGGACCACGGCCAAAGGCTAGCGCGTCGAGTTCCTGTAAGGTGATGCCCGCTTCTTTGAGGACGGAATCCACCATGGGTAGAATCTTCTTTGTGTGATCGCGAGGGGCAACTTCACTGCGAACGTACAGTTTGCCGTTCATCATTAAAGCAACAGAACAGTTCTCTGTTGCTGTGTCTAAGGCAAGGATCTTTGCGCTCATTACTGTCTCTAATTGTTGTTAATAGTTACGGGTGTCGTGACTGAAATTTGACTTAAGAAATCTTTTACTTTGTCCAAATCCCGCGTACGTGGAATGGGCGGTAAACTGGCAAGAAATAACCCACCGTAGTCACGGGTGACTAAACGGTTATCACAAATGATCAGTACACCTTTGTCATGTTTATCGCGGATCAAACGCCCGACCCCTTGTTTCAAGGTGATGACGGCATCGGGTAGTTGTACTTGCGCAAATGGATCCCCACCGCGCATTCGGCAATCTTCAATTCGCGCTTTCAACAGCGGATCATCCGGTGCGGTAAATGGAAGTTTGTCGATAATAACACAGCTTAATGCGTCACCTCTAACATCTATCCCTTCCCAAAACGCCCCTGTCGCGACCAATAAGGCATTACCTAATTCCATAAATTCGGCCAACGTTTTTTGTTTACTCGTCTCCCCTTGCATCAGCACTGGCACGGTTAACACTTCTCGAAAACGTTCACCTAACTCGCGCATCATGCTGTGGGAAGTACACAAAAAGAAGCAGCGGCCTTGGTTTTGCTCAATCACTGGCGACAAAATACGCACCAATTTATCGGCAAGGCCTGGGCTATTGGGTTCAGGTAAATAGCGTGGTACACACAGCCGCGCCTGCTGCTGATAGTCAAACGGGCTTGGCAATGAAAACTGAGCTTGGGGCTTTAGTCCTAAACGCTGAGTGAAATGGCTAAAATCGTCGTTTACGGCCAAAGTAGCGGAGGTGAAAATCCATGCGCCCTGCTTTTGTTGCACCTGTTCGTGAAATTTATCGGCCACCGAAAGTGGGGTGATGTGTAAACTAAAATGACGCGGCGTGGTGTCATACCAATAGGAATAACCAGTAATAGAGACATCACACACTCGATCAATTCGTCCTTTGATTAAGTTGGCGCGCTCAAATGCGGTATCCAATAACTGACTGCGACCTAACGCGAGTTTTAACACATCGATAGCAAAATCTAAGCTGTCTCGCAAACGCGCTAATTCTCGCGAAATCGATGGTGAAGCTAACGCCTCACGCCAGTTGCCTCGAAAACTGGGTTCACCCAACACAATGCGTAAATCCATCGCTGACTGCACCAGTTTATCGCCCACTTTCTGCAATTGGCGCATGTCTTTTGCTTCAGTGCGATAGCCGATTTCAATATCTTTCGCCAGCTCTTGAACTTGGCGACTGGAGACTGATTGACCAAAATATTGGCTGGCGATATCCGGTAACTGATGCGCTTCGTCGAAGATAAAGACCTCGGCTTCGGGGATCAACTCACCAAACCCGGTTTCTTTGATCGCTAGATCGGCTAGAAAAAGGTGATGGTTGACCACCACCACATCAGCGTCCATCGCCTTTTTGCGCGCTTTCGAGACAAAACAATCGACGTAACTTGGGCACTCTTTGCCAAGGCAATTGTCGTTGGTCGAGGTAATCGTTGGAATAATGGCACTGTCTTCAGGCAGTTCTTCACATTCGCCTAAATCACCGCTTTTGGTTTCCGATGACCAACGACGCACTTTCACTAATTGAGTCAGCAGCTGTGGATCAGATTGGTTGGTGTGGCTTTCTACCATCTGGCGGCTCAGCCTATCAAGGCACAGATAGTTTGCTCGACCTTTTAATAGCGCGACATTGCCATAGAAACCGAGCGCATCAATCATCAAGGGTAAATCACGATGAAAAAGCTGCTCTTGCAGGTTTTTAGAACCCGTGCTGATAATGACTTTTTTACCACTGAGCAGCGCCGGTACCAGATACGCAAAGGTTTTGCCTGTACCAGTCCCTGCCTCAACCACTAATTGCGATTGCTGGGCAATCGCTTTAGCGACCGCTTCAGCCATGTCAATTTGCGCCTGCCGCGCTTGAAAACCAGCAATGGCTTTGCCTAATGCGCCTTGTGAAGAGAAGGTTTTTGCAATCATCAAAAAGTGGGTATCAGTATTCGTTGCGGGGCATTATGTCAGGTTTGATGAGCTGGCGCGAATCCAAGTGCAACCCGCGCCAGTTAGGTGTGTTCTATTTGCGATTGAGGTAACGAGATAACCAAGCTGGCCCTTCGTACCCACTCTCCGTTTGGGTCATTGCTTTTGCCGCCTCGGCGGGTGATGCTCGGCTCTCCCACATGTCTTCCAAAATGATTTCGTCAATTTGATGGTCTCCCATCAATGCACTCACTCTTTCCATATACAGCTTTCGTGCGAGGAGTTCTCTATCCATAAATACCGCCTTAAGACACTCTGTGAGGAAGAAAATTAGCAAAAGCCTAACGGTGAACCCGTTTATATATTGAAACCAACTTAATAATAGATTAATTATAGCCCCTATATTGCGGGGTGCCTCACCGTTTACTCGCTCACGAATTAGTTTTTAGAACGAAAAAAATCATGCACGGAAGTAATTAATAATGGAAAGAAAAACACTGCTCACTCATTGTAGTGATGCGCCCGGACTTATCTCGAAAATCACGAACATCTGTTATAAACATCAACTCAATATTATTCATAACAATGAGTATGTTGATAACATCAGTGGTCACTTTTTTATGCGTACTGAATTGGAAGGCTACTTTAACGACACCACCCTTCTAGCCGACCTTGACCAAGCCTTGCCTGCACACGCAAAGCGTAAACTGATTGATTCTTCGCGCAAACGCATCGTTATTTTGGTGACTAAAGAAGCACATTGCTTGGGCGATATTTTGATTAAGAATTATGATGGCAGCTTGGATGTCGATATTGCTGCAGTGATTGGCAATTACGATACGCTGCAAAATCTGACCGAAAAGTTTGATATCCCCTATCACCATGTTTCTCACGAAGGACTAAACCGCGAGGAACATGAGCAGAAATTGTTGGCAGTACTAGACCAATACCAAGCCGACTATTTGGTCCTCGCCAAATACATGCGGGTACTCACTCCTGGTTTTGTCGATAAGTACCATCACAAAATTATTAATATTCACCACAGCTTTTTACCGGCATTCATTGGTGCAAAACCTTACCAGCAAGCGTACGAGCGCGGTGTGAAAATCATTGGTGCGACGGCGCATTTTGTCACTAATGATTTAGATGAAGGCCCGATTATTAAGCAAGACGTGATCCCAGTTGATCACACATTCAGCGCGCAAAACATGGCGCAAGCTGGACGGGACGTTGAGAAAAATGTGCTGAGTAAGGCCTTGAACAAAGTCATCAACGATCACGTTTTTGTTTATGGCAACAAAACGGTCATTTTATAGCAAAGACTGTTCTTCACGGACGTAGCAAAGACAAAAGGCGCGATTTGCGCCTTTTGTTGTTTTACGATTGCTGGCTGATCACTCCAATTGATAACACCACCACCTAGCTTGGACCACAGATTATAACTTGATCGCCAGCTCGACCCCCTGACGAATCGCACGCACAGCATCAAGCTCACCAGCATAATCGGCACCACCAATCACATGCATCTTCTCACCCAATGATGCCCATTTATCTTCAAAAGGACGTACCGATTCTTGCCCAGCACAAATCACAATTTTGTCGGCGTCTAACAGCAAAGGATTACCGTCAAGCGTGATATGTAAACCGTCAGCGGCAATTTTTTCATAACCGACACCACCCAGTAGATTCACTCCACGCTTTTCTAAGGTGCGTTTATGGATCCAACCTGTGGTCTTACCAGGGCCTTTACCTACACGCCCTTTTCTACGCTGTAATAGCCACACCGTTTTCTCACTCATACCATCAGGGAATGGGTATAAACCACCGGGATAAGTAATCTCTTTATCAATGCCCCAATCATGCAGCCAATCATCAAGTGTATGCTCTGTCGGCTCAGTCAGCATAGTGGCGACGTCAACACCAATGCCACCAGCACCAACAATCGCAACTTTTTCGCCAACGGGCGTTTTTTCACGGATCAGCGTTTGGTAATCCAGCACCTTTTCTAGGTTATCAATACCCTCAATTTTGACTTTTCTCGGCTCGACACCCGACGCCATCACCACTTCATCGTACGGTTCGAGCATATCAAAATTGACGTCAGTATCTAAATGCAGATGTACACCGGTTTGATCAATACGATTTGCAAAGTAGCGAATGGTTTCTCGAAACTCTTCTTTGCCGGGAATTTGCATCGCCAAACGGAACTGACCACCAATGCGATCATTTTTTTCAAACAGATCAACATGATGCCCACGCTCAGCCAATGTAGTCGCACAAGCAAGCCCCGCCGGACCTGCGCCAATCACCGCCATTTTTTTCGGCTGAGCCGCTGGACGAATAACCATTTCCGTTTCATAACAGGCCCGCGGATTGACGAGACAACTGGCTCGTTTGCCTTTAAATACGTTATCTAAACAAGCTTGGTTACAGCCGATACATGTATTGATCAGCGCGGCTTTTCCTTGCTCCGCTTTGGCAACAAATTCTGGATCGGCAAGAAACGGACGCGCCATCGACACCATATCCGCTTGACCCGTTGCTAATATTCTTTCTGCTTCTTCTGGAGTGTTGATACGATTACAGGTCACAACGGGTACAGAGAGATGCGGGCGGATTTTTTCCGTTACCCAAGTAAAAGCAGCACGTGGTACTTGAGTCGCTATCGTTGGAACGCGCGCTTCATGCCAACCGATGCCCGTATTGATAATGGTCACGCCAGCTTGTTCAAGTGCCTTCGCGAGTATTAAAACCTCTTCAAAAGTGCTGCCCTCTTCGACTAAATCCAGCATTGAAAGGCGGAAAATGATGATGAACTCTTTACCAACCACTGCGCGAATCGCTTTCACTATCTCAATGGGTAAACGGATACGATTTTCGTAACTACCGCCCCAATCGTCGTAGCGCATGTTGGTGCGTTTACAGATAAATTGGTTGATCAAATACCCTTCCGAGCCCATCACTTCGACACCATCGTATCCTGCAAGGTGAGCTAATTCAGCGCTGCTGGCAAAGGCATCAATAGTTTTTTTTATCTGACGGGCACTCATTTCACTCGGCGCAAAACGCGCAATAGGTGCTTTAATCGCCGAAGCACTTTGGGCAAAAGGGTGCATTGCGTATCGGCCTGCATGCAGCAGTTGCAAGGCAATCTTTCCACCTTGGCGATGCACAGCTTCAGTCACGACTTGGTGTGCACGCGCATGTTTTGCTTTGCTAAATTCGGCACTGAAAGGGTGAAGTCGACCGCGCAAATTAGGTGAAAACCCGCCCGTCACAATCAGCCCAACCCCACCTTTTGCACGCTCTTCATAAAAAGCGGCCAGCTTATGGAGCCCTTCCTTGTGCTCTTCTAATCCCGTGTGCATTGATCCCATCAATACACGGTTGCGTAACTGAGTAAATCCTAAATCCAAAGGCTCTAACAGATGTTGGTACATGGCGACTTCACTTTTATAATTATGCGTTATGGTCTGACCAGAATATTATTGCCCACAAAAAAAATCAAACAAGTGTTTACATTTTTGTAACACCGATCAATCTTGCGGTTGTTTGGGTATACTAGATCACGTAGGATGTAAGCCATTAATATCTCAAGGGTAATCCCCTTTATTCATTTAACACGCTTGCGAATAGCCGCAGTGGAGAAACAATGAGATCACTATTTCGATTTATCGGCTTGATATTTAAAGGTTTTTGGAAAATCATTACTTTTATTCGTTTAGCCTTAACCAACCTGTTCTTTTTGCTCAGTATTGCACTGATTTATTTCTTGTATGTGCATGCCGATTCTCCCCTGCCCACCATAGAAAAAGAGTCCGCATTAGTAATGAACTTATCGGGACCGATTGTTGAACAGAGTTCTTACATCAATCCGATGGATTCAATGACTGGTTCATTTTTTGGCAAAGACTTACCCAAAGAAAATGTATTATTTGATGTAGTAGAGACCATTCGCCATGCGAAAGACGATGCGAAAATCACAGGCATTGTGCTCGCTCTCGGAGAAATGCCTGAAACCAACCTCACTAAGCTACGTTACATTGCTAAAGCGTTGAACGAATTTAAAGCCACGGGCAAACCCATCTACGCGGTGGGAGATTTCTATAATCAAAGCCAATATTATTTGGCAAGCTACGCCGATAAAGTCTATTTGGCACCGGATGGCGCAGTGATGCTGAAAGGCTACAGTGCCTATTCAATGTACTACAAAACTTTGCTGGAAAAGCTGGACGTTAATACGCACGTTTTCCGTGTCGGGACTTATAAATCAGCCATTGAGCCATTTATTCGTGACGATATGTCCGACGCGGCAAAAGAGTCCGCCTCTCGCTGGTTAACGCAGTTGTGGGGAGCGTACGTTGATGACGTAGCGACCAACCGTAAGATTGACGGGAAAACGTTAAACCCATCAATGGATGAATTTCTGACGCAATTAAAAGCGAGTGAGGGTGATCTCGCTGCTTTATCATTAAAATTAGGGTTAGTGGATGAATTGGCCACTCGCCAACAAATGCGCCTATCGCTCGCCGAAACATTTGGCAGCAATGGAGAAGATAGCTACAACGCCGTAGGTTACTACGAATATCAAGCCACCATTAGGCCACAGTTTAACGCTGATATGGACGATGTAGCCGTGATCGTGGCTAGTGGTACCATCATGGATGGAGATCACCCACGAGGCACAGTCGGTGGTGATACCACCGCCGCATTACTTCGCCAAGCGCGTAACGATGATAAAGTCAAAGCCGTCGTATTGCGTGTGGACAGCCCAGGAGGCAGCGCCTTTGCCTCCGAAGTTATTCGTAATGAAATTCAAGCGTTAAAAGACGCAGGCAAACCGGTTGTCGTCTCAATGTCGAGCCTTGCAGCATCTGGCGGTTATTGGATTTCAATGAGTGCAGATAAAATTGTCGCGCAGCCAACCACGTTAACCGGTTCAATTGGTATTTTTAGTGTCATCACCACATTCGAAAAAGGACTCAATAAATTGGGGGTTTATACCGATGGCGTAGGAACCTCACCTTTTTCTGGTGTCGGTGTCACCACAGGGCTAACAAAAGGCGTGGCCGACGCACTGCAACTGGGCATTAACCATGGTTACCAGCGTTTCATCAGTTTGGTGGGAGAGAACCGTGGCCTTTCATTGGCACAAGTCGATCAGGTCGCGCAAGGCCGCGTATGGACAGGACAAGATGCCATGGTTCATGGCTTAGTCGACCAAATGGGTGACTTTGATGATGCCATTAAGCTCGCAGCACAACTGGCAAAATTAGAGACCTACAATATTTATTGGGTAGAAGAACCCCTTTCACCCGCTGAGCAATTCTTGCAAGACATCATGAATCAAGTGCAAGTTCGCTTCGGTTTTGATGTATCAACGCTAGTGCCTGCGTCGCTGCAACCTGTAGCAAAACAATGGGTGCAAGATGCCAGCTTACTCAACCATTTTAATGATCCGAAAGGGCAATATGCGTTCTGCCTAAACTGCCAAGTTCAGTAGCAATATCAATCTATAATGACTAAAAACCATTGGGGCGCTTTGTGTTGAGCGCCCCTTTTTATATTAAGTGAATACGCTATAATCCCCCGCTCTGTTCCCCTACACGAGTGATTTCTAGCTATGGCAAGAAAACATATCTACATCGCCTACACTGGCGGTACTATCGGCATGCTAAAATCCGACCATGGTTATGTCCCTATTGCGGGCTTCATGGAAAAACAACTCGCAAGTATGCCTGAATTTCAGCGCCCTGAAATGCCTGAGTTCACCATTCATGAATATGACCCTCTGATTGACTCCTCGGACATGACACCTGAAGATTGGCAACAAATCGCCAACGATATTCGAGATAATTATGACAAATACGATGGCTTTGTGATTTTACATGGTACGGATACCATGGCTTACACGGCATCGGCACTCTCTTTCATGCTGGAAAACTTGGGTAAACCCGTCATTGTGACAGGCTCACAAATTCCGTTGGCCGAATTGCGCTCTGACGGACAAGCGAATTTACTTAATGCGTTGCACATCGCCGCTAATTACCCCATCAATGAAGTGACGTTATTCTTCAATAATCAGTTGATGCGGGGTAACCGCAGTGTCAAATCACACGCCGATGGTTTTAATGCGTTTACCTCGCCGAACCTTCCTCCGCTGTTAGAAGCTGGGATCAATATTCAAATCAGCAGTAACGTTAAAGTTGGCGAACAGCCGCAAGGAGCCTTCCGAGTCCATAACATTACACCACAACCGATCGGTGTGATTACCATGTACCCTGGCATCTCTCACGAAGTGATCCGCAACACCTTATTACAGCCAGTCAACGCGATGATTTTGCTGACTTTTGGTGTGGGCAATGCACCTCAAAATGCGCAACTATTAGCGCATTTAAAAGAAGCCTCAGAACGTGGCGTGATCGTCATGAATTTAACTCAGTGCTTAGCAGGTAAAGTCAACATGGGCGGTTACGCGACAGGCTGTGCTCTTGCAGAAGCAGGCGTGATCAGCGGCTACGACATGACACCCGAAGCCGCTTTAGCCAAGCTTCACTATTTACTGAGCCAGAATCTTTCTTATGAAGAAGTGAAGCAGAAAATGCAGGAAGTATTACGTGGTGAAATGAGCTTATAGCTTTAAGCACCCACAATATATTTTCCCCTCATTAACAAAATCCCCAACTCAATGAATTGGGGATTTTTGTATTCTGTACAAGTCAAATAGACTCATTCGTGGTTTGGATTGACTCGAACAATATCGTCTTGTCCGTTTTGAAAGCGCTTTTTAAGCTCATTTTTTGACTTAAAACTGATTTCTCCACCAGCGGCAACTGTCATATGGTCCGCTTCTACATTATGCTTAGATTGATACAACATCACAGCTTGCATGCATGAATCTCGCTGTGTTTGTGAAAGTGGTGTACCTTCAGGCCACTTACCCGTTTCAACAGCGTGCATTAATCGCTTGTAAGCTTCGGGGGTGATGGCGTTAATGAGTTGATCGGCATCCATGGTCTATCCTTAATTAACGAATTCGTCACAAACATAACTTGCCATGATATTGAGTCAAGGCAAGCCCAATAAATAAGTGTATTTGATCACAAGCTAATATTATGAATTTGATAAAAGTGCCCATGATTCTCAGCCTATCACTTCTTATAAGTGGCTGCTTTGAGAATAACAGAGATACCGATAAGCTATGTGCTGATAATCCTAATTTGCGCTGTGAAAGGCTCAATATAAATGATGGGCAATGTAGAGTTCCACGTACGGACCTCATCTGGCATCGATTTGAAGTACTTAAAAATCCAAGCGATAGCAACAAGATTAAAGAATACGGATTAGTTCAAGCTTATCGAAAATGTCTCGAGCTCGCTTCACAAATTCAAGCGATTGATCAAACGGAACTCAAACAACGTCGATTTTCAGCACTCGTCAATACAGGGAAAGATTTAGAGCAGATTGAAAAAGAGCTTCAGTCATCCAGCTCCGCGGAAACCTTATACTTTCTCTGGAGTCAGATTGGTGATAAAAGTGCACAAAGAAAATTCTTACAACGTGAAGGTAAACCCGAGCTAGATACAGCAGAAATGCAATACGCTCTCGCTACTTTTTATGTTCAACGGGATCGAGAAAAAGCAATCTATTTGCTCCATCGAACCTTAGAACTCAGCCCAAAAGGCAGTATCAACCTTGATGCTATCAAATCTCTTGCCAGTACCAACCAAATTCTCAAACAGAAAGAAAAAGCTTACATTTGGGCGATGGTAGGAAAAACATTCAATGTGCCGGTTGCTTCAGAGACAGAACTCAAATTGCTGTACGGGTTTGATCAAGAAAAATTTGATGCACTCGACGATATCGCCGAAAAAATCGTTGACGCTATCAAAAATGGACAGTTTAAACCAGAGCTCATTCCTCTCGACTTTGCCAACTAACAAAATGTAATCATAAAACAAAGAGCGGTGATAAGTTCACCGCTTTTTCACTTTTTGTTGAAAATTAACGACACTGAATTGACACAAAATCGTTCACCTGTTGTTTGAGGTCCATCGGGAAAAACATGCCCTAGATGGCTATCACACACCGCACAACGGATCTCAGTTCGAATCATTCCATGCGTTAAATCTTCAAGATAGCGGATTGCAGTATCATTGATCGGTGCATCAAAACTTGGCCAACCACACCCCGAATCATACTTATTGTTGGAGACAAATAACGGGCTGCTGCAACAGGTACACGCGTACACACCTGTGTCACGATTATGTAATAACTTGCCACTAAACGGGGCTTCTGTACCGCGTTGACGGCAAACATAAAACTCATCATCCGTTAGTCTTTCACGCCAGTATTCATCAGGCTTAACATTATTCTCAATCTTCGATTTCACTTACAAAACTTCCCTTCTTCTCAATATTGAACTGGTACTTTTTATGCCAAAAACTTGCATACTCCACTCTTTGTAGCACATACTTTCTCACCATGAAATGGTAGGTATGTAATTTCTAACTGCCTTAGAAGGCTAAAGTATTTTACGCCAACTGAAAGTAAACAGAAGCGGTATAAAGTTTAAAATTTAATCACTTACGATTAATTGTGAAAAAAAGCGACGCTTTTTTTTGACTTTAAACAAGTTAAGTCCGATTATCTGTTGCAGACATTTACTGGATTCTGTAATTTTACTACCAGTTATCTTTAATCAGAAATTAAGTTGTGGAGCAACTATAATGACTATCAAAGTAGGTATTAACGGTTTTGGCCGTATCGGTCGTTTCGTATTCCGTGCAGCGCAAGAGCGCAACGACATCGAAGTTGTAGGTATTAACGACCTTATCGACGTAGATTATATGGCATACATGTTAAAGTATGACTCAACTCATGGCCGTTTCAACGGTACCGTTGAAGTTGAAGCTGGCAACCTAGTTGTAAACGGCAAAACTGTACGTGTAACAGCTGAGCGTAACCCAGAAGATCTAAAATGGGATGCAATCGGTGTTGACGTGGTTGCTGAAGCAACAGGTCTATTCCTAGACGATGCAACCGCTCGTAAGCACATCACTGCTGGCGCGAAAAAAGTTGTTCTAACTGGTCCTTCAAAAGACGCGACTCCAATGTTCGTAATGGGTGTTAACCACGCTTCTTACGCTGGTCAAGACATCGTTTCTAACGCTTCTTGTACTACAAACTGTCTAGCACCTATCGCTAAAGTTCTTAACGACAAGTGGGGCATCGAGTCTGGTCTTATGACTACTGTTCACGCAACTACAGCGACTCAAAAAACTGTAGATGGTCCTTCTGCGAAAGACTGGCGTGGTGGTCGTGGTGCTTCTCAAAACATCATCCCATCTTCAACTGGCGCAGCTAAAGCGGTTGGCGTTGTAATCCCAGAACTAAACGGCAAACTGACTGGTATGGCTTTCCGCGTACCTACAGCGAACGTTTCTGTAGTTGACCTAACTGTTAACCTACAAAACCCAGCATCTTACGCAGAAATCTGTGCTGAAATGAAGCGCGCTTCTGAAAACGAATTCGCTGGCGTTCTAGGCTACACTGAAGATGCAGTTGTTTCTCAAGACTTCATCGGTGAAATCAACACATCTGTATTCGATGCTAAAGCTGGTATCGCACTGACTGACAAATTCGTTAAAGTTGTATCTTGGTACGACAACGAAATCGGTTACTCAAACAAAGTTCTAGACCTAATCGCTCACGTTTCTAAATAATCGTAGTGTTTAGCGAAGAAATTCGTTGAGAACAAAAAGGCGGCCATTGTGTCGCCTTTTTAGTATCTGTCCCTTTCATTTTTGGGGCTGCGTTAGACAATCCGAGCCATTCCTTACTCAATTATCCGGTAGGAATGGCATGAGGTATCGAATTTATGGATCTGCAATCTCTCCCTACCCTGACTTATCTTTCTGACAACGTCACTATCGTTGAGAAAGAGGGCGTTAAAATTGTTCGCGTTATTCATGACAAAGCAACCGCCGGAATTACACTGCATGGCGGCCATGTCATCTCATTCACTCCTAAAGGACAAGATGAGCTCATTTGGATGAGTGACACGGCCATTTTTGACGGTAAAGCCGCTCTAAGAGGCGGGATCCCTGTTTGTTGGCCATGGTTTGGCCGTATTGCTGCACCAGCCCATGGTTTCGCACGCACCAATGAATGGGCATTGATTGAACATAGAGAAAACGAGCAGGGCGTCATTATCGTGTTAGGGCTCGACCATTCGCCCCAAACACTGGCTATTTGGCCATTTCAATTCAAAACCCGTCTTTATGTTGAAATCGGTGACAAGTTAAAAGTCACTTTAGAAACGACCAATACGGATGAGAAAGCATGGACGTTTTCTGCAGCGCTGCACAGCTACCTCAAGGTTGGTAATATTACCCAGACCACTACTACAGGTATGGGCGTTGAATATATAGACAGCTTACAAGATGCAAAAATGTGTCAAGGTGGTTCAACACTCATCCTCACCGATACGATTGATCGCGTCTATACCGCGCCTGAAGCACAAATTCAGGTCCAAGATCCTGTTTTGAATCGCACGTTAGTGGTTGAAAACTCTGGACACAACTCTGCCGTCTTGTGGAACCCATGGGCTCAAGGCGCTCAATCAATGGCCGATATGCCTGACGATGGTTATCAAACGATGCTGTGTGTTGAATCTACACTGCATGCCCCTTGCTTGTCCGCTGGAAAAACCTTGCAACCAGGTGAAAGCCATCAGCTCGTCACGACGGTTTTTTCCAACTAAGCTTTTTTGGCGAATTTTCCGTCATCATACTCATGCTGAGGGCAGTGAAATCACGCTGTCCTTTTTATTTCTAGCCGCAGACGCTAAACTGGCACCTTTGTTTTTCAAGCGAGATCTTCATGGCGTATCTGTGCCCCCTTTGCCAGCAACCTCTGTTGCAACAGCAGCAAATATTGAAATGTGAAAATAATCATCAATTTGATATAGCCAAAGAGGGCTACGTCAATTTGATGCCTGCACATCATAAACGCTCAAAAGATCCGGGTGATAATAAAGAGATGATGCAAGCTCGTCGCCGTTTTCTTGAAGGTGGACATTACGATCTGATGCGTCAGACGGTTGCTCAGTTGTGCAGTAAATATCTGCAAGATTCTTCTTATCAGTTTTTAGACATTGGCTGCGGCGAAGGTTACTACACCCAATTTGTCGCTCAAACGCTTGCACAACACTCGATACAATCGGTCACCTATGGGTTAGATATCTCTAAAATCGCCGTACGTTATGCAGCAAAGCGCTACCCTATAGTCAACTTTGTCGTTGCCTCCAGCCACCGCTTGCCCTTTGACGATGCTTCCCTAGCCGGTATATTACGAATTTATGCGCCCTGTAAAGCGCAAGAGCTTTACCGCTGTATTCAAAACCAAGGAGTGGTGATTACCGTTACACCCGCGGCAAGGCACCTCTATCAGTTAAAAGAAGGGATCTATCCTAATGTTCAACTGCATGATGAAACCGCAGAAGAGATAGCTGGGTTTACATTAGTAGAGCAACAAAAACTGCACTACACCATGGCATTAAGCGGTAACGATGCTTTTGATTTATTACAGATGACGCCGTTTGCATGGCGGGCCAGTGATGAGCTAAGAGCGCAATTAAAGCAAGCTGAGCAATTTAATTGTGAGGCCGATTTTATGATCAGCGTTTACCGCAAAGTTAGTTGATAATAATTCTCATTATATTGCAAATCCACAGTGTCTCCATTATTATGCCAAATTCAAAATGGAGACACTCATGCGCTTAGTTACTTCTCTGGCTCTACTATTACCACTTTTTGGCTGTGCTTCGCACCAGCCGAAGCCCATTGCTCACTTTTATGACTACCAATTATCTACCCCTAGCGGCAAACCATTGAATCTCAATTCGCTGCCGAATGAGATAAAAAATGCCGATATCATTTTAGTCGGTGAGTGGCATACACACCCAGCCATTCATCGCTTCCAAACCGAGCTATTGGCACAACTCAGCCGCGAAAACACCCATGTAGCCTTGTCTATGGAACAATTTTCACGCGATGAACAAGAGATACTGAACCGCTATCTAGCAGGAGAAATCGGCGAACAATACCTTATTTCTCAGACCAGAGCGTGGCCAAACTACCAAAGTGACTACCGCCCACTGGTTGAATTTGCAAAATCACAGCAGTTGAATGTCATTGCCGCTAATGCGCCTAAACCTTTCGTACGTTGTATCGGCAAAGTGGGAATCAAATACCTTGATAAATTAACGCCAGTAGAGCGGGCTCAGGTTGCACACCAAATTGACACCTCAGCCTCTCCCTACAAAGCGAAGTTCATGGAATCAATGCACCACGGTTCAAAAGAGCAAACTGAAAAACAGTACGCAGCTCAGCTCACTTGGGATGAAACGATGGCAGAAAGCATGGTGGATTATTTACAAAACCACCCGACAGCTCAGGTGATGCACATCGCAGGCAAGTTCCACACCGAGCAGGGTTTAGGCACGGCGCATTCTATCCTTCGTCGAAATCCTGATTTAAAGATTGCCATCATCACGCCCGTAGAGGATACCCAGACGTCGTATCCTGATTTCCAACTCACTGTACTGCCAATTCCTACCGCCTATGTTCAAGCAGAGCATCGCATGCAAGCCTATCAACAGATAAAGAATCGCAACACAGATCTCACTTGCGACTAATTAGCGGCGAATAACGGGCCTGCTTATTCTTTTCATATAAAGTAGGCGCGTTTTTTGCTTGTACATACTTCATACAAATTGCGAATTTTTTGCACAAGTTTTTCATAAATCTGTCGATACATTAACTGATGGCATTTATAGGAGAGAAGTATGACACCGGTAGGGACAAGCTCAGCGCAACTGCATTCACTCCAGCAAGTTAAGGCTCAAGCAAATTCTACAGCGGCATCCCCCCCCTCTGCCCCGCTCAAAGTGGAGCAGAATACCGTCACTTTGTCTGATGAAGGCAAAGCCTTGCTCGCAGCGCTGCAACAACTCGACAAAGAGAGTAAGTTAGAAAACAAAGAGAAAACCGTGACTGGCAAAGTGGAATCATTTGCTCATGGTGCTTTGGGATTAGATCATCCAGATAAAAAACCAGAAGAAGATGATAGCTCCTATTCCGCAGGGAAATATTTTTCCGCCGCGGCAACAGTAGGAGGTTTGTTACTGCTTCTCTAGTCTTTTAGATTTCTATTGGATATTAATTGCGGTTTGGATGATTGATGATGTGATCCTCCCAGTCGATAACATCAATCTCATAAACGACTTTGTTGCGAACACTTTCTTGCGCGGCGTGCATCGCCTCTTTGGAGCCGGTAATCAAAGGATGCCATTGCGGCAATGTTTTGCCTTCTGACAGTACACGATAGGCGCACGTATCCGGCAACCAGTTAAATTCATCAATTTTATCACGCGTCAGTTTTAAGCACTCCTCACCAGAATTGAAACGGTTTGGATAATCCTTGCATGAGCAGGTATCGCTGTTTAACCAACTGCAAGCGACATTGGTGTAATAGACCTCATCACTATCTTCATCCATTAACTTGTGTAAGCAGCACTTACCGCATCCATCACAAAGCGACTCCCACTCCGATTCCGTCATTTGTTCTAATTTCTTATTTTGCCAGAATGGTGTGCTCATGAGTCTCTATCTTACTTAACGAATGGGGTGCGTGTTATACCTCCACACCAAGCAAAGTTCAAGGATAAAAACGGCTTGTTAATTTAGGAAGCTATTGCTGTACACTTCGGTCACATCTGCTAGGATCGTCACCCTTTTCTTTTTATTGGTACTCAATTATGGAATGCAGACTTGGTTGTGGTGCGTGTTGTATCGCCCCTAGTATTTCTTCCTCCATCCCGGGTATGGAGCAAGGAAAGCCAGCAGGTGTACGTTGCATTCAACTTAATGACGCTAATTTGTGCAAGTTATTTGGTAAGCCTGAACGTCCAAAAGTATGCCACGAATTTAAGCCTTGCCCGATGGTCTGTGGCAACACGAACCAAGAAGCTTTGAGCAACATTACCGAACTCGAAAAAATCACTTGATGGCACTGCTTTGTTTGCCTTAATTGATGGCGTCACTCAAAATTGCCCCAGCAGCTAGGGCAATGATTCGAAAGGTACTACAGCTTTTGTCTGCCAAGCAAAGAGTGTGATAGCGTCGTGCCATCAACAAGCTCAAGCTCACCGCCAACAGGCACACCATGAGCAATACGGCTCGCAGAGACTTGATGGGCGCGACATAATTCCGCAATGTAGTGCGCGGTCGCTTCCCCTTCAACGGTTGGGTTAGTGGCAAGAATGACTTCGGCAATGCCACCACGTTGCAAACGGTAATCCAGCGTATCTAAACCAATATCACTCGGGCCGATACCATCTAAAGGTGATAAGTGCCCCATCAGGACAAAATAACGTCCAGAATATTGGCCTGTAGCTTCAATGGCCGCAATATCAGCAGGGCTTTCGACTACACAGAGTTGGCCGTTATCCTGCCGCTTAGAGTTGCTACAAATATGACAAGTTTCTTCTTCAGTGAAAGTTCGACATTCACTGCAATGTCCAATTTCTGTCATGGCTTGGCTTAAAGCATCGGCGAGCTGTAAGCCGCCTTTTCTATCGCGCTGTAACAAATGAAAGGCCATACGCTGTGCTGACTTGGGACCCACCCCAGGCAGACAACGTAAGGCCTCCATCAAATGCTCCAGCATATGACTGGTACGCATTAGTAACCTATTTTGTTTGTTAAAAAGGTTGTTTGTTAAAAAAGTCGTTCGTTAAAACGGCATCTTCATACCTGGTGGTAATTGCATACCGCCAGTGACAGAAGCCATTTTTTCTTTTTGAGTCTCTTCCACGCGGCGCGCAGCATCATTGAAAGCGGCGGCAATCAGATCTTCTAGCATCTCTTTGTCGTCTTCCATTAAGCTTTCATCAATCTCTACACGGCGTACGCTGTGGCTACCAGTAATGGTCACTTTTACCAGACCAGCACCAGACTCACCAACCACTTCCATATTCGCAATTTCTTCTTGTAGCTTTTGCATGCGCTCTTGCATTTGTTGGGCTTGCTTCATTAGGTTGCCCATACCGCCTTTACCAAACATGTTTATCTCTCTGGTTGAATTGAGTGTTTCACATAAGGTGGGGTCATAACATATAGATTCAACCCCACACTCGCTTAATTGATTAAATCGGCCGCACACTGTCACGATCAAGTTCCGCATCAAAACGTCGCTTGAAGAACATTACGTGAGAGTCGGCCTCCAAGCTGTTCAATGCTTGCTCTAATTTGAGTTGGTAAAGACGCTCTCTAAGCTCCAATGGAGTCTCACCTTGCTCACCAATTGTCACGCTAAGGTGGCACTCTTCAGCTAATGTCTCATTGAGCGCTTCTAACAACTCGCTTTGTGCTTTATCGGTATTAAGATGGGCCTGACTTGGCCGCAGCACTAGCTCGATTGATGAGCCCGATTTGTGGTAGACAGAATTAAGTGCTAATTGTTCCACTAACTTGGCAATATCGAGCTGGTGGATCAGAGCTGCCCACTCATCTTGTTCTATCGATTCTGCAAGTAACTTTTCTGCCATCTCTGGCGTTTTAATATGTTCTAGCGCTTGCTTAATTTGTGTCGGTGTCAGCTCTGTTTTTTGTTGCTCAACCACCACAGGTTGCAGCGTTGGACGCCACTGATAAGGCTCGTTGTCCAAGGTTGGGGCAGCTTCAGGAGCGGATGTTGACAAAGGCGACACTCGAGCTGATTTTCCATGCGAGGCAACACGCTCAAGCACAGATTCAGATTTAGTCGATGCCGCATTAGGCTTTTTTGTCCCGTTGCTCTTTGTTTCATTCACTCCTTTTGCTGGCTGAGCAACCCCTTGGCGCTGTGAACGCAACTGGTGTCGCAGCCCTGCAATCGGTGAGGGACGTGGAGCTGAAGAAGGTGCCGGTGGTTGAGGAACTGGTGCAGGCTCATACGATTCTGGGGCATATTCCATTGCACTGGACATGTCATCATTCATATCCGCATAACGGTTATCGTAATCTTGAACGATGCCATAATCAGGCTGAGTATCCTCATGCCTTTGTGGCTCATTAACCTGACTGTCCGATACGGGAGCCGCCGACGTTTGCTTAGGTTCAGTTAGAGGCGTTGCCGCTGATGCGGGTTGTAGTGAAGGAGTGCCGTGGCTTGGCACTGCGACATCTGAACTCACTTCAGTGCTGAACGTATTCACCAACGATACCGAAGCAGGACGAAACGCCATCATACGTAGCACAATCATTTCCAGCCCCGTTCGAGCGGTTGGCGAGAGTGCTAAATCTTCACGTCCTTTTAAAGCAATTTGATAATAGAGCTGCACATCTTGTGGGCTCAGTGCTTTGCTAAGCAGTTGCACTTTCTCTGAGTCAGGTTGGGTTTTGTCCAGTGTTGCTGGCAACGCTTGATACATCGCAATACGGTGTAACTGCGCCGAGAGTTGTTGTAGTAATCCATCCCAATCCACACCATTTTGTGCTAAATGTGCAACGCTATCCATCGCCGTTTGAGGCTGTTTACTGCTAATGGCTTGCAGTAAATGGAGTGCTTGATCTGTGTCTAGCGTGCCAAGCATTGGGGCGACTACATCGGCCATCACCTGGTTATTACCTAGTGCAATCGCTTGATCAGTTAAGCTAAGTGCATCACGCATACTGCCATCGGCAGCATGAGCGATCATTCTTAATGCTCTCGCTTCACAAGGGATCTGCTCTGCCGCTAAAACATGCTCAAGCTGATCGTGGATATTTTCAACACTGATCGGCTTAAGATGAAACTGTAAGCAGCGCGATAAAATCGTAACCGGCAGCTTTTGCGGATCTGTCGTAGCGAGCAAGAATTTCACATACTCAGGCGGCTCTTCCAACGTTTTAAGCAAAGCGTTAAAACTGTGGCGCGACAGCATGTGTACTTCATCGATTAAGTACACCTTGAAGCGACCGCGAGCAGGCTTGTATTGCACGTTATCAAGTAATTCGCGCGTATCTTCGACTTTGGTTCGTGATGCCGCATCTATTTCTAAAAGATCAACAAAACGGCCTTGGTCAATCTCTCGGCAAGTATCACATTGGCCACAAGGTGTGGCCGTAATACCTGTTTCACAGTTTAACCCCTTGGCAAACAAGCGACCAATCGTCGTCTTGCCTACACCACGTGTACCGCTGAATAAATACGCATGGTGCAATCTATTTTGGGCCAACGCATTTTCTAGTGCAGTTAAGACATGTGCTTGTCCCACCACCTCATTAAATTTTGTTGGTCGCCATTTTCGCGCTAAGGCAAGATAACTCATGAGTACGTCCAGTTGATTAGCTTAGTGACCTTCAAATTCACAAATACTATAAACGTTCAGGCCCAAACCTTGTAAACGTTTGTCTCCGCCAATTTCAGGCAGGTTGATGACAAAAGCCGCGTGCTCAACTTCACCACCAAGCTGGCGGATCAATTTAGTCGTCGCTTCAATCGTACCACCCGTTGCCAGTAGATCATCCACCACCAGCACTTTATCACCTTGTTTGATCGCATCAACGTGAATTTCTAATGTGTCAGTACCGTATTCCAATTCGTAAGATTGGGCTAACGTTTCGCGTGGTAACTTACCCGGCTTACGTACAGGTACAAACCCCAAACCAAGCTCTAAAGCCAATGGCGCACCAAATAGGAAACCACGCGCTTCAGTACCCACAACTTTGGTAAAGCCCATGTCTTTATATTTTTCGACTAATAAAGCAATGGTTGCTTGATAGGCTTTTGCATCCTCTAGCAGGCTAGTTACATCACGAAACAAAATGCCAGGTTTTGGGTAGTTAGGGATGCTTTGAATGCTCGATTTGATCAAAGAGATAGTTTCGGTTGTCATAACTTACATTTACTTAGATTGGCTCTTCATTTCTCACGATACATTTACGTATCAGAATGATAGAGCGTGAGCTCTCAGCAACATAGATAAGCCACAATATCTTAGCCGCTGAAAAAACAAACGCCCATTCGAAGAATGGGCACACTTCCCCATAATGCTAGTGATTTTCTTGTTGGTTAGCAACCTGCTCATGAGTGGGAAGTCGAATAAACCAAGTGATCAGGACCACAAGCATAGTAAACAACATAATTTTGAGCCAAAAGTGCGGGACAACCCAGATGGAAAAAATAAAGCTTAGAATAATCCACAAACATCCCCGTTGTTTCACTTGCCGCGAAACGGCACCATGTTGCTGCCAATTATCCAGTATTGGGCCTAGCGTCTGATGTTGATGCAACCAAGCATGAAAACGAGGGCTACTTCGTAAGAAGCAAGCGCTAGCAAGGAGTATGAAAGGTGTTGTGGGGAGCAGCGGTAAGAATATGCCTATCACGCCTAACAGAAGGCAGAGCCCACCAGCCACCGTAAGAAGAAAATGACGAATATTGATGGTGAACTCCCAACGTACTATCCAACTCAGAAAGTTGAATAACCATTAAACACACGGATCCAAGTCAGTATTGCTGGCAATGTAGGGATCGAAAGTACGGCAATAAAGCCTAAAAAATAAAAAATGTTGTAAGGTTCTTTAAAATTCTGCTCTTCCATCATAACTTCTCTAGTGTTGGATGACTCCGTTCGTTTTTGGCACCATAAACAAAGTTAATGCAACGTAAACGAATTGGGTGATTGTTGTTCTAGACGCGAACTATACCTCAAACAAATCACCGCAAACACCGACTAAAGGTAAGGTTATTAACTGCTGCCACCTTGGTAAATATTGAGTTTGAAACTACTCGAACCTAAGCGATTAGTTGATAGCTGACAAGTTGAATTGATCGGTAAATCTTTAGTGATAAAGTTTTTTAAACAGTTCTGCCCAAGGCTAACACCCGCGGCAATATGTTGAGTTAAGTAACCATTTGACCACTGACTGTCGAGCCCAGCAGGCAGAATAGAGAGTGTACCTTCGCTTAAATCCGCAATACCGAATACCGCGTTGATTGGATTAGCACACTCTGAGCATTCAATACCTTTTTCCAGTATGTCGGCAAGGTCTTTCAGATCGGCACTGAAGCTTTTTAAGTTGCGAAGATAATCGTGAAACAGAGCACGAACGAGCAATGCTGAAGCCACACTATTTTCATAATGGGCATCTGAATCGACCAAGTAAAAGGCAAACTGCCCGTTCATCAACCACGCATAGTCAAATACCAGCGGCATCACATCCGCCGATTGTAAAAGACGGTAGCTACACTTCCAACTGCCTTGTGAAGTATCCTTTTCTGGTAATAACGCGTGCAGCAAATCTTTCGCGGTACTGGGGTTTTCTCGTAGATACTCCAGATGCCAATGCAACTCTTGTTCTTCTGGAATATCACCACCATCATCGACCCGGAACCATTGCGTCGAAAAATCGCGCTGATCAGATAAACGACTGAACGTATCTTCGAGCGTACTTTCTATTGCACTGCTTAAATACTGGTGGTTACCAATCGGTTTAGGAAGAAAATCCTTAACACCAAATCGCAGCACTTTTGCAACATCAGCCATTTCATCAGTTGCAGAGACCACAATCAGTGGCAGCGAGGGATACTCAAGGCTCACCTCTTCAACAAACTCAATGCCGTTCAGTACTGGCATTGCTAAGTCACACACAACAAGGTCAGGCTCCGCATCTTTTAACTTGCGCAACCCCTCTAAGCCATTTTCAGCTTCAAGCACTTTATAGCCTTGAGCCGACAAATAACCACTGGTTATTCGCCTAAAAATTGGGTCATCATCAACGAGCATGATCAGTTTTTGCTCGACGTGCTGATTGTCTGAAGGTTTTTTCGCCAAGAACTCACTAGCCTGAATGTGAGATTTATACATAATCCTGCCTCACAATGCTTTTAAAAAGCAGTCATTTTATTGTTATAGGATAAATTGATAGGTTACTTTATAAAGTAGTCGCAAAATAAGATTTATACAAATGTTCCACTTTGTAACTCGGTTGCATACTATATATATGGGCTATGTATGGATTGCACGGAATGTTACTTTCGTCAAACAAGTTGATATGACTCAAGATTTGACAAATGATATACGTATAAATTACTCAAATTCGAAAAATAATGTGTCAGGAACAATGAAATTAGATGACCTAAACCTCTTTCGACTGGTTGTCGAAAATGGAAGCTATACCGCAACTTCTCGTAAAACAATGATCCCCGTTGCGACCATTACCCGACGCATTCAAGCATTGGAAGATTCTCTGAATCTTAGATTGTTGAATCGCCATGCTCGAAAACTTTCGCTGACTGAAGCGGGTGAACGTTTTTTTCAAGAGTGCTCACCGTTGCTGCATCGCTTAGCTGCAACAGCAGAAGAGCTCACCGATGAATGTCGTGGCGCTTCAGGCAAACTAAGAATATCGTCACCATCTAATGTCACGAAACGCATGATGATGCCTATCTTCAATGCCTTCATGATGCAGTACCCAGATATCAACATAGAATTGACCACCAGCAATCAGGCCGATCAACTCGACCCAACCGAATGGGATGTCATTTTTAGAGTTGGACCTCAACGAGACTCCAGTTTGATTGCGCGAAAAATTAATGAAGTGAAAGATGTGTTAGTCGCAAGCCCAGGGTATTTAGCGAAACACCCTGCACCAACTCATGCCGAAGAGCTCAGTAATCATTCATTATTGAAGGGATATCCTCTAGTAAAATGGCAGTTGACCAACAATAAAGGGGAATGCGTGGTCAATTGTGATACTGGTCGTTTTCAGGCCAACGCTTTAAACGTAGTGCGCAGCGCTTGCTCTGAGGGGCTGGGTATCACCTTAATGCCAGATGTAATGATTAAAGAATTTATCGAAGAAGGCAGCTTAGTCAGAGTACTGGAAGACTGGGTTTCCAACCCTCGTGATATTTATATGCTGTATAACCACAAGGATCATCTACCTGAAAAAGTCAGGCTATTTATTGATTTTGTGATTGCCTATCACATCCACTAGATTTTAGGCCCAGCATTGCTGGGCCATGAGTTATCGCAGCGGCAGATAGTCAATAAACTCGCTATAGAAACTCAATAAATTTACTCAAATCACGTTCAGGCACTTTCATTGGCGTGCACCCTGCAGTTCCTAGGTATAAGAAACCAACGATTTGATCATCGCCCTTAGCACCTAATGCTTGCCGAACGTGAGAGTGGAACATCCAGCTTCCCGAACGCCAGAAACCTTGAAAACCTTGGGCTACCGCAGCCATTTGCATCGCTTGTACTGCGCATCCCGCAGAGAGATGCTGTTCAATCGCTGGCACCTTTTCATGCTCCGTAACTTTCGCGATCACTGTGATTACCATGGGTGCTCGAAACGGTGCATTTTTCGCTTTTTCTATCTCTGCATCACTGCCGTTATCCGCTCGCACAGCAGACGCCAAAATACCCGACAACTTTTGCAAACCCGCTCCCTGAGCAATCACGAAACGCCAAGGGGTTAAACCGCCATGATCGGGCGCTCGCAAGCCTGCTCTAATAATATTTTCCAAGACCAGACCTTCAGGTGCAGGCGATGTGAGATTGGCGATTGAACGACGGTTAAGCAGCAACTCTAGTGCATCCATTTCGATTCCTTATTGATGATTTTCCATAATCTTATACCAAACTGAGAATAACTCGCATAAAGAGATGACCTCATTGGCTATAAATGAAAAAAAGCGAGGATATTCCCTCGCCTAATTTAAGCAAACATATGGATGAAAACAGCCGAGATGACTACGGATAAAAACGTGCTTCAACCCCAGCTCGAGTCAGTAGCCCATCACAAGGAGCGAATTTATCGCCATACTTCTCAGCATGTTGATTCATCATTTCCACTAATTTCTTGATACCAATTTGGTCTATGTAACGGAATGGGCCGCCCAAAAACGGCGGGAAACCGATACCGAAAATCGCACCAATATCGCCATCTCGCGCACAACGAATTACGCCCTCATCCAAACAACGTACGGCTTCATTCAGCATAAGTAGCACGCAACGCAGCGCGATCTCCTTATCACTCTGTTTAGCATCTGGCGTGATTTTCAGCAATTTATAGATAGATTTGTCGATTTCTTTTTTCTTACCTTTATAGGTATAGAATCCCTTACCACTTTTACGCCCTTTGCGGTTGTCATTGAGCAGCAAATCAAATACGTCTGGTCCTTGAAAACGTGGGCCGAGTTCTTGCACTAGAATTGGCATGATTTTCGAGCCAACATCAATGCCCACTTCGTCCAATAACGTGATAGGGCCGACTGGGAAACCGAAATCGAGTAAAGCCGTATCTATCTTTTCAATCGACTCACCCGCCATCAGGATCTGCGCTGCTTCATTCATGTAAGGTGCAAGGATACGGTTAACATAAAAACCAGCGCAATCTTTGACCACAATCGGCGTTTTGCCCTGTTTTTTCGCCAAGGCCACTACTGTGGCTATCGTCTCTTGCGATGTGGTTTGATGAGGGATCACTTCCACCAGAGGCATTTTTTCAACAGGACTGAAATAGTGCAACCCAATCACATTCTCTGGACGCGCCGCCTTCGCTGCAATTTTCTGGATTGGAAGCGAAGAAGTATTCGTCGCAAAAATGGTGCTGGTTTTGGCATTCGCTTCAACATCAGCCACCATTTGCTGCTTAAGCGTGAGATCTTCAAATACCGCTTCAATGACAACATCGATATGCTGATAGCTGGTAAAATCAATCCCGCCAGACAATTGCGCCATTTTTGTTTGCATCTGCGCTTTGGATAAAATGCGACGCTTGCGCTGTTTATCGAATAATTTGTAGTTGTAATTGAGCGCGTTTAATACCCCATCATTCGAAACATCTTTGATTCGTACGGGAACCTTGGCTTTTGCAACGCTAACATGGCTGATCCCTGCCCCCATTAAACCACCGCCCAATACGCCGATACGTTTCACGGTTTGAGGTTTTGCGTCGCTGCCCGTCTCTTTTTTCATTTCTGTGGTGGCAAAGAAAATCGAGCGCAGTGCTTTGGATTCCGAGCTCATCACCAAATCACCAAATCGCTTCGCTTCAAGCTCTAACCCGGCTTTAAAACCACGATCTAAACCGTGGCGGATCACCTCTAAAATCGCGTCTGCAGCTGGGTAATTACCTCGTGTTTTTTGCTTAGTCTTTTTAGCGGCCTGATCAAAAATTAATTTGCGACCAAGCTGCGTATGAGAAATTAATTTCTCTTTGGCTGACGTATTGGCCTGATGACGTTTTTTCCCAGAATTATCGAGCACATACTTCTTGGCCACATCCAGCAAGATAGTCTCTGCTACGCAAGCATCAATAACACCCAGCTGTTTTGCTTTTTTTGCGCGCAGCTGTTTACCCGTCAAAATCAAATCAAGAGAAGGTAACAAACCAATCAAACGCGGCAACCGCTGCGTTCCACCGGAGCCTGGTAGCAAGCCTAATTGCACTTCGGGCAAACCCAAACGCGTGATATCCGCGTCGCTGCACACCCGGTAGTGACAAGCCAGCGCCAGCTCTAAACCACCACCTAAGCATGGGCCATGAATCGCGGCAACCACTGGGAATGGCAAATCCGATAAGGTTTGAAACATCTCCTGACCTTGCTTGGCCAAGGCTTGTGCTTCGCTGGCCGATTGGCAAGCGTTCAGCATACGGACATCCGCTCCAGCAATGAAATTATCTGGCTTAAGCGAGTGAATCACCATCCCCTTTAGGCTGGTTTTTTGAGCCTCCAAGGTCGCAAAAACCTCTTGCATCTCTTGGGCAAACGCCGCTTGTAGCGTATTCATTTTTTCGCCGGGAACATCAATCGCCAGCCACGCAATATTTTGTTCATCAATTGTTAAATGAAAAGCTCTCTCTGTGCTCATTATTCAACCTCCAAAATCATTGCCGCGCCCAAACCACCCGCTGCACAAGCGGTATTCAGCCCTAAACCACCACCACGTCGTTTTAGTTCACGCAGTGTTTGTGTGATCATGCGCGCACCCGTCGCCGCAAAGGGGTGACCATACGCAATAGAACCACCTAGCACATTAAATTTATCCATATCAATTTCGCCAATCGCTTTTGCTCGACCAAGATGTTCCTGTGCAAACTTATCACTGGCGAACATTTTCATATTAGAGAGGGTTTGCGCGGCAAACGCTTCATGCATGTCAATCAATGTGAGATCGGAAAGCTCAATACCTGCACGTTGTAAGGCTAACGGTGTCGCATAAGACGGCCCCATTAACATATCGTGTTCAACACCAATCGCTGAAAAAGCGTAAGAACGGATATAACCCATAATCTCCAAACCAAGCTCTTTAGCACGGCCTTCACGCATTAATAGAATAGCGGCAGCGCCATCGGTTAGTGGTGTGCTGTTGGCGGCCGTCACGCTACCATATTGCCTATCAAACGCTGGACGTAACTTGGCATAACCTTCCAGAGTCGAGTCATGACGAATATTGTTATCTTCAGCGATCCACTTTTTATAGGGCTCTGGGAATGCCGTCATGACTTCGCCTTGGATTTTGCCCTCTTTCCAAGCTTGTGAAGCTAGAGAGTGAGAACGATGTGCCAAAGCATCTTGATCCAGTCGGCTTATGTGATGAGATTTTGCCATCTGCTCAGCCGTTTGCCCCATCGAAAGGCCCGTTGAATATTCAGCGACCGCGGGGGGGACTGGCATTAAATCTTTAAAAGATAATGATTTTAAGATGTTGAGTTTCTGAACAACGGTTTTGGTTTTACTTAAAGCGAGTAAGCTAGCGGCTAATTTTTTAGACACTCCAATCGGCAAAACGGAAGACGAATCGGCACCACCAGCCATACCAATATCAATCGTGCCAGCCATTATGCTTTCAGCCACATTCACCGCCGCCTGAAAACTGGTAGCGCACGCTCGTGTGACGCTGTAGGCATCGGTATGGATGCTCATTCCTGTCCCTAAAACGATCTCACGCGCGATGTTTGGTGCCTCAGGCATTTGCACGACTTGTCCAAAGACGAGTTGTTCGATCAATTTAGGATCGAGTTCCGTTCGCGCAAGCAGTTCACTCACCACCATCTTGCCTAAATCGACTGCAGGAACTTGACTAAATTCGGTACTTTGACGCGCAAAAGGGGTACGCAACCCCGCGACGATAGCCACACGCTCACCAGAGCGCGTTTTGACTTCCTGTTTGCCCATTGTTTCTCCTTAGAATAGAGGTCTGACCTGGCGCATTGTAACGAGGTTGTTAAAACAATCAAACAAGTGTTTAAATAAACGTGATATTCGCATCGAATCGAAGAAAGTAATGTAGGGAGAGGAGATGGATAACCACTTAATCTTTAAATGAATAATGGAGTTATACCCAAACAACTTAGAGTTGCAGGTAGGCGGCAAGTGAGTGAGTCCCCATGAGCATAGGCAAACTATGTGATTGGGGTGAACGAACGTAGCCAACACCGCTGCAGCTTCAAGTAGGAAGGGTATATAAGCAAAAAAAAAAACCACACAATAATGTGTGGTCGGAATATATAAAGCAATTAACTTACGCCAATTGAAATAATCAGTTTCCTGATTAGGAGAAAGTAAAGTCAGCCTTCAAAAGGAAGTGTCATCTTGCTCAACATGTTAGTCGCAATGACTAACGAGATGACAAGGTGTACTATAGCCACTTCGTGCTATGAGATTTTGAAGTAGATCAATTTTATATTGATTTATTCCATACTATGAAATTAAAAAGCCGTCGACGCTTGAATTGATGTTACCGAACAACTTGAACGGATCGAAAGCGAACGGATACGCGAAGCATTCATCGCAAGACGACCATAAAATGGCCTAAACAAAGAAGAAATCACAGAGCAAACGGAGACTCATGTGTCGATAATAACCATGTTTGGAAAGAAAAAGTCCAGCAGCCCGGTCAATAGTAATATTGACAGACAGAGAAAATATGAAACGCTTGTGCGTGCTTATCATCGAGATCTTTTTCGTTATGCCTATTGGCTATGTAAAGATAAAAGCATTGCTGAAGATTTAGTCCAAGAAACCTGCTTGAGGGCTTGGAAATCTCTCGATAGCTTACTCGACGAGAAAGCGGCCAAATCGTGGCTTATAACTATTCTTCGTCGCGAGAACGCGCGCCGCTTTGAGCGCAAGCAGTTTGAGTTGGTCGATATTGATGACTACAGCGGTGACGTAAAAGTCAACGATGATCCTCATCATCAACAAGAGTGGTTGCAGGCACAGATAATGAAGCTGGATATTGAATACCGCGAACCTCTTTTCCTACAAGTCATTGGTGGTTTTAGTGGTGATGAAATTGGCGAGATCCTCGAACTCAATAAGAACACGGTCATGACTCGTCTGTTTCGAGCTCGTAATCAATTAAAAGAACAATTGGATTCATCAGAAGCGTATAAGGGGCAGCAAAATGGATGAATTAGAATTTCGCCGCCGAGTTATGTCCGATCCAAAACAGCATGACCAAGAGATTATCCAAGCGGCATCCACTAGTGATACTAATCGTCAGTTCCTAGAGGACATATTGAGCTTAGATGCAACGATTGCTACTGCAATGAATGTAGACGTGCCTGACGATCTCGCAGACCGTATTCTATTTAGTCAAACCACAATGGCAAGCAATGTCATCCGACCTACTTTTGCCAAGCAAGCGATGACATTGGCTGCATCGATTGCTTTTGTGTTTGGTTTATTGGTTGGCCAAATCAATTGGCGAAATGTGCTCATTCCACCAGCGCAGGCAAGCCTAATGGACACCGCCATCAAACACGTCATTGATGAAGAAGGCTTTGTCAACCAACTGGATGAACAAGTGAATTCAACGCAGATCAACGCCAAAATGCTGCCATTCGCTTATCAGTTAAGCAGTAACTTCCCTTACCACGTTTATTACCTAAACCACTGTGGTTTTGGTAAGGCAAACGCTCTGCACATGGTTTTTCAAGGTGAAAGCGGGAAAGTGACGCTCTTTTTCACAGGCATTGCCAGTGAACAAGCCGTGAACTTTAATGAGCAAGGCATGGCAGGAATCATCGAACCCGTCGGTGATGCTAGCCTGATCCTTGTCGGTGAAAATGGCGAAGATGTCACGAACATCGCTAAAAAACTAATGCCTATGCTAAAACCTTCCCATTAAAACCATTCCTGGCCTGTATATAATGCAGGCCAGGTTCCCTAGACAAAAGTAGAGCTTAAACTCTATAAATAAGCATTTTCCGCCTTTTTCCTGCCAAATAGACATCATTTCTGCAATTTTATCATTCAATTAGACAATGGTCGGATTTCTATCTTCTATACTTGCCTCTAGTATCAGCCACCAATTGAGCATTTGCTCAAAAACAACGTCCATTAGAGGCGATGAAATCAAAAAGGAAAAGCACCATGAACAAGACGCGTCTGTTTAAAAAATCGTTACTTGCCGTAACGGTAGCTCTCGCTTCACAACAAGCACTGGCAGCGGGCTTTCAGCTCAATGCACAATCTGCGACTGGCCTAGGTCGTGCATTTGCTGGTGATGCTGTTATTGCCGATAACGCATCGGTGATGGCTCGTAACCCTGCCGCAATGGCGTTGTTTGATGAAACCTCACTCTCTTTGGGCTTTGAATCCATCACAACGATGATTGATGTAAAAAACACTCAATATACAGGCGTTTTCAAAAACGCTATCGATATCGAAGACACTGATGACGTTGGCGGAACATCCATTGCACCAAACATCCATCTAGTTGTTCCTGTGGACGATAAATTTGCTTGGGGTGTAAACGCTTATACTAACTTTGGTACCAAAACAGAATTTTCTGATAACTACCCTGCGGCAGAGTATGGAGGCTTAACCGATGTTAAAAGTTTTAATTTCGGTTTGGCTGGTTCATACCGTATAAACTCATCATGGAGTATAGGGGCCGGGTTAGATTTAATTTATGGTCAAGGCACCATGAAGCGTACAACAGGCGAGGGATTTCCTGCCAATACAATGATAATTGGAAGTAAGGTTATTCCAGCTAAGGGAACCTCATTAATAAATGTCGACAAAGCTGATGGCTGGGCGGTCGGATTTAATTTGGGTACGGTGTATGAATTAGATGAAAATAATCGATTTGGCTTCGGATACCACTACAGTCCTGAATTCACAGCTAAGGACGATTATGGACAAGAAATTACCCTACCATTGCCTGATATTGCTGAATTCTCTGGTTTTCATAAAATCAAAGAGACACAGTTTGCAGTGCATTATAGTGTCCAATGGATTGGTTGGAGTTCATTCGACAAAATTGATTTTAGAAATTTAGATTCTTCTCGTTCAACAGTAGGTGCTCTAACTAATGGTAGCTATGATAAAGAGTATAAATGGCAAGACGGTTGGCACTATGCGATAGGTGGAACTTACTACCTAAACAGCGATTGGACTTTACGTGCTGGTTATATGTATGACACCAGCGCACAAGATTCTTTAACTTCAGTCTCAGTGCCAGACTCAGATCGCCAATGGCTCTCTGCTGGTTTTACTTACGAAGTTGATGAGCGATCTAATGTAGACTTTGGTTTCACTTACCTACTTGGTAAGGATGTGCAAGTGACTGAGAATTCGGCTGGTACTGTTTTGACGGCAACGACTCACGCAGATGCAATCCTAGTCGGCTTACAATATAGCCGCAGCTTCTAAGCGCAACGTTTATTAGCATAGCGTCAATAAAGGGCTGGTTTTCCAGCCCTTTTTAATGCTTGTAATATCATCTCCTCGCCTAATTCAGCTAACAACTGTACCTTTTGGGTCTTAAACCACACTACAAGTGTTCGCCAAAAATCAGAAACACTTTCATAACAAGCAGAGTATTACGCTTATAATTAAGCCTTTAATGGATTTTAATTTCAAAAACAACAAATTCACTGCTTTATATTTTTAAAGCATTAGCTCTAACCTTAAAATCCCCACACCGAATTCAAATATTTCAGCGAACATTATAATGAAATCAAATAAAACTCTTCTTTCACTTGCAGTGGCATGTGGACTATTCAGCGTATCAAACGCATCTCAAGCCGCCGGTTTCCAATTGGCAGAATACTCTGCAACGGGCCTCGGGCGTGCTTACGCCGGTGAAGCGGCTATGGCTGATAACGCCAGTGCACAATGGCGTAACCCTGCCATGCTGACTTATTTGAAAGGTACGCAAATTTCTGTTGGTGCAATTTACGTTAATCCGAATGTTGATGTGAATGGAAAAATCAACGGCGCATTAGAAGCAAGCTCAAATGACTTCGCAAATGATGCCGTCATCCCCAATTTTTACCTCTCACATCAAGTGAACGATAAAATGGTACTAGGTTTAGCACTCGGTACTAACTATGGCATGGAGACCGAGCTTGACCGTAATTTCAGCGCGAGCCATTTTGGTAATCAAGCGATGGTTAAAACAATGGAAGTCAATGCCAACATCGGCTACCAACTCACTGATGCGGTTACCGTTGGCGGTGGCATTCGTTATGTGATTGGAGAAGGCCATTTCGGTGCGACCTCTCCGGCTCAAACTAAGCCTCTTCCACAAGGTACAACACTAAAGTACATGGAAGGTGAAGATAAAGCTTGGGGTTGGCAAGTGGGTACGGCATGGCAGATCAATGATAGCAATCGCATTGGCTTTACTTATAAATCCGAAGTTGACCTAAAGCTTACTGGCACAGCGAATATATTTTCGAAAGAATCGGGCAAGGTAGTGAATGATACAGGTTCAATGATGCTCACTATGCCTGCCACCGCTGAACTGGCTAGCTACCACCAACTAAGTGAACAGCTGGCACTACATGCCAGTATTAACTGGACCGATTGGAGCAGTTTCGAAAAGCTTGAAGCGGATTTAAACACTCTTGGCTCGGTGATGGTTAAAGAAGAAAACTGGGAAGACAATTACCGTTTTGCTCTGGGTGCTACTTACCAAGTCGATGCAAAATTAGCACTGCGTACAGGCATTGCTTACGATATGGCGGCAGTTAACGATAAAAACCGTACCATTACCATCCCTGAAACTGATCGAACTTGGTTAAGCGTTGGTGCGGAGTATGCCTTCACGGAACAATTCACCGTAGACACTGGCTTTACTTACATTTTTGCCAAAGATGCCAACATTGTGGAATCTCGTGGTTATGCTTCAGATGATGCAGCGCAAGCCGTTGGAGGCCAATTTTCTGGTACAACGACGGGTAATGTTTGGCTTATCGGCGCACAAGCCAATTACCGCTTCTAAACTCATTAGAAACACTCCAGAAGGCCAGAGCACTGCTCTGGCTTTTTTATTCCTTGTAATTTCGATGGTTTTTGCTGCCGAGTAGTTGAGCTATGATAGCGACAACGCTATTAATGAACAGGATTGAGCATGTCGACTGAAGAAATTAAAAATGAACGCCATAAAGCGAGACAACAGAAAGTAAAAGAGCAAGTCGATGCACGAATTGCCGCGGCCCAGCAAGAGAAAGGGTTGTTATTGATCATTACTGGAAATGGCAAAGGGAAATCTACTTCAGGTTTTGGCACCATTGCGCGCGCTGTTGGCCACGGTTTGAAATGTTCGGTAGCCCAGTTCATTAAAGGAACCTGGGAAAACGGTGAACGTAATCTGCTTGAAAAACTGGGCGTCGAATTTCAAGTCATGGCGACGGGCTTTACTTGGGAAACACAAAACAAAGAAGCCGATACCGCAGCGGCGCAAGGGGTTTGGCAAGAGTGCAAACGCATGCTTAAAGATGAGTCGATTGATGTGGTGTTGTTTGATGAGCTGACCTACATGGTGAGCTATGGCTATATCGAATTAGACGAAGTGATTGAAGCCTTAACAACACGGCCAACAATGCAGTCGGTGGTGATCACGGGTCGAGGAGCACACCGCAGCTTGATTGAAATCGCCGATACGGTGTCGGAAGTCAAAAATGTGAAACACGCCTTTGAGTCGGGCATCAAAGCACGAAAAGGCATCGACTGGTGATAAAAAAGCCTCCTCTAAATTGAGGAGGCTTGATCAATCATAATGAAATCAACCCAGTAAATTACTTAAAAAGACTTTTTAATAAGCCATCAACCGCTTTCTTGGTTTTCTCGTCTTTTATCTCAACGCCGAGCTTTTCCAAGCCACGGTCAATCTCTTTTTCCGCTTTTTGTCTTAGCACATCATCAAAAACCAATTTGAATTGAGGATCGCTCCATTGACCTGAGATGTTGATAGGAATCGTGACGTCTCGCAGCTCATCGATGTCTTTGCCACCTTGCCCCTCTAGCGTTCCCACCACAGAAGTGCTCACCAAGAAATCAACCGTTTGTTGCAGATAATTCGCTTTACCCTCACCACGAATACGCAACAGTGGTGATTGCATGGCGAGGTTATTGGTGGTGACTTCCCCTTTGTTCAATTTCAGCGTAGCGGTCATGGCGCTAAAATCGGTTTTCTTCACTGGGTCGTCATCAACTTTGTTACCTTTAATTTTGGCGTAATTGCTACGGATAAGGTGAGCGACATTAATACCGTTGACTGCACCATCGGCAAAGTTGATGTTCACGGTTCCGACAAGGTTTTGTTGAATGCCCGTTGGCGTCAAACTGCGACCTTTTACATCCACATCGATGTTACCCGTGCCTTGTAACATCTCATTATTGAGTACATCTTTTAATAGCGGCAGCACCTGTACTCCCTTAACGCTTTTTTTAGCGCTATAAGTGGCAGGTACTTTGGTTGCATCCAGTTGAGCGGTCGCCTGAATAGTACCTTGGTAAAGGTTGGCACTGAATGAGGTTAAATTCACGATGCCACGATCGACGCTAAAGCTGGTTTGCACATTCTGTAATCGAGCATTATTAGCTTTGAACTTGTCTATGGTGACCTTGCCTTGCACATCCAACGTTTTTAATGCACTGAGATCCGGTTCCACTTCAGCGCTCACCGTAGCAGGCGCTGCTGACGTTGAGCCTGACGATGCCTTACTTTCACTCACGGCACTGCTTGCCGTTGCTGGATTCGCAAGCCCTAAAAATTCATCCAAATCGATATTTGGGCTATGCATATTGAAGCGGATTTTAGGGAACTCAGCCAACGTCACTTTGACATCACCATCAAATTCTAATGCATTTGCGGTTAATTTACTGAGTAAGACATCCAGTTGGTTTTTAGAGAGATCAAAACGAATGTTCGAAGTTAAACCGATCTGCATTGGGCTTTGTGGCAAACTGGTTCCTTCTAGATTGGTATCCAGCACCAGCGTATCAATCTTCACCAAGCTCATGGCTTTATCGAGAGTCAGTTGCGCACTCCCCTTCGCATCAAGTTTTAAATCCGCTACCTTTCCTTTCACGCTGAATGACAGCGCATTCTTCTTATCAAACTCGAACGTGGCTAATTCAATCTTCGCAGAATCAATCTGGTTTGATGGGTCACTAAAGCTCGCATCAAGCACAACGTTCTTCAGCGCATAATCCTTGAAACCAGCGGTTAATTTGAATTTAGCTCGCCCTTCTGCGGCAAAGTTTTGTTGGTTATTTTTACCTTTGGCGGCAAAAGTTGCTGACGTCCATTTATCCACCGCAAACTCTGAAAGATTGACCGCCACGTCATACAGCTTGGTATGTGTACCGGCTTTGCGGTCTTGTATTTCCAGTAATGCGTTTTCGACGCTAACGCCCGCTAAGTTAATCGTCCACTCTTGAACAGGGTTGCTCGCATTGACGCTGCTTGTCTCTTCTTGTGCTGGTTTTGTTTCGTTTACGGCGGAAGAGGCGGCTGGTTGAGGCGCGGCTTGAGTTAAGCTATCTAAGTTTGAACGGCCATCTTTAAGAGTTTCAAGATGGAACTCAGCACCATTTAGGCGGATGTTGCCAATTTCCAGTTGCTTATCCAGCAATGGCATCACCGAAATTTCAATACCAACTTGATCGACTTTAAACAGGTTTGGAGCGCTGAAACCTTGTGGATTTCTGAGTTCAGTTTTGCCCAACTCAAAGCCAAGCGAAGGGAAGAAACTCCAACTGATATCTCCTTCAATGACTAAGTCCAACCCCGTTTTCTGTTTGGCTTGTTCTACAATCAAGGGCTTAAATTGGTTAGGATTGACCAACAGGACAAGTGCGAGCGCGGCAGCGATTAACGCACCGATAATAATGGCAATGAAAAGAAACAGTTTTTTCATCAGCTTTTTCCTTGCTTAATTAGAAAAAGAAAGTGGCACCTAAAGTGCCACTTGTCTGCTTAAAAATAAAGACCACAAAAGTTAAGATTTCAACAATTTCGCGATGTGGGCTTTTAATACATCAATGGCGATACGGTTTTTACCGCCACGAGGAACGATAATGTCCGCGTACTGTTTTGACGGTTCGATAAACTGCATAAACATAGGGCGAACCGTTTTTTGGTATTGCTTCAATACCGAATCCATGGTGCGGCCGCGCTCTTCTACATCACGCTTCACTCGGCGTAATAAACAGATATCCAGCGGAGTGTCCATAAATACGGTCGCATGCATTAAGTCACGTAAACGTGGGTCTGTCAGCAGTAAAATACCTTCTAAAATAATCACTTTCTTGGGTGTTAATAGCGTTGTATTCGCGGTGCGAGTATGCTCAGTGTAGCTGTACTCTGGCACTTCAACCGCTTCGCCACGGGTTAATTGTTCTAAATGTTGGCAAAGTAGATCATGGTCAAGTGCATTCGGGTGGTCGTAGTTTGTCTTAACGCGCTCTTCCATACTGAGATGGCTTTGGTCGTTGTAATAGCAATCTTCCGTAATCACACCAATTTGGTGGTCGCCTACTTTGGCACGAAGTTCGTTATAAATCGTGCTTGCAATCAGGCTTTTTCCAGAAGCTGAAGCGCCAGCAATACCTACGATGACGCATTGATTATTCTCAGACATTATTTTTGCACCCGGTGATGGTTTGGTGATGAAAATAGATAAACTGGCCGATTATAGGGACTTCAACCCCCTGATACCAGTCTCGATTTGGACTTTGGAAGAGGTTTGAATAACAAACTACCAAGCAAACGTTTTCGTCGCATTTCAGAAGAGATCACCACAGTGCTACTTTCACAGCACTGTGGACCAACACTAGTCTACCAATGTAAAACTGATTGCATCTGGCTTAGGCTTTCCTTGCCAATATAGGCTTGAACAGACTCGTTCCGCCAGTTGAAGATAACGCTGTGTATGCTCACTTTCTGGTTGAGCAACCACGGTAGGACGACCTTGGTCGATGTCTTCACGCAGGGCAATGTGCAGAGGAATTTGTGCAAGCAGCGCCAACCCATATTCACTGGCCAGTTTCTGCGCGCCACCGACACCAAAGATATGCTCTTTCTCTCCACAATGACTGCAGATGTGATAGCTCATATTTTCAATAAGCCCGATAACCGGAACGTCGACTTTTTCGAACATGGCCGCCCCTTTGCGCGCATCCGCTAATGCCAGATCTTGCGGAGTGGTGACGATCACCGCGCCCGTTACCGGAATTTGTTGTGACAAGGTGAGTTGAATATCACCTGTCCCCGGTGGCATGTCGATGACCAGATAATCCACATCTGGCCACTCGGTTTCATTGAGCAGTTGCGCCAGTGCTTTCGATGCCATCGGCCCGCGCCAAATCGCCGCTTCAGATTTATCAACCAAATAGCCAATCGAATGGCTGAAAATGCCAAATGCCTCAACTGGCTGCATCCACTTATTATCACGCACATCTGGCTTTGCTTCTTGCTTGCCAAGCATCATTGGCACTGAAGGGCCATAAATATCCGCATCCAACAAGCCAACTTTCGCCCCAGATTGAGCAATGGCTAGAGCAAGATTGACGGCGGTGGTTGATTTGCCGACGCCCCCTTTAGCTGAAGTCACCGCAATAATATTTTTAACACCATTAACACTATGAGCTACCGTCGTCGCTAGCGCTTTCGGCGCAATGATTATCTCAACACTGAATGGAGCAAGCGCATCGGTTTGCTGCTTGGAGAGGACCCATTCGGAAAGCTCATTCAGCAAATTTTTAGCGGCAAATGGAATATGAACCGTCAAACGCCCCGCTGTTGTAACCGAAACCCAATGCGGTTGGTTTGCCCACCCCGCAATAAGATGAGGGTGTTCAAATTGGTTTAACCAATCGCAAAAATCTTGTTTAGATGTGAACGGCTGCATAGCTTCTCCTTTTTGCTCATGCTATCACTCTCTATTGTCAGACTGAACCCCAAAAAAGTTGCGGGATTCCTTAGGCTCACGCCTTGGAGTCGCTCGCTGCATAAGGTAGTATTGGTCTCTATTTTTCATACCTATCAAAAAAGCGAATATTAAGTATGGCGACTGACCCAAGAAACGTTTCTTCAAGGAAACTGCTGGTAACTTGTGCCCTTCCGTACGCTAACGGTTCGATCCACCTTGGTCATATGCTTGAGCATATCCAAGCTGACATTTGGGTTCGTTACCAACGCCTACGCGGCAACACTGTAAACTTCATCTGTGCAGACGATGCTCACGGCACGCCAATTATGCTTAAAGCACAACAGATGGGTATTACACCTGAAGAGATGATCGCCGCAGTAAGTGAAGAGCACCAAAAAGATTTTGCAGGTTTTGATATCAGCTTTGACAATTATCACAGCACTCACAGCGAAGAGAACCGCGAGCTGGCTTCTCACATTTATCTTGAGCTGAAAAAAAATGGCTTCATTTCAAGCCGCACCATTTCTCAGCTGTTTGACCCAGAAAAAGAGATGTTCTTGCCTGATCGCTTCGTGAAAGGCACTTGCCCAAAATGTAAGTCAGAAGATCAATACGGTGATAACTGCGATGCGTGTGGCGAAACCTATAGCCCAACAGAGCTTATCAACCCGAAATCGGCCGTTTCTGGCGCGACACCAGTAATGAAGGATTCCGAGCATTTCTTCTTTGACCTTCCTCAATTTGAAAGCATGCTCAAAGAGTGGACTCGCTCTGGCTCGCTACAAACAGAAACCGCCAATAAAATGCAAGAGTGGTTCGAAGGCGGCCTGCAACAGTGGGATATTTCACGTGATGCGCCATACTTTGGCTTTGAAATCCCCGGCGAAAAGAACAAATTCTTCTACGTGTGGTTAGACGCGCCTATCGGCTACATGGGTTCATTTAAAAACCTATGTAACAAACGCGATGACTTAGACTTTGACGAATACTGGAATAAAGACAGTAAAACCGAACTGTACCATTTCATCGGTAAAGATATTGTTTACTTCCACAGCCTATTCTGGCCAGCGATGCTTGATGGCAGTGGTTTCCGTAAGCCTAATAACGTTTTCGTTCACGGTTATGTCACTGTCAATGGCGCGAAGATGTCGAAGTCTAAAGGAACGTTTGTCAAAGCAAGCACTTACTTAAACCACCTAGACCCAGAATGCTTACGCTACTACTACGCTGCAAAACTCAATAGCCGTATCGACGATCTTGATTTGAACCTTGAGGATTTCACCCAACGTGTGAACGCCGATGTGGTCAATAAAATCGTCAACCTTGCATCGCGTAATGCAGGCTTCATCACCAAACGTTTTGAAAATCAGTTGTCTGCAACCTTTGCCGAACCAGAGCTGTACGCAGAATTTGCCGCAGCAGCGGATCGCATTGCTGATCTTTACGAAAGCCGTGAATTTAACCGTGCCATTCGTGAAATCACCGCATTGGCGGACAAAGCGAACCAATACGTGGATGAAAAAGCGCCTTGGGTTGTGGCTAAACAAGAAGGTCAAGAGCAAGAGCTACAAGACATTTGCTCAGTGGGTATCAACCTATTCCGCGTATTAATGACTTACTTAAAACCTGTAATGCCAGCACTAGCGGCGCGTACCGAAGCATTCTTAAACCAAGAACTCACTTGGGAAGGCGTACAAACACCATTAACAAGCCATACGCTCACGCCATTCAAAGCGCTGTTTAATCGCATTGATCCGAAACACGTTGAAGCGATGATTGAAGCGTCTAAAGAAGAAGCGGCAGCAGAAAAAGCCGCGATTGAGAGCGCGCAACCAACCACAGTTGAAACTGAGCTAAGTAAAGACCCTATTGCAGCTGAAATCGAATTTGATGATTTTGCTAAAGTGGACTTACGCGTTGCTAAGATCATCGCTTGCGAAGCGGTGCCAAAAGCGGACAAATTGCTCAAATTCCAATTAGATATTGGTGGCGAAACTCGCCAAGTGTTTTCCGGTATTAAAGCCGCTTATTCACCCGAAGAGTTAGTAGGCAAGTACACCGTCATGGTAGCGAACCTCAAACCGCGTAAAATGAAGTTTGGTATGTCAGAAGGCATGATCTTAGCCGCAGGCCCTGGTGGCAGCGAGCTATGGATTCTTGAGCCACATGAAGGTGCTCAAGCTGGCATGCGCATCCTGTAATACATCAATCTTCACGATAGCATCCCCAACACGCTCTGTGTTGGGGATTTTTTATCACCATACTGCTCAAAATCGATCCAGCTCACACTTTTAGTTCAAAACGCACCAATAAGATGCATCACTTCAACGCGAAAATACATAAGCAATTGAATTTAAACAAATAAAAAACTGGCATTAACCCTGCTAACTCTAGATTGGTATAACATTAACAAGGAGTTGGTTATGTTTGTTTTTATCTCAATGCTTATCTCTATCGGTATATTGTGGCTGATGTTTTATCTGGCAAAACAGCGTGAATCCACATTACAACGTAAATATCAACTGCTGATCGACCTTCGCCAGCTACTGTTTTTATGCCGTCAGCACCGTAACATTACCCATCAAACACTAGCCTCTGGTCAAAGACGCGACACTGAGTTGAATGAATTGCAAGATACGCTATACGAAAAAAGTAATCACTTAATTGCTATCGCACACTTTGACAACAAACCAATGTACCGTGTGCTGCAAATTAAGCTTAAAGCACTCATGAAGGAGTGGCCAGAGCGCTCTGTGGCTCGTAACCAAATGATGCATGGTAAAATAATTCGTCACTGTATGTTCTTAATGGATGAGGTGATACTGGCTTGGTTGGTGGAATCCAACCGCGAAGATCTCAGCGATGAATACCATGTTAATTGGCAACAGGTCATTGATGCGATGGACGCGCTAACTCAGTTACGCATCAGCATTGATGAAATGGATACTCAAGATGGCCGCATACGCTTGCAGCATTATAGTGAGGTTGCCAGGCGTAGGATGAATCAACTCGCCTTAATCAGCCCTTTAACGGTAGCTTCGCCAAGCTGCTCAGCCGCGCTGCATAGCCTGAGCGAACTGCATGATCATCCTGCCTTTCAAATAGAAGCTGGAGCGATGTACCAAATCACTTCGGATATTTCACTCAGCATCTCTCACGTTTACGACCAGATGCTCAGCGACTTAACCGAGAGCTTGTACATTCCGTTGCCTAAATTGGCGATTGCTTAGTGAGTAATTGTTTAGCTGGTGACTGTTTGACTGGTGATTATTTAGAAAGTAAAAAGGCCACTTTATTCAAAAGTGGCCTAATCACTCACCGTGTACATAGATACATCAGTGTAAATTCAGAACTCAATTACAGCATTTTACGCGCAGCTTCGACAACCACTTTGATTGAACGAGCCTCGGTCTCTTTGAGTGTCGCGTGATCTGGGATCTCTTTTTGAGTACGGTTGATGATCACACCAGCCACACAACCTGCTTTCAAACCTGAGCTCGCACACATGGTTAGCAAAGTGGCGGATTCCATCTCAAAGTTCAATACGCCCATGTCTTGCCACTCTTTCATTGAGCCTTGGAAACGGCGCACAACACGACCAGTGAAGGTGTCATAACGCTCTTGGCCTGGGTAGAAAGTATCACTTGATGCGGTAACGCCCATGTGCACGGTTGCACCACTTTCCACTACAGCCGCTTTCATTGCAGTGGCGACATCGAAATCAGCCACAGCAGGGAATTCCATTGGCGCAAAGTGCAAACTTGCACCGTCAAGGCGCACCGAACCTGTGCTGACAATCATATCACCCACATTGACATGAGGTTGGATTGCACCAGTAGTACCTACGCGTAGGAAAGTACGCACGCCAAGTTGAGCAAGCTCTTCAACCGCAATAGACGTAGAAGGACCACCGATACCAGTAGAACAAACAACGACTGGCTTACCGTCTAACTCTGCGCGGTACACAGTGTATTCACGGTGGCTAGCAAGAAAGACTGGATTTTCCATCTCTTCAGCGATTTTTTGTACGCGGGCTGGATCCCCAGGGATAATGGCCAAAGTAGCACCATTCAGATCGGCTTCGGTAACACCTAGATGGAAAACGGCTTGAGACATAAGTGACTCCTTATTGCGGCTTGTTCAGCTCATAGATATACATCGGGTATGCAGCTACTCTAGCGGACCACGCACCAACAAAGAGTGATCAAATTCACAATGAATGACGCAATGTAACGAACACATTCTCATAAAAACGGTTTGCATCACAAAAAACAGCAAGATTGATGAAATAACACCCAACCCTAAAAGATGATTTCCAATACTGCGTAACAAAATACAAGCGCAATATCGACGCATTTCACACTATTACCACAATAGGGTGCAAACCCAACAGGCATGAGAGATAACGACTCGCCATGCCTTACTGAGCTTTTTGGTTTTTAGCCTCGGACTATTTTTTAAATTTCAATAGACGCAACGCATTGAGCGTTACTAACGCGGTAGCTCCACTATCGGCCAGCACCGCCACCCATAAGCCCGTAATACCGAGTAAACTCGTGACTAAAAAGATACTTTTTAAGCCTAGCGCTAGCGTGACATTCTGGCGAATATTGGCGAGTGTAGCTTGTGATAGCTCGATCATGGTGGCGAGCTCGGCCAATCGATTGTGAGTAATTGCCGCATCGGCCGTTTCCAACGCAACATCGGTACCACCCCCCATCGCAATACCAATGCTGGCCGCTTTCATTGCAGGCGCATCATTAATGCCATCCCCGACCATCGCCACCTGTTTTCTCTGCGCCAACTGTTGAATGTATTCCACTTTATCTTGCGGTAATAAACTGGCTTTGAAATCTATCCCTAATTGAGCGCTCATCGTCGCAGCGCTTCTAGGGTTATCGCCAGTGAGCATGATAGTGTCGATCCCCAAACGATGCAGTGCTTCAATGGCGGCTTTGGCATCTTCACGCAAGGTATCTTGCCATGCAATTAAACCAACAATGCTCTCTTGCTCAAAAACCACCACCACTGTTTTGCCTTGCATCTCTAGCGCTTCCACTTGCGCGCTAAATGCATCAGAAAACGCAACATTCGCTTTGCTTGGCGCTAATACGCGCAGTGATTTCCCTTCCACAACCCCTGAAACCCCACTGCCAACTAATGCTCGCTTGTCTATCGCTTCTGGAATGGGCAAAGCCATTGCTTGCACTTTTTTCACTAAAGAGGTTGCCAGAGGATGGCTCGAGCCCATTTCAACCGCTGCGACATAGCGCAATAATTGCTCCTCATTCCAGCCATTGAGCGCAACCACATCCGTGACTTCCGGTTTACCTTTAGTCAAAGTGCCTGTTTTATCAAAAGCAATACTCTCTATTTTTCCAAGCTGTTCGAGCGCCGCGCCCCCTTTGATCAGTGCACCACGACGCGCCGCTGCGGCAAGGCCAGAAGTAATGGCCGCCGGAGTTGAGATAACCAACGCACATGGACAAGCAATCAGCAGTAAGGCTAAGCCACGGTAAACCCATGTTTCCCATGGCTGCGCAAACAGTGTCGGCGGTATCACAACCACGGCTAATGAAACCAACATCATTAATGGGGTATACCAGCGACTAAATTTATCAAGAAAACGTTCTAACGGCGCTTTGCGAGATTCCGCTTCTTCAATCAGATGCAAAATGCGGTCAATCGCGTTTTCACCCTGTTTGGACGTGATGGTGAAACGCACCACCTGATCCGCAACCACAGCACCCGCCATGACATTATCACCTTGATAACGTTCGACAGGCAGTGATTCGCCCGTTAACGCACTCTCATCAAAGCTGGCCGACGCTTCGTGCAATTGACCATCCGCAGGTAGCCGAGAGCCGGGAGAAACTTCCACTACATCCCCCGGTTTTAGCTCATGTGCTGCCACCGTGATGCGTTCTCCTGCCACAATTTTTGTTGCCGTTTCAGGCACCAGTGCCATTAAAGCTTGTACACCGCTACGCGCTTTAGAAGCGGCAAAAGCTTCTAGCCGCTCTCCGATGAGGAAGAGTAATAGCACCATCGCCGCTTCAACCGTTTCACCAAGATAGAGCGCTCCGAGCGCCGCAACGCTCATTAAGGTTTCAATCGCAAAGGGTGTGCCTGAGCGTGCCAGTTGAATCGCTTTTTTGCCGATAGGATACAAACCTGCAAGGCAGGTCAAAATGAACATCCCATCGCTGATTTGAGGGAAATAAGGCTGCACAATAGCGGCGAGTATCATAGCGCCAGCAATGGAGAGGATCTGCACGTTCTGTTTTATGACCGACTTCCAGTCACTATGAATGGGGGCAGAAACTGGATTAGCCGCATCAATGCGGTGAGCCGTAAAACCTGCGTTACGAACCGCTTGCTCTATTTCAAGCGCTACCTCTTCGGTATTAAACTTAACCACCAATTTTTCAGTGGCAAACAGCACTTTGGCGTCGATCACATTACCCACTTTTTTAAGCGCCGTTTCAACCTTACGTGCGCAAGATGGGCAATCCATCCCTTCAATTTTCCAGCTTTGGTTAAACTGTGTTTCAACTGGCGTGAGCTGCGCGGGTTCATCATCAGGATCATTGCTGGCGCAGTCTTGTGACCCGCAGCACGCCTCTTCATCTGAATTAACGCCTGCTGCTTTAATCGCGTTAATTTTGAGGCTAGCGCATGACACCGGCTGCGGGTTTGCCATGCCGTTTTTTGTAGAGCAGCAAGCTTGATGTTTTGTACACATAGGATTCTCCTTCTCTGATGCACAAAGCTTAAACCTTGGAGTCAACTCTAATGTCAAGCGCCTTTTTATTAAACCTGAACTTAACGCACATTCACCTTGATTCGATGAAAAAGAGGTGCACTGCACCTCTAGAATTTTATTTATTACTGCTGATATACCCAAACAACTTGGAGTTGCAGGTAGGGGCAAGTGAGTGAGTCCCCATGAGCATAGGCAAACTATGTGATTGGGGTGAACGAACGTAGCCAACACCGCTGCAGCTTCAAGTAGGAAGGGTATAGTTTGCTATGTTGGTTTTTTAAAACAATGCGTTAAGTTTTTCCCTAATGCTCTCAGTACATCTCTGCGCGTAATAATGCCAACCAATTTACCTTGATCGATCACAGGATAAACTTTCGGTTTTCCTACTTTCATCATGTCAGCAAGCTCAATAATCGAAGTATCTGATGAAACGGACAGCACTTCAGGGTGCATGCAGTCACGGACTAAATGGGTGTCTTCACAGAAATAACTCACCTTCACCAATTTATCGAGCAAATCCTGCTCTGATAGAAAGCCAATCACTTGTTCTTGGTCGTTAATAACAGGACCACCAAGATGCTCCGAACGCATCACTTTTTCTAAAGCCGCAGTCATTGGCATGTCCGGTTTGAAGGTGATGGCTTGTAATGTCATATAGTCTTTAACTATTAGCGATTGCATATCTGTCTCCTTGGTTGCAACGGTATGCTGCCTTAAGTTAAGTGTTGACTAATTTCACCGTTTTGCTAAATGGAAAAAATCGATTTTGCTCATCGGCACAAACTATCGATATTACAAATAGTTAATTTTCATCAAGGGTAAATGGCAAAATCTTTTATCAAAACGTCTCATTTTTGAATCAAACAACACGTTAAGAACACGATGTCTCGCAAGATTTTACAGTTAATATCATTTATATCTTAAACATTGACCGTTGTATTAATAAGGACTGGGCATGGTGAATTCGCCACTGTTTTCCGAGATTATAGAAAACCCAGCACTGATGCGCAGCTTGTTGGAGTCATTACCCGAACCCACTTTTCTGATTAACCGCGATGGCGTATATGTGGAGGCCTTAGGAGGAACGGATCGCAGCCGACACCACGACCCAAGGGTTCTCATTGGCCTCAATCTATACCAGGTATTACCCGAAAAAAAAGCCGCTTGGTTTCATCAAATTATCCAAGAAGTCATTGATAACGGACAAATGCGAGAGTTTGAATACGATCTCGACCTAAGGGTGATAGCTCAATTTAAAGGCAGCTCTGGCCCTATCGATATTCAGTTTTTTAACGCATTGGTCATCCCGCTGAAAAATACTGAGTACGTGCTATGGATTGTGAGAAATATTACCGCTTATAAGCGCACGTTAGAGCGGCTTTCTATACACCAACTTGAGTTAGAAAAACTGACCAATGTGGATCATTTAACTCAGGTCTATAACCGTTATGCGATGGACTCATTGCTGCCCAAAGCGTTAGATAAGATCAAGCGTGAGCAAAGTAGTGCTGCAATTTTCATGATCGACTTAGATTGCTTCAAAGAATATAACGACCATTATGGCCATGTGAATGGCGATACTGTGTTGCGCAAGATAGCGAGCACTCTGCAGCATTGGAAACGTAAAGATGACCTCTGCTTTCGCTATGGAGGAGATGAATTTCTACTGTTTATTGCGGATATTGATATTAAACAGTGCGAGCAAAAAGCATTGCAACTACTTAATGAAGTGAGAGAGCTGCAAATCCCTCACCGCTATTCTCATGTCTCATTGTATGTATCGATTACTATCGGCATCCAATATTGCGAACACATACCGACTGGCATGACGCCAGAACAGTTTGTATCAACGGCCGATAAGGCGCTGTTTCACGCGAAGAATCAACAGCGCGGAACTATTCATATACTACACAAGGCTTAGTCGATGGTGTGATGATTAGCCCAACGCTGCGCGGCTTGTGCATCTGAATCTCGAGACTCCACCCAGCGTGTTTGTTCGGTGGTGCGCTCTTTCTTCCAAAACGGTGCTTTGGCTTTAAGGTAATCCATAACGAATTCGCACGCCTCAAAAGCCGCACCACGATGTGAGCTCGACACGCCTACAAACACGATTTGATCGCCAATATCTAAATCACCGATTCGGTGGATCACACGGATTTTTTGCACCGGCCAACGTGCCTGAGCCTGATCACAAATATCACTCAAAGCTTTTTCTGTCATTCCCGGATAGTGCTCAAGCGTTAAGCCAATAACATTATCACCTAAATTCATATCACGAACTTTGCCAATAAAGGTAACCACAGCGCCAGCGGAAGTACCTTGCGACAAATCACGGTATTCTGCGTCTACCGAGAAATCTGATATTTGAACGGAAATACGACTATCCATCACTAGCCTCCGGTTACTGGAGGAAAAAAAGCCACTTCATCACCATCACTTAACGGGTAATCAAAGGCAACGATGGTTTGATTGACTGCCACCAGCAGTTTTCCCGGTTGCAAGGCTAAATCCCATTTCCCAGGCTGCGAGGCTAAGTGGCTACGCAGTGCTTCAACCGTAGCAAACTGTGCCTTGAGTTGAATGCTGTCTTGGCCGATCAACTCACGAGTTTGAGCAAAAAAGAGGACATTAATCATGCGTGACCTTTTGTTGTGGCTGAGCGCTAAAGTAACCCGATTTCCCGCCGCTTTTTTCAAGTAAGCGCACTTGTTCAATCACGATATCTTTTTGTACTGCTTTACACATGTCGTAAATGGTTAACGCCGCCACCGATGCCGCGGTTAAGGCTTCCATTTCAACCCCTGTTTTACCGGTTAATTTACACAATGATTCAATTCGAACTTTGCTTTGTGCTTCGATGGCTTCAAGCTGCACTTCTACTTTAGTAAGCAGCAATGGGTGGCACAGTGGGATTAAATCCGATGTTTTCTTCGCCGCTTGAATGCCCGCAATTCTCGCGGTGGCAAACACATCACCTTTGTGGTGTTGCCCAGAAAGGATCAGTTGCAGCGTTTGTGGTGACATCTTCACAAAGGCTTCCGCACGTGCTTCACGTACGGTTTCAGCCTTGGCAGAGACATCGACCATATTGGCTTCGCCTGAGGCATTAATATGAGTAAATTCGCTCATTGAAACCCCGTTAAACCGAAAGATGTGGCATAAAGTTGCATGGGCGATGGCTGGCATCTAACTGCTGTTTGATGATTTTTGTCCAACCGGTTTTGCACGCTCCTGTTGAACCTGGCATGGCAAAAATAACCGTATGGTTGGCAAAACCTGCAATGGCGCGAGACTGAATGGTTGAAGTGCCAATTTCATCGTAAGAGACCAATCGGAACAGCTCGCCAAAACCTTCCACTTCTTTATCAAACAAGGGCTTTAATGCCTCTGGTGTGCTGTCGCGTGAGGTAAAACCCGTTCCACCCGTGATCAGCACGGCTTGCACGTTTTCATCCGCGATCCACTGAGAAACAATCGCGCGAATTTTATACTGATCATCAATAACAATCTGCTTATCGGCCAGAATGTGTCCCGCTTGTTGAAGTTGCTCAGCTAAGTAACCGCCTGAAGTATCGTTTTCTTCAGTACGAGTATCTGAAACCGTCAGTACGGCAATATGTGCTGGTTGAAATGCGCTTTCTGCGTGACCCATGTGTTCACCTACTGTTCAAATGTGTACCCACATCACCCGCTAAACAATAGCCAGTGACAAAAAGAATTTAGCCGCCATTAGCCGCCAATGGAGGCGAGATTAGGTGTCATACCCGTATTGCCATCTTGTAAAAAATGGCTGACCGACTTGGTCTGTAATTGCGCTTGAATGCGCTCAATTAAGGCTTGCTGTTGATTATCTTGAGCGAGCAGATCGCGCAATTCAACGCCTTGATCACCGAAAAGGCACAGGTGTAACTTCCCCTTTGCCGAAACACGTAAGCGGTTGCAGCTATGACAAAAGTTTTTCTCATACGGCATGATAAGGCCGATTTCACCTTGGTAATCGGCATGAACAAATACTTGCGCTGGCCCATCATTGTGAGCTCGGGTTTTCAGCACCCAACCATTGGCAATCAGTTGATTACGAATGGCAACACCTGAAATATGGTGACGCTCAAACAGCGAGTCCATTTCACCAGTTTGCATTAGTTCAATAAAACGAAGTTGAATAGGGCGATGTTTAATCCAATCTAAAAAAGCAGGTAACTGCTGATGATTAAGGTCTTTTAACAGCACAACGTTGACTTTAACTTGCTGGTAACCGACTTCAAAAGCGCGATCAATCCCCGCCATCACTTGCGTAAATTTGTTTTCACCCGTGATTTGGTGGAACATTCTTGGATCAAGACTATCGACACTGACATTGATATGCGTTAACCCAGCCGATTGCCAACCTTGTACTTGTTTGGCCATACGGTAACCGTTGGTGGTGGTCGCCACTTTCTCTATACCAGCGGTATTCGCCACACAAGCAATAATGTCGTTAAAGTCTTTACGCAAAGTCGGCTCCCCCCCTGTGATGCGTACTTTCGACGTACCACAGTCGGCAAACGCTCGCACGACGCGTTGTATTTCAGGAAGGGTTAAAAAAGACGAGTTTTTCTGCCCCGAAGGTTGATAACCATCAGGCAGGCAATATGTGCATTTAAAGTTACAGACATCTGTAACAGATAAACGTAAATAATAAAATTTACGTTGGAATCTATCTTCGAACTGTTGCGCCACGGAACACCTTTCCAAATACGGGAGGCATAATCATTTCCAATTATGCCCTTGTGGTATTAGACCACTGGCTTAACCACCCTATCTCACAAAAATGAGACTTAGCCAGTTAAGCTCGGAGCTATGGCAGCCGTTGAGGTAGTATAATTAACTATCTCTACAGCAGCTGATAAGTAAAATACTTAATATTAGTAAGTGATTCTACCCTTATCGTAAAAAAAAAGAGTCCATTACCCAATTTACCTCCTAATGAGTATGGGTTGTGAACAAGCTGATTTAAATTGTAGTTAATTATTAAAAAATAAGAAGAACAGATGACTCTATACACTTCAAAGAAAGTCGTCGCCATTGGCGGAGGACATGGGCTTGGACGCATGCTAGCGGCGTTAAAAGATTTTGGCTCCAATGCGACAGGGATTGTAACCACCACAGATAACGGCGGTTCCACTGGGCGCATTCGCCACTGCCAAGGTGGCATTGCATGGGGCGATACACGTAACTGTATCAACCAGTTGATCACTGAGCCTTCCATCAGTTCGATGATGTTTGAATATCGCTTTAAAGGTGCGGGAGAACTCAATGGCCATAATCTCGGTAATTTGATGCTGACTGCATTAGATAACCTATCTGTGCGCCCTTTAGACGCGATCAACTTGATCCGCAACATGCTCAAAGTCGATGTTAATATTTTACCTATGTCAGAGCATCCTTCTGATCTTAGTGCACTTTCTATGGATGGTCACTGGGTCACGGGTGAAACGAACGTGGACGAGATGACGGAAGATTTAAGGCGCTTAGATTTATCACCTGAAGTGCCAGCAACCAAAGAAGCCATACTCGCCATCAGTGCAGCAGACTGCATCATCCTTGGCCCGGGAAGCTTTCTCACCAGTGTGATGCCACCACTACTGCTGCCCGAAATTGGCAATGCCATTGAGCAAAACGTAAAAGCAAAGCTGATTTTTGTTGAGAACTTGTCTCCCGAGCAAGGACCTGCTGGTCGCATGTCGCTACGGCAGAAATTGGAATGGTGTGAGCGCGCCTGCCACGCGCGAAAAATCGATGTGGTGATCGGCGATACACCACATCCGGAGCTGGCTGAACACTGGCATTGTGTCACTACAGAGCTAGCATCATCCAATCGTGACTGGCGGCACGACCGAGTTAAACTTCAAAAAGCCATTGAGAATCAACTCACAAGCTAATCCATCAAGTGGCAGTTAATCCATCAAGTGGCAATAGCAACGATGCGTCTCTTCGATAAGAGCGCGCATCGCCGCCACTTCTTCAGCCTCATCAAAAATGCAGTTTGCCTTTCCTTTGCTATCGATATCCACCGCTTTAGCGCACAGTTTATCCGCACCAAAGCTGGCGGCACTGCTTTTTAGAGCATGGCTGATGTCTTTTAAATATTCGATTTTATCCGGCAGATTTTGATCAGCTAGCTTCTGTGTATAGGCGCTCAGCTCGCTGAGAAAAATATCGAGCAATATTGGCACATTCTCTTCTCCAATTTCTTGAGCCAAATGCGCAATTTTGTTTTTATTGATCAGTTCCATCTCTATGAGTTCTCTCTACTGTTCCACGCTTGCAGCTTGCGGTAGATCGTTGAAGGGCTAACGTCCAAATAACTGGCTGCTTTAGGAATATTGCCATCACACGCTTCTATCGCTTGTTCGATAGCTTGTTTTTCCGTCATCCACAAAGGAAAAATATCGTGCACGGTTATATTTTCCTTGCGTGTTTCCGTCGTTAAGTTTGCTAATCGAATTTTGTTATCCACGACTTGATTTAGCGGTGGGGGTAGCATGCTCAGTTCGATCTCGTTACCGTGGTTCAATACCACCACATTCCGCAACACGTTTTGCAGTTGACGCACATTACCCGGCCATTCATAGCGCGTAAAACGCTCCACAACCTCTGGCGCTAAGCGGACAAAACCTTTGCCTTCTTCTTTAGACATAAAGCCGAGCAAAGAGTAAGCAATTTCAATAACGTCATCGCCTCGCTCGCGTAGCGGTGGTAAATGCAATGGGATCACATAAAGACGATAGTACAAATCTTCACGAAAACGCCCCTCTTGCACCTCTTTCCAAGGATCGCGGTTGGTAGCGCAGACAAAACGGACATCGACACTTTTCATCTTCGATGAGCCCACTTTCTGGAATGTACCCGTTTGGATAAAGCGCAACAGCTTGGTCTGCAAATCCAAATCCATTTCACACAGTTCATCCAAAAACAGTGTGCCACCATCAGCCAACTCGGCAGCACCTTGGCGATCGGTCGCGGCGCCGGTAAATGCGCCTTTCACGTGGCCAAAGAGTTCGCTTTCTATTAAATCTTTAGGAATTGCAGCGCAGTTAATCGCAATGAAGGGCTTATCGCCACGCTTACTGGCCGCATGAATCGCTTCTGCGCACACCTCTTTACCCGTGCCACTTTCGCCAGTAATAAAAATACTGGCTTTACTGGAGGCCGCTGAGTCAATGGTTCGATAGACTGATTGCATGGTTTGACTGCTGCCGATAAAACCTTGGTAGTTCTGATTACCTGGGTTACCAGCCTCATTTTTTAGTTTGCTAGCTTTACGTATGGCGTTGTTAACCGTGACGCGCAAGCGGTCTGCTTCACAAGGTTTGATCAAGAAATCTTGGGCACCGTGACGCATCGCTTCCACGGCGGTATCAATGGAACCATGAGCGGTCATGAATATCACAGGCACATTGGGGTATTGATTTCTCACAGCATGTAAAACGTCCATGCCCGTCATATCGGGTAATCGAAGATCCAGCAATATGAGGTCCGGCTCTCGGTGAGCTAAACTCTCTATCGCATCACGACCTGTACCAACAATATTGATATCGATTTCAAGGGGGGTGAGGTATGAACGATACAGCGCCGCAACGGAAGCCGTATCTTCCACCATCAAAAGATATTTAGCCTTTTGTAGAGAAAAGTCAGGTTGCATATTCTAGCCATTATTATTTTGCACTTTGCCTTAACTATTGCATTAAGGTTCGCATTTTGCAAAATAAAATAACAAAAAGGCACTAATTCGTTAGTTAATAGCCCTTTTTGCATAAAATTAATTGGCACGATATGTGCTCTATTCAATATGACCCTTAGGGGTCACCTAGCCAACTGACGTTGTTAGTGAATAAAGTGTTCACAAATAACAGCCAATAGACCTTTTTCTATTGGCTATTTTTTTAACTGTTGGTAATGAACTGCTGACGCAGTTTTTCAATTTGGTCACGCTTTTCGGCAGCCAATTCAAATTCTAGGTTTTGTGCGTGTTTGTACATTAACCCTTCTAGTTTGGCGATCTCTTTTTCCAGTTGTAGCGGCGTGAATATTTCATAAGTTTGCGAGCTTTCTGCCACCTTAGACAAAGGTACTTGTTTGCTCATCCTCTGCTGCTTGGACTTAGTAATATCACCTAACTCCATAATATCTTTGACATTACGTTTCAGCGCCTGAGGTGTTATCCCTTGTTCTTCATTATGTGCTTGCTGCTTTTCACGGCGACGATCGGTCTCATCCATCGCTTTCTTCATTGAGTTAGTAATGCGGTCAGCATAGAGAATCGCTTTGCCTTCAATGTTACGTGCCGCACGGCCAATGGTCTGAATTAATGAACGTTCTGAACGTAGAAAGCCTTCTTTATCCGCATCAAGAATTGCGACGAGAGAGACTTCAGGCATATCCAAACCTTCACGCAGTAAGTTAATACCCACTAACACATCAAACTCGCCTAGGCGAAGGTCGCGAATAATCTCAACCCGCTCAACAGTATCAATATCTGAGTGCAGATATCTGACCTTAACCCCATGTTCATGAAGATACTCAGTTAAGTCTTCAGCCATGCGTTTAGTCAATGTCGTGATCAGCACACGTTCATCTTTCGCTGAGCGAATGCGGATCTCTGACAACACATCATCCACTTGTGTTGCAACTGGTCGTACTTCCAGCACGGGGTCCAGTAATCCGGTTGGGCGCACCACTTGATCCACAATTTGTCCGGCTGATTTTTCTAGCTCATAGTTGCCCGGGGTAGCAGAAACAAAAATCGTCTGCGGCGCAAGTGATTCGAACTCTTCAAACTTTAATGGACGGTTATCTAAAGCGGAAGGCAACCGGAAACCAAACTCCACTAACGTTTCTTTGCGTGAACGATCGCCTTTGAACATCGCGCCAATTTGCGGCACGGTTACGTGTGATTCGTCGATAATCAATAAACCGTCATGCGGTAGATAGTCAAACAGGGTCGGAGGCGGCTCTCCCTCTTTTCGCCCACTGAGATAACGAGAATAGTTTTCAATACCTGAACAAAAACCGAGCTCATTCATCATTTCAATATCAAATTGAGTACGCTGCGATATGCGCTGCTCTTCGAGTAGCTTATTGTTTTCCAACAGATAAGCTTGGCGAGTTCGTAGCTCCTCTTTGATGTGCTCTATCGCATCGACAATACGCTCTCTTGGCGTAACATAGTGCGTTTTAGGATAGATGGTATAGCGAGGAAGATCTCGCTGAATCATTGCGCCCGTCAATGGGTCAAACAAACTGATGCAATCCACCTCATCATCGAACATTTCAACACGCACGGCCGCATAATCCGATTCCGCAGGAAAGATATCGATCACCTCTCCACGAACTCTAAATTGACCACGTTCAAACGCCATATCGTTACGTGTGTATTGGAGCTCGGCTAAACGGCGGATAATGTCGCGCTGATCCATCACATCACCACGGCGAACATGCAGCATCATTTTCAGATAAGAATCAGGATCACCCAAACCGTAAATCGCCGATACAGAAGCCACAATAATCGCATCTTTACGCTCAAGCAGCGCTTTAGTCGCGGAGAGTCGCATTTGTTCTATGTGTGAGTTAATCGAGGAATCTTTTTCTATAAATGTGTCCGTGGTCGGTACATACGCCTCTGGCTGATAGTAGTCGTAATAAGAGACGAAATACTCAACCGCATTATTGGGGAAAAATGACTTCATCTCACCATACAGCTGGGCTGCGAGCGTTTTATTCGGTGCCAACAAGATAACCGGACGCTGCGCCTTGGCGATCACATTAGCCAAGGTGAATGTTTTCCCTGAACCCGTCACACCCAATAAGGTTTGATGAGCAAGACCTGCATCTAGCCCATCAAACAATTGCTTGATCGCCGTAGGTTGATCGCCTGAGGGTTGATAGCCCGATACCAATTCAAACGTTTTGCTCATAATGCCGTTGTCCTCTATAACTGAATAGGCATTCTCGCTGTTAGCCATGTTTTGTTGCAAGTAATTGTTCAAAATAGTTGCGTCGTAAATCACCCCTGTTTTGAAAAAATGCTAGTTTCTTCTCCATACGTTTGCTACCATCTTCGGCCTGATTCGTAAAAAACCACTCCTAACTTTCAAAAATAATCCACTTGTTTTCCCCAAATTTTTAAAATCATTCCATTTTTCCTATCTTCATTCATTTTCATTGTTGTTTGATAATTTCAGTTGATAAATCGAAAAATAAAATACAAAACATAGTGTTATGAATAAAACAAACTCAATGAGTGAGTAAAGCAATAACTCAGTAATCATTGATAAAACGAATTGCTCAGGATTCATCAACATACTTATCCACAATTTTGGTGGATAACTAAACCTAGCCTAATGCCGATAAGGGGTACAGAAAAGTAAAGTATTTTCAGGGAAATATTTTTACTTTTTCTTCGGCTGGAAAGGTTGACACTGAACACCCCACTCGCTACCATTCGCACCGCTCAAAGCAATTCCCCCTTAGTTCAGTCGGTAGAACGGCGGACTGTTAATCCGTATGTCGCAAGTTCAAGTCTTGCAGGGGGAGCCAAATTCAAGAAAAAAGACGTCCTAGGACGTCTTTTTTTGTATCTAAATCTAGATTGAATCGAACATTTTAGAGTATAGCCCCTACAGAATTTGATCTTCGAATACGGTACACAGGCGCTCAATCAAGAACTCGAGAAACAAACGAACTCGCCTCGGTTGATACTTTCTACTTAGGTAAATTACATTCAAATCAGCACCTGCTGAAGAGGTCGATGTATTGAAGTTCTTCATGTAACCATTAAGCACTGTCACTAAACGCTGCTGTTTGATGTCTTCCTGCACATCGAGAATCGATTTCAACGCAATGCCAGCACCATCTAACGCCCATTGACGAATCACTTCGCCATCATCAGAAAAACGCTTTGGCACGACAGTAATGACGTTGTGCTGATCTTCATCTTGAAAGTGCCAGGTTTTCAATTCTTCATTGCTGCGGACCATGGCTAAACAATCGTGCTGAGCGAGATCTTGTGGCGTGATCGGCGTGCCTTTCTTTGCCAAGTACTGAGGAGAAGCGCAAAGCACTCGGCGACTGGACGCCAGTTTACGAGAGATAAGATTACTGTCGGCCAGCTCTCCGTATCGGATAACGATATCCAAGCCGGACTCGGCCAAGTTGGATAAGTTATCGTTCAAATATAGATAAGGGATCACATCGGGATAGAGCTGACTAAATTCCGACAGTATTGGCGAAATGTATTGCT
>NZ_SHMN01000029.1:0-28518 GCF_029478525.1 Vibrio sp. 1151_11 | reverse complement strand
AATTGACTGTGCCAAAATCAAGTAAACTTGATTCTGATTGGTCACTCAGTTCATTGATAAATCTTTTTTGATTATCATCAACGAGTGCCCACACAGATTGATAGGTTTATATTGTTAAAGAGCGTTCCTGGCGAACAAGACCGTTAAGTCCGTGTCGCTAGGGGTGCGAATAATACGCTTTAGCTTTTAAGAGTCAAGAGTTATTTTTAATTATCTTTCTCTTTCAACTAGTAACTCGTTTGTGAGGCTTGCCTCACTCCGTGTCAGTGAGGCGGCATTATAGGGAGGTTTTACAATGTGACAAGTTCTTTTTTAAAATCACCTTTCATTCGCTTAAAAAGCCACCAATGTCGCGTTTTATTGAATAAAACTTCAACATTTGAAGGTTATCACAGCAATTGGTTGGAAAAACACCAAGCATAAACGTAAGATTGATGTGTCTATTTTGTTAATCCTAGACATCCTTCTTCTTTTACTTGATATGTAGTATTCCAATATGAACTCTAATAAATCGATTTTACTGGTTGCATCTCTTGCAATAATAGGCGCAATCCTTTTTTCTCTGGTCGCGCTTTCTCCCGCAATTACTTTTGTTATTGGTGTTGTCTCTTCCGCTCTTGTTTTTAAATTTTTTGGCAGCAAAACGCTAACCGATGATGAGGAGTCAAAACTCTCAACGAAAACACTGTATGTCGGTAACTTGCCATACAAAGCGAATGAAGCTCATGTTCGTGAACTTTTTGCCAAATATGGAGAGGTCTTTGCCGTACGTTTGATGAAAGATAAGCGAACGGGCAAAAGGCGTGGATTTGGCTTTGTTGTGATGGCTTCTGCAAATGTAGATGGTGCTATTTCAGCTTTGAATGAGAAAGACTATATGCAGCGTACATTAAAAGTACGTGTGGCGAATGATCCTAAACATCCTGATGACGATATGTTTGAACAGGAGTAAAACCTAAGTGAGCTAATCGGCTATTGAGCGCGCTTTCTTCCCAAGGAGGTGCGCTTGATAATATCTTGTGTTGTTTGATTTTGCATTGTGGCTCGCTTTTCACACCCAATAGCTCTTGCACACGACGAGCAATAGCTTCTCCAGAATCAACTAGTACGACACTCTTCCCTAATACGGCTTGGATCTCTTCTTTTATTAATGGGAAGTGTGTACAGCCAAGGACCGCCACATCAATACGGTTCACCAAAGGGCTAAGAATCTCTTTTAATTCTGCAAGATCGACAGCTTTGCCCCTCAATTTTTCTTCTGCCATATCCACTAAGCGCGTTGACCCTAGCAATTCAACATTCTTGTCAGATGAAAAATCTCGAATCAAATCGTGAGTGTATTGACGAGTGATAGTCGCTGGGGTGGCAATGAGTCCCACGGCTTTATTTGCCAGTGACGAGGCCGGTTTAATCGCAGGGACAACCCCCACAACTGGTACAGCAAGACAAGAACGCAGCTTGGGTAAGACGATGGTGCTTGCGGTATTACAAGCAATAACGACCAAATCAATGCGCTCTTTCACCACGACATCGCTTACCAACCTAACCACACGCTTAATTAACACCTCTTGATTGAGCTCACCATAAGGATAAGCTTCATTGTCAAACAGGTAGATGTAGTTTAATTGTGGTAGTTTGGCTTGGACCTCTTGATAAACCGATAACCCACCAACACCAGAGTCAAAGATAAGCACATTAAGCTGAGACGGTTGCGACACTCTGAGCACCTTATAATGAAAACGTTCCGATCATACTCGCTCTTTATCAATTGGCAATGCTCTTGCTCGGTATCTTTGGTGACAAAAACGTTCCCCCAGTTGGAGATGCGTCAACTCTAACTCCAGTGTTCCACCCAAAAAACAGGGAGCGTCGGTGACCAGTGTATGAAACTCGCCATTTTCGCCACACGGGTCAACCTTTGCTGGTAAAGAATCAATAAACGCTCGTCCATAAGGTTGTCCACAATAGTCTGGCGTGAGGCTGTGACCATCTGTCGTCATCACCATGGTTTGGATGCCGCGATTTATGATCTCTCGCGCAAGAGCGCTACTATCTTCGCCTAACAAGGGCAACACACACTCCCAGCCAGCCGGTTCAATATAGCTTTTGCGATACTGCGCAATACCGTTACAGAACATATCGCCAAAAGCAACGGCGTCTATCTCTAATCCACTTTGTTTTAATGCGCTGATGATGGTCGATTGATAAAGCTCGTTACTTGGAAATACGGCAGGCAGCTCTATTTTGACAACGGGTAATTTTAAAAGTCGTGCTTGTAGCTCAATTACATACAAGGGGGTGGCTTGAAAGGGCACTTCATCTTCGACATAAGTGGTAAAAATGCCCACCACACAATAACGGCTATCTTCCAATAAGCGCTCTAAAGTGAGGGTTGAATCTTTTCCGCTAGACCAACTGACGATAACGTTCTTTTTCATCATCACACTCGCAAAGTAAAAACCGCCCACAGGCGGTTTCAAAAATCAGAATTGGTAAGTAGCATTTACGTAATATGTACGCTCTGGAGATGGGTATCCACCAGCTGTCTCGTACTCTTCATCAGTAAGGTTCTCGACTCGACCGTTTAAAGTAAGATTTTCATTTACGTAGTAGTTAACTGAAACATCAAACAAACTGTATGCAGCCAACTCTTCAGAGAAGTCTGGTCGCTCACCGACGTATTGGTACCCCAATGACAAATCAACATCATCGAAACTAGCTGCCGCGTTATACTTATAAATCTTCTTAGCACGGCGGACTAACTGTTCACCAGATTGGTCTTTTGGATCTTGGAAGTTAGCGCTCACTTGGTGGTTAATAAAGCCTGTATCAAAACCGACAACCATTTCCACACCACGTAATTGGCTTTCACCATCAGTGTTGTAATACTTACTCGTCGCGTAATTATAATCAATTAAGTCTTCAACGTTTGTATCGTATCCAGTAATTGACCAATCAACCTCTTGGATTAAACCACTAAAAGTTAATTCAAATGAATCCGCTTTCTCGGCTTCTAGCTTGTCATTACCGTAGTAACTATATAGTTGATACAAGTTCGGAGCTTTAAACGATGTACCATAGGCAGCCTTAACCACAAGCCATTCTGCGTAACGATAACCTAACCCTGTGTTATACGTTGTTTCAGTACCAAACTGTTCATTGTCATCAGCACGAATGCTCAACTCACCAAACACTTTATCCGCATCTGCGTTTAATGCCGTGAAGTATGCAACATTGGTTCGATCATATTCAGTATTCGATGGCTTAACGATGTAGGCCTCATCTCGCCAATCAACACCACCACTTAACGTCAGTGCTGAAGTAACTTTGTATGAGTTTACCCATTGAACATTAAGTTGCTCAAGCTCATCAGACGTAGCCGAAGAAGAGTTCTTACCTAGAGACTTTTCGTAATTCCAGCTGTCTTGGTTTTGATAATTAACTAGGAATTCAGACTTTAGCTCACTGCCATTAAATTTAACGCCAGCAGCAACAGTAGAGTTTTGTACTTCAGCTTCTTTGTAAGAGTGGACAGGGTTGCCGGTATTATGATCAACATACGAACCATCATATTGAGAGATAGTCTCGAACATTCGGAAATTCGCAAAGCCACTCCACTGTTGGTCGAAGTTATGTACATACCCGAGCAAAGCATTACGTGATTCAAACCCATGACGGTCACCATCGTTTACTCCGGGCATTGGGTGAACGTTATAGCCCTCATCAGAATCGTAACCAACCGATACGTTTAAATGACCGTTCTCGCCAATTTTAGTACCACTAACAAAACTTAATTCTTCATAATCACGGCTGCCTAATCCTGCACTCACTACAGTTTCTTCATTGTCAGAACTGACAACTGTAATGATATTAATCACACCACCAATAGCCTCTGAACCATACATAGCAGCACGAGCACCTCGTACATATTCTACTCGGTCAACAAATGCGATTGGCAGCTGGCTGAAATCGACACCACCTTTTGCAGCGCGAGCAAAACGAATGCCGTCAATTAAGACAAGAACCTGATCAGAGTTAGCACCTCGAACAAAGATCGAAGCTTGCTGGCCTCTACCACCATTCTGTGTAACTTGAATACCCGTTAATCGTTTGAATACATCAGTTAGTGACTTAGCTTGAATACGAGCTATATCTTGACGTGTCACAACCTCCACTTGAGCAATAACACTTTCGGTACTTTGCTCAAAACGGTTAGCCGTAACCACCATGGTTTCGTCAGCAGATGCTTCTTGGGCGTGTAAATTGGAGATAAGTGAAAGCAGCGATGCTACAGCCGCCGCTAAAAGGGATTTATTCATATTGTGATCCTAATTCGCGTAAGTCCTACCAAATCAACCAAAAGGTGGAATAGATTTGGCTGCTGGCAGGTATTCGGACTTGAGAGCTCTTGACCTACTAACCCGACTTCCCACAGCATTTTCCTGCAGTGTCATATTGGGTGTTCGTTCTCTCTTACCGCTGCGCGTCAGTTCTGGATTCACACCAGATTCCCTTTTCGGCCATCTATACCGCTAGATAGCACCAGCTGAGGGCGATACTATGGCTCTATTGATAATTTGTCTAGTACTGATTGGTGTCAGCTATTTTTGTTAGCTCGCAATTAATGACTAATTCAGGACAAAACTGGACAAGCGCGAGGGATTGAATAAAATCTGCGCTCTTTATTATTTGAATGCACCATACCCAAGCAAAGGTAATACCATGGCGACTCTTGATGTAAACCCACAACACTACCAGCAACAGTTGGCGGAAAAGACCGAGCGTCTGACCCAAATGTTCGCACAATACAACATGCCTCAGTTGGAAGTGTTTGAATCACCAGAGCAGCATTACCGTATGCGTGCAGAATTTCGAGTTTGGCACGAAGGTGATGAGCTTTACTACATCATGTTCAACCAAGAAACACGTGAAAAATACCGCGTTGACCAGTTTCCTGCGGCCAGTCGTTTAATTAATGATTTGATGCCACTTTTGGTCGATGCACTTAAAGGCAGCGACTCACTGCGTCGTAAACTTTTCCAAGTCGATTTTCTCTCCACTCTTAGTGGTGAAGTACTGGTTTCTCTGCTTTATCATCGCCAACTCGATGAAGAATGGATAACCCAAGCAAAAGCATTAAAACAGCGTCTCAATGATGAGGGATTCAACCTCAATTTGATTGGCCGTGCACGTAAAATGAAAGTCGTGCTCGATCGAGATTTTGTGATTGAGAAGCTGAACGTACATGGTCAAAGTTACATTTATCAACAAGTGGAAAACAGCTTTACTCAACCAAATGGTACTGTCGCACAAAAAATGTTGGAATGGGCCGTTGACTGCACGCAAGAGAGCCAAGGCGATTTATTGGAGCTCTACTGTGGGAATGGTAACTTTTCACTGGCATTGGCGAAAAATTTCGAGCGAGTGCTCGCAACCGAATTAGCCAAACCTTCTGTTGATTCCGCGCAATACAACATTGCGGCGAATAAAATAGACAATGTGCGAATCATCCGCATGTCTGCCGAAGAATTTACTCAAGCGATGGAAGGTCAACGTGAGTTTCGTCGTTTACAACAAGCGGGAGTTGATCTCAAAAGCTATCGTTGCAACACCATTTTTGTTGACCCACCGCGCTCGGGTATGGATATCGATACCTGCAAAATGGTGCAAGGCTACGAGCGGATTGTGTATATCTCCTGCAACCCAGAAACCTTAAAAGAGAATTTAGACACTCTATGTGAAACACACAAAGTGACTCGTTTCGCTCTATTCGACCAATTTCCTTACACCCACCACATGGAAGCAGGCGTGATGCTAGAGCGCATTAAATAAGGATTTAAACGGTTTTTAATTGTAGAAAAAATCGTCCTGGGTACGGCCTGGGGTACGGGAAGAAAAAAATCTAACTTCAAGCTATCTATCAAGCTGATAACGATTTACATAAAAAAGCAAAACCAACCATAGTCAAAAAAGACTATGGTTGGTTTTTAGTTCCTCGTTGCCTTCTCTATCAGTAAGCAATTCAGATAGTTAATTAGTACTGTGAATTCATATTTGATCTACATCCAATATCCCCAACACAACCTTGCCGATCTGATGCGCCAAATACGGTGGGACAGCATTTCCTACCTGTACATATTGCTGCGTTCTATTTCCTTCAAACAAATAATTATCTGGAAATGTCTGTAAGCGAGCTGCTTCTCGGACAGTCAAACTGCGGCACTGCTGTGGGTCATAATGAATGAAGTAGTGGCCATCTTTAGATATATGGCTAGTCACTGTCGTTGCGCATTTATTTGCCGCTTGGGTACGAAAACGATCCGCATGTGAGCCGCTATCCCAATTTTCGTGCTCAGGAGCTAGTTCAGCGGGGAAATCTCTCGCCTTAGGTGAAATACCACCACTTAACTTAGTAAAGGCAGTACTGAAGGCATAACGAAGTAAATCAGATGTCATATGTCCGCGAGTCGCATGATTTAGCACACAACCGGGATGGTTATATAAATACCAGCTTTCTAAATGTGGAGGTATCTTGTGCTCTTTTTCCGCTAATAGGCAGCTTTGACGCTCAAGCCCAAGCATAGGCTCAAGATCTAAATTATCCACAGCTTCTCTATCAAATTTTGTTGCCAATATACGCTTTACCTTTTTAGCGTTTACTCGAATTTGCTTCTCCCAGTCCTTCTGAATATCTTTTTGCTTAGAAAAGCCACTTCTGAGAGGGGGCAGATCTGATAGAACTTGTTGAACGGTGACTGTTTCTTTAATTGGAGCAATAGTAGCTGGTATACGATTTATATCTTGCCGTACACCCAAGAGAATGACTCTATGACGAGCTTGGGGTACGCCATATTGCTCAGAGCGAATAATAAAATCAGAGGAGTCATCATACTTTGGATCCTTTGAATTTTTAGCCTCTACAACAAGTGAAAAAACCCTATATTTGGATACACCGCGCGATCCCGTTACCTTGCCAGGGTTCCTCAGATCTTCCAATATTTGAGGAAACATAACCTTGCCGTTAATTTGGGCAGATAAAATACCACGTACATTTTCCATCACAAACACATCAGGTTGCGCGATAGAAAGCACTTTAAGGTATTCCTTATATAGGAAGTTTCGATGATCTTCTTCAGCCTTGTAGTCCTTATTTCCCGCATTGCGAGAGCGACCAGCTAACGAATAGGCTTGGCAAGGCGGGCCGCCAATAACGACCTTAGGCCCTTGATGAGTTGTCAGTAGCTGGCGAATTCGAGCGTGGATGAGCGCATTATCTTCACCAAGCGCTCTAGGTCCTTCTAAGGTTTCGTTACTTGCCTCTTTCGCATGCTCTGGATATAAACAGAATAATTCTTCACGGGTTAGCTCCCCGCGTACATACCTAAAGTAGCTATCTAACCCACCATCTAATGCTTTAATTTTTCGGTAGAAAGCTCGCGTTGTTAATGTGTTATGCGCAGATGGTTCTCTTTCTACAGATACACCGATTTTGAATGGATAGTTTCCACTTTCGTCTACGACTGAAGATATGCCTTCGCCTAGCCCGCCAGGCCCTGCGAAGAGGTCAATTACAAGAACTTCACCTGTTATCATTTCACTACTACAACCAATAAAAATGCTAGGCAATCATACCAGGCTAAAATTGACGGGCAATAGCTTACTTTAGAAAAACAGGTTTATGTTCTATGCACTCACCCAAATTTGATGACTAATGATGGAAACTAGTTATGCGTGAAAACCTTCTGCCTGTAGCTTCTTTAGCGCTTCAAACGCAATTCCACATTGTTTCGACGATGGCATTTTCCTAGGGATAGCCGCGCAAATTTCAATAATACTATTTTCTCTTGGGGTCAGCATACCACGCTCTTTTGCCCAATTCTTAGCATCACCCCAAAACTTAGCGCCTAGTTTATACACCTCAACTTCAACATTGATTGAGTTATCTAAGGCATTCTCTGCCTTTACTTCTCGAACATTTTCATCCGCAAATTCCGAAGATATGATGACCCTTCTGAACCCGTCACTCAACGGCAATTTACTTTCAGCAAGCATTTGCCAACATAATAGTTTCTTTGCCCATTCACTGTAGTTTTTTATACCCTCAGGAGGAGTAGTTATAACCTTCTGGGCAAGCTCACCAGACAACAAAATGGATGCCTTTAAATCTTCTGGAACAGATTGTATTTTCCAGATAAGGTCAAGATCTATGACCATGCCTAAACTCTTTGCATCATTAACAAGTTTTGCAATTGCATAAGTGACAATGTTGGCTCGATAGCCTCCTTCATACCACTCGGCATTTGAAACGAGCTTCTCTGTTGTTCTAAATATGATCGCTTTGGCTATCAATCTCTTAAACCAAATATCGTTGAATGCCGTTCCTTCTGTACCCCAATTTTTACCAATTTTTTTCGCAAACTCTGAAAAATTCTTTTGAGCCCCTAGACTCACAATATGCGGTAAGCACGCCCAGGTGTTCTCATATTTAGCAAGGTCTGTTTTGACAAAGAACTGGCTTCTAGGATATTCAGAATCGAACTTCTTACGCTCCGTTTGCGTTCTTCGGCTTCTTTCGTCTGAAAATTGACCTCTAGCTCGCTCATAGAACCACTTCGTCTCTCGATAACTATCTGTACCAGAAGGAGCTAAAATACGGCGAGATAACTCCTCAATACGTATATGAAATGGATGATTAGCAAAGAAATCCGCCGCATTTACCTTGTTCTGACTATTGGCATATTCAGAAATTCTTGGAACAACTTCTTCAGCGCATTCTTTCGGTGTTATAGTTAATTTCATTTGCACAAATACTTGCTGTATTTGCTCTTTGAGCGCTTTGCTTGCAGCATATAATGATGCCGTAGTCTGGCCACCATTAACTATTTGAAGATTATTAACACTGGCTAATTGGTAGCCTGAGTCGGTCTTATCTATTTCAATACTATCAGCAGTAGCGCTTAATCCGTTGTTATAAGAGAAAAACATATGAGGCTCATCCCGAATAGTATCGCGAATGCCCTTGTTCACTTTTCCCCGAACTTGAAGAAAGCTTCTTACGTTAGCTTCAAGTAACCTTGGCCCCCATTTGTCATAAATTTCCGCAAGCTGTTTCCCCGGGATGATCGCTAAATAACTCTCTAGGGCATCACTTCCACCAGACGCTTTCAAGATAGAAATGCCACCACCAAAATCATCTTTAAAATTAATAACCGAATCAGCTCTAGCAAGCCCTTGCTCCATAAAGCGCTTAAGACGCTTAATATCCCAAACACTCAATGTAACTGGCTTATCATCAATAACGTCAAAACTAGTAGCATCGGCTCTAGCTCGATAGTCTCCATTAGTCGCTATAATTAATTTAACTTTTTCGACACTATTCCATGTTGCGTTGATTAAATCAGCCACACCAAACCCAGGACTAGTTTCTTCAAGCTTTTCTCGGAACTGATCATTAAGACTTGCGTTTAAAAACCTGAAAAGCTTTTGAGATAAACGCTGCACATGATCTTTGTGTAAGAGGCGAATATCTCTATCTAGAGTAAAATCACACAGTATCAGGCTCAGTATGCCTTCATTCTCCCTAGGATCACCGCCATACCCGTCAATTTGTGCAGGCCCGCGCGAATATAAACCTTCGTAAAAAGCTCGATTGGCGCTTTCTATTTCACCCGCCTCACTTAATAAATCACCAATTTTTTCAAAAAAAGCCTCTACCGTTACAAGTCCTAAGGCATCAGCATCACCTTGTATATCGGCAATAAATTGAAGGTTGAAATCTGCAAGCTCTGTCATGTCTATATAAACTCTCGGAGATAATTAACGGTATTATCATTTACTTTAAACGGTTCACAGGCATCTAAAGAAATAGAATATCTTACGTTCTGCACGCCTTGTGGTAATGGGCAACTAATACGAGGAAACCCTTCAAGTACTTCATAATAAGCGGTGGACCGTATCAGCCAACGGCGATCATCATACTTATTTAATGGGTCATAACCTGTTGAGTAGATTGCATCTTCCCACTTTGTATACGTGCTACAATCTTCCTGAAATAAAACCTCGGCTAACGCTACATAGTCATGCAGTGTCATTCCCTCAGGTACAATGGCAGATTCAATATTTGTAACACTGATAAATAAACGCCCACCATCACAATCGGCTAGTTGGTCCGCTGATGAAATAGAAATTGAAGGTGTTGCAGCAGTTCTTCGCGTTTTAACTTCAATACAGCATCCAATTAACTCAAAGTCTTTGGGAGCCCCAGAAGGTCCCTTCCAGGCTTCAACCGCCATTTCAGGACCAAAATTCATCGCGAGCTCTCGAAGAAGATCTAATTCACCTATTAGACCTCGCTGTTCCTCAATAGAGAGACCTTCCGAACGGCCTGAGCGTAAAAGGTGATGCCATCTTTTCGTCCGTTGTATCGCCCTATAGAGGGCTTCATCCAAATTGGAAGCCTTCTCACCTGACTCAACGACATCTCTACAAAGGGCTTCAAACAGCTCCGCTTGGCTTTTTTCTTTAAGGGCGAGAACGAATGACCAACGGCCAGAAATTATCCTAAAGTTGGCAATGAGATTTTTGAGTTCAGGAAGCTTGGGTTTGCTGATTGGCTCAATTGGCAATCTAAGCATAAGCGCAGGCATTTTTTCCTCTAGAACAACCCAAAAAAAGTCAAACTGGCCGTTATTGTTAACCCTTCTTGCATCGCTGGGATCTAGATCCTTCCATGGTGAATTATCCATTCAATTCATCCTCATATTCCTCATCGATATCATCCTCACCGTAAAGTTCTTTGTAGCGTTGTGTGTTAACAATATAAGCAACTTTCTCCGATGCTTTTTTTGAAGCTGGAAGACTAATCCCCCAAGCAACAACAGGATAACTTGGAATCAAAGCCACTCTACTATCACCCTCTTTACCTCTTGGGGATTTTGGTTTTACAAAATGAAGAATAAATAAAGGCTTATCTCGTACTTGCCGATAAATTGAGTCTGGGTAGTTACCATTCTTATCATACGAGTTTTCAGCAGCTTGTGCCTTACTTGGCTCAACACCCGCTTTTTCGATACCTCTAGATGCGACCCTCATCTTTTTGCCACTAAAGGACATATACCCATCTTTCAAATCATCAAGATTAATAGAACGGGTTGTAGGGATGATACTAACCCCTAGCGTATCGTCTTTATCTCCTTTTTGCAGACTTGGGATTAGCAAGTCCCATAAAGCTAACTCATCTTCTTTCCGTGCGCTGAGATAGCTTCTAACTGGCCCTGTTTCAGTAATCACACTCTCAGGTGTATTACTCCAACCTGCTAGGAACTCATCGATATATTGTATTGGCACATCTCGAAGTAATCCCCCCCACGAGGTATCTTCAATTTTGAAAAGGGCTTGGTGTAGTTTAGAAATTAGCTTTTTAGCTATATCTAAATTCGCATTTAGCTCTTTAGGAGCAATACTGACCTTAGCTGTTTCTATAAATCTATTTGAAAGACCAACAAGAGTGGTAACTTCGCGACCTGCTCCCATCTTATTTTTTGCGGTGACCAACAATGATGCCGGATGGCTGCGAACTGCCAGACCGAAATCTTCAGGGGTCGCTTTGACCTGCTCCATTATTTTGAGTTCATCATGAAGCTCTTCAGCTGCGTTGGCGATAAAGGCATACCAATCTATAGCATCATCAGGCATCCATATTCGACACAGGTCTTCATATCCATTTCGATAACCAAACCATCTTCCCATTTGCATTAAGGTGTCGTACATCATGGTATTACGCAAGAACCAAGTAACGGTAAGCCCTTCAAGGGTCAAGCCACGAGAGAGCGAGAAACCACCAACAGCAATAACGGTTTGCCCTCTATCTCCTGTATTCGAATAATCTAACTCATTGGCCCTACTGTTAACTTCAACAACCTTTGCAGAAGCTATCGAATCAAATATAGATTCCTGAATTTCCTCCCACTTAAATTTAGTTTCGCCCCCCTCAACTCTTCCTACTTCAGCATACTCCGTATACCAAACATCAAATAAAGCTTTAATTTCAGGATCCATCAATGCACTTGTTGAAGATGAGTTTACCCTCAAAGCGTTTTGAATCCGTTCTAACGCTTCATACAATCGGTTTTTAAGCTGACTTTGCACTCGTGTAAATCGACTAGCATTAACTAACATTGAACAATGAGAGCTTGATTGACCTCTTAGATTTCTTATGGCACGGGATAATAGAAAAGCACGCAACGCAAACATCAGAGAATCTGGTAACTGATAGGTCTCATGCTCAATCTTATGCTTTATCGGCAGGAGGTCTTCATTATCCGAAATGCTCCTTAACCAGGTTGGCTCTTCGTCATCAGGTAGACCATCTATAAAGATTTTCTTTGGACCAAAGTAGTTAGTTGGGGCATCGAGACCGATAATAAAATCTTTAGGGAATAGATCCTCTTTATGTACATCGTGATTATCATCCGGATCGATGAAAATATTAGCAAAAGGAGTCGCTGTATAACCCACGTAACAACTGCGATGAAACATTTTTAAGAGATCACGTATTTGCCCATTTATCTTGGTTACCAATTGATTACTGTATTTAGTGTTGATTGATGCGTTATCAGCCTCATCATCAATGAGTAGCATTGGCTGATCGATCATTTCTTTATCACCACGAGCACTGTTGTCTTTAAGCCATTCAAGAAGATTTTCAAGCGTTCGGTGATTCTTTTTAATAACTAAGACGACGGGAACTCTATATGAGTCTATCTCACTGGTATTTGTTGATGCTGTAGGCTTATTAAAATCTCTAGACGTGTTCGTCAGGCTAACTGGGGTTCTATTTGGGTCAAAATGTCCAACTCCGATAACGTGCTTAGCATTTCCATTTTTCTTATCAGAGCTTTTTCCTGTATCTCGACCAATAAATCCCTCGTCAATTCTAAGTTGAGTTTGATTACGAAGGTTATTGTGTATACCTGCAATAACAATAATTAGACGATACCCTGCATCAGCCGCCTTACAGATCAAACTAGTATAATTCAGTGTCTTACCACTTTGAACATGCCCAACAACCATTCCCCTACGATCCCACGAGGAATATTCTTTAGGGTTTCCTAATCGGCCAAGTATCTTATCCGTAACGCTACCGGTATTCGAAATAACATCTCTAGGCAATCCATTTTGCAGCAGTAACTTCTCATATCTTTTCCAATAGAAGGGGTCTATTTCTGATTTTGCATCGTCTAACCAAGGTTTAAACTTGAGGCTATCAACTATTGCACCGAGACCAACTTTTATCCCCTGTTTTGACTCAATTTCACGAGCTATTTCCTCGATTACTGAGTCATCTAAATTACCATCCACTATCTTAGCAATATTCTTAACCAAACCTCTCAACTCATCCTCTGATTTACGAGGCTGGTTGTATAGTCCTGCTTCTACCATATCTAATACTTGCTGCCTGCTGCTCATAAGCCTTTTTCCTTAAGATAATTTGCAACTAGTCGCTCTGAGACTTCCCAGTTTGATTGCAATAATGGGTAATTTTGAAGTACATCTTTGATTCTGTCCGGAGTAACATTGCTAACAAGCAATGCATCAGTAAGGTCAATCACGACTTGATTCAAATCTGATTCAGAAGTCTGCATTGCAACAATTGACTCAGCGTTCCCCACCATTTCAGCATGCAGCGAATCAATAGGTAAGCCAGCACCAAGCAACCTAATACAGCGTGCAAACCCTTCTTTCAATTCATGAGGTAAACAATTTGAGTAAGCTTGAAATACTGGGTGTTCTGAATTGGGTTTGAAGTGTATTAGCCCATCCACTTGGACTCTATTCCAAATAGGATGCATCGTACCTTCAACTAGTCTTTGCCCCCGACTTCGATATGTTCTTTTAGAGGAACCAACGAAACGCTCTATGATTCGCTTGAGTCGCTCTCGAACCGCCTGAGGAAGCTGTGCCGAAGATTTTTTTACATCAATTTTCCATTGCGCATCCATCGTGTTAGGTATATCGATAGCAATTCGACTTAATTTTGTTAGTTCTGTTTGCTTAGCAAGTCCCAGCCAGCTCCCTGCAATAATTAATCTATTTTCTCGATAGATGTATAATCCTTGTGACTTTAGGTGACCTTCTGGTCCACCAAGCTCATCCCATTCATCTTGACTCATTTTTTTGTAGTGCGGAATGGTATAACTGCGAATGCGAACATTGCCACTAGATAAGCGAATGCTATCGTCAGGATCCTTCTGAGTCGATGGATGGGTTGAAGCCATTGGGTCCAACGGAGTCAATTGTCGATTATTGATACTTATTTGGATCTGTGGCTTACTCGTTTCTAGAAATCGATGAAAAATAAGCCTTAAATGTCTCTCGGCAAGAGAGAATTCTGCATTCATATGCTCAGTTTTTTTTTCTTGTGTACTAATTTCACCGACTAATCGATCTAATTTTTTCCAAATAACAACCGTTCCAACCTCGCCGAGCAAGTCACAGCCTAACTCATCCTCACAATCTTCAATCAGCTCTAATGTCCATGCATTTGTTTCGGCTACTAGATCTAAATCCCAACGAGCACATGATGTAATTCCATCTTGTCTAGTTATGACAGTAAGTGAGCGACACTGTGAAAAGCTAGCGCTTTTTAAGCCTAAACCAAATCGTCCAAGTTCAGAAGGCAACCTGTCAAACGTGGGATTTTTACTACCTAATCTCATCGCTTCAAGTAGTTCAGCTTTGCTCATTCCACAACCATTATCAGCGATAATAACTGATGGAGAATTTGAAATAGTATCAACCACGAGACGAACTCGATCAGCACCAGCAGAAATTGAGTTATCTATAATATCAGCCAAAGCAGTTTTAAGACTGTAGCCAAAGTCTCGATGCCCCTCAATAAGTGCTGAAGCATAGGGAGCAGCATCTATATAACGAGCTTCAGGCTGTTTACTTAACGTCATAGTACTCATGGTTTATTTATGGATACATTACTCACCTGAGAGACTATCACCTTTGTTGCGTATGAACAAAAATCTTCATTTAATGTGCTAAATAAGCCTATCTAAAAGCTCTTCCCTTCAAAAATCAAAAAATTTTCAGGCATATGTCATCAATGTGAAACCCCATCATTGATTCCGACAGGAGCCTGAAATGAATCCAAAAACACCCGATTACCAAAAGCAGCAACGCTATCAGGAAAATGAAATCCTGGAGCATGCGGCTGAGATACTCGCGACACGCTATGTACGTGGTGATGCCTTAATTAGCCCTGATGCGACCAAAGAGTATGTACGCTGCAAACTCGGCAGCTATGAACGTGAAGTGTTTGCTTTACTGCTACTGGATAACCAAAACCGACTGATTGAGTTTAAAGAGCTCTTTCATGGCACCGTCGATGCGGCCAGCGTCTACCCACGTGAAGTGGTAAAAGCGGTACTAGAAGCGAATGCCGCAGCGGTGATATTTGCCCATAACCATCAATCTGGAGACTCAACACCGTCTCAAGCCGATAGACGGATAACCGAAAGACTCAAGGACGCTTTAGCGCTGGTGGATGTACGTGTATTAGACCATATCGTGACAGGTGATACCTGTACCTCATTTGCTGAAAGGGGGTGGTTATGATTGAACAACATTATGGTGAGCTTTCTATTGATGACGCTTTACATGCGTCACTAGAAGCACTTATGAATCGGTACACTCTCCCAGAGAATGCTGAACGCCTCGTACTGAACTGCCGCCAAATGAGTTACTACCGACATCGACAAGGTTTGCACCCGATAGAGGTGCAGCTTAAACGCGAGTCAGATGCTAGCCCTTGGCTGGTAGTCTTCTTTGCGAGCTTCTCTTACCCCGATGACAGCAGTACAACTGTTGAACCTGAGCTTTACTTTCACCTGGCTAATCGCTGGTGCTATCAGCCCGATGTGGGGAGCACTGATTTATCCCACCCAGAAGTACAAGAGCTGCTCTCAGTATGGATGAAAGCCTTTGCTCGCCATCTATCCAGAAACGTTTTTGATGACGTGCAACTGACGATGGTCGGCACATTCCAATAATTCTATCTGTCTCATTTCTTATTTGAATCCTGAAACAAGGAGGACTCACTATGTCAAAATTAAACTTCACAGCATCATTATTACCAGTGTCCAAGAAACTGCATAAGCTGCTAAGTGAGCAACTCACCGCTCATTTGCTGAGTAATGAAGCACTGACCACCAGCCGTTATCTGGTGTTTAACTTTCGCGATAAAAGTTACAGCGCGGATGAAGGCGGCTTCCATCCGGTTGAGATTGCAATTTGCCAAACCTCAACAGGGGAATGGAGCATTGAGTACATCACCGACTTTGCTTATATGGGGAATTACTACCCAGAGCTAGAGCGCAATTTGGATTTTGATTTTCGGGCCGGGCAGTTCTTTGTCGCCTATCGTGGCTGGCTACCAATGCAAGGTAGTCGTGATGCGAAAGAGCTGTATCGCCTATGGGAGAATAACTTTCTTACCTATATCGATATGGACTCCTACAACGAGATAGCCGTCACCCCGCAATAACTCATGACTTCCCTTCTTCTACAAACTATCAAACTTGTCTCTGCCCTCATTGCGTTGTTCTCCCTTTCTCCGTTCTTCGGTGCCATTGGAGTCCTATCCACTTTAGGATTTCTGGTGGTGCTGTTGATTGGGTTATTGGCAGCCATTGCCGAGCTCAGTGATAAGCATAGGCCTCGTTAATGTTAATCGGCTCACGCTTTAGTGATGCCGATTGATGCTGTTTTCACCGTTGGACATTATGTGTCTGACCCACCTCTATTCTCCCGACATTAAATGTCCGACTCCGGTGTGGAGCTTTGATGTATTGAGAGCGTAGTCATGAGCAATAAAACCAGCATTGAAGGGTTATCCGCTTTGCTGCACACGCTGATGCTTATTCCTCAACATCGATGGATTACCGTTAGGGAATTGCAGCAGCAGTTAGCCCTACTCGATATCCACCGCACCACGCGCAGTATTAAACGCTACCTCGATGACATCATTGTGGAAGTGTTTAATGTGGAGTGTGATTCGATGAGCATGCCCCATGTTTATCGGAAAACCTCAGAGCAATTACTGAAGCTCAACAAGCAGGAAATGCTCTATTGGCAACTGACCAACAAGTACTTACTGCCGCTGGTTCCTGATGCACTGAATTATGGGCAAGGGTGCTCCTCGGAGAGAGACAAACCCTTACCACACAAGGGTTCAGCACATTCAAAAGAGCAAGCATGGTTAGCCAAGGTACATGTGGCATTGCCCACTATTCGCGAGTGGAGTGACGAGCAACGGCACGTGTTGAATGCGGTACACACGGCATTACTGCACAACCGTATGCTCAAGATATCTAGCCAAGTATTGCAGCAAGAGAAGGCGCTCATTGAGCCTCTGGGACTCTCGGTTCAGTGTGACGCGCTCTTGCTGCTCTTTCGATTATCCGGCCAACACACAATACGCACCCTAGCCTTGCCTTTGATTGATGAGGCCAGTGTATCGACGTTTTCTTTTACCTATCCGACTGATTTCAATATTGAGCGGTTCATGCGTGAACACGATGAAGTCAGTGCGCCTGAATTTCACTCACCGATAAGGAGAGCACCGTTATGACATTAACCAACACCCTACTCCGATACACCTCTATGACCATCCTGTTTATCGGGCTCACCGCGTGCGGTAACCAAGAAGAGACCCAAGCAGCAACGGCAGATATTGAAGTGTCGATATCCACCAATTCTCACTGGAGAACATTGGTCTTTGACCTGCAAGCCATCACCGACAACACCGTAATTAGCAATGTGGTGATTAACCGTGGCAACTGCCGATTACCTGCGGGGACTGCCTCAGAGCTATCAAGAAACGTTTCATTGAAGTTCGGCCAAACCTACACCGGATACAGCAACAACTGCACCGTGGACAACGTGAAAGAAATCGAAGTCACCTCCAGCGCTGGCACCTTTGTCTACACCTTCTAACTTCCAATTCCCAAATAACACACTCAACCAACTCGTAAGGATCAACTATGAATAAGTCATCTCTACTCATCACTACAGCGTTAGTTTTCTCTACCTCTTCCGCATTTGCTGGTGGAACACTGGGTGGCAACCCATCCGCGGATTCGGGAGCCGTCAACATCAGTGTAGGCAAATGTACTCAATACAAAATGGAGGTGAAAGCGGCGCAACAGGAAGGTAAGGACGTAGCGAGCATCGCCGTTCCTGAAGGCTGTGAAGCAGTCAAAGAAAAGTAACACCACCAGCAACGGTAAAAAACGACAATGGGGAGCAATTACGCTCCCCATTCTTTTTTTGCTTCTAGACATAGCTTCTTATCTAAATACCTCTCAACAATACTATTCCCATTAGCTGGCAATTTCACTTAATTCAAATAGTACTTATTAATCATCTGATTAACATCATGTTTTTAGTAACCACCACTGATATACTTACGTTTAAATTTTCATCATGCAGTCAATAAATCATGCTTCGCTATTTAATTTTCATTCCTCTTCTTATTTTAAGCGCCTGTACGAGTGGTACTACCAATATCACAAATGAACAAACTCTAAACTCTGATGAAGCCTATGAAAAAGGATACATCGCGCTTAGCCAGAAGAAATATAAGGCTGCTTATGCAGAATGGCTACCCTTAGCTGAGAACGGAGATGCTCAAGCACAGTACTCGATAGGCTGGATGTATAGTAAAGGACTGGGTGTTGAAAAAAGTGTCGCGAAAGCTTTAGATTGGTACGTTAAGTCAGCAAACCAAGGTTTTGTAGACGCTCAATATAGTGCTGGGAGAATCTACCTTTATTCTCTTCAACAATACGAGGATGCATTTACGTATTTTAAGTTAGCAGCAGAAAATGACGAAAATAAAGCGCAGTTTTATTTGGGTTTAATGTACTACCGTGGCGATGGCATTAGCAAAGATCTAAAAAAATCAGCACATTGGTTCTTACAATCAGCAAAGAAAGGCAATAAAGATGCACAGTTCTACATTGGTCAAATGTATGAACTAGGTGAAGGTGTCCTACAAAATGACAAGTATTCTCTACATTGGTTTAACTTAGCCTCAAGGAATGGACAGCAAGACGCACAATATAAGCTTGCTGTTATTTACTATCAGGGGAAAATGGTACCTAAAAATGATATCACAAGCTATATGTGGTTAAACATCAGTCAATACAACGGAAAAGATATTAAAAATATGAAAGGAATAATCTTTGATGACTTAAGCCAGGCTGATATTGATGAGGCCCAACTCAGGTCAATGAAATGTGTTGAGTCCCTATATAAACACTGCCATTGGTAATTTTCATAATCAAAACTATGCTATAGCGTGTAATGGCTCATACTTACTGGTGCTCCCATAGCTCGACTATCCAAACGCCAAACGTTCGCATCATTGATGTCCGACACTACGGATGGTGAGTATGCGAAATTATATTTTCCTTAGCCATACACTAAACTGGCACTCTATAGGCAAAGTGTGCCCCCTAGCAATTATGTTTCCATTTCCTTTTCTCACCCTATTATGTTTTCTCGAAGAGTTCAAACCTCTCATGTCATAACGCCAGACTCAACTGACTTCTAAATAAAGGCCCTTCACCAACCGCACACACTATTCCTTTCAATATCAAAACACGCAATCTATAACAAAGAAAAGTATCACCGACTTGCCCTACATAATCGCCAAGTACACGGCCAATGGCTTCTGCTGCAACACAAACTCGTGACCCAATCGCGGAAAGAAGTGCCTCATCAAAAAACGTCTCATCATGGGATACAATTGCGGAACCGTTCCAAGTTCGAACCATATTCCTGCACACAAGAATACTATCCCATTCTTTTGCTAATTTAGCTTGCTGAAAGATATCAATAGGCACCGGAATGACGGAGGTAAGCTCTTTAGTTGAACAGGCTCCAACGATTGGTATGGTGCCTTTATCCAACTGACCTGTCGTTACATCGGCTAAAAATAAACTGTGTTCCGGCAATACTGAGCACAGTAATCGCAACATTAATTGCTCATCCACTGACTGACCAACCCAAACAACATAATCGCCATCGCGTTCGAGATCCTGATAGCTCTGCAATATGGGCAGTCCTATATGGTCGGATAACCATGGCCATAAATCTGGCTCATTAATAAGACTACATACCCTCCTAAACCAATTGCTACGTAGAGCACCTCCCTGCACAGTACCATAATTCATTAGAGGGCCATAAGCCAACGGGTCACACAGCTCTACCACCCGCTTCTTTTCATCTGGTGCAAGAAGATAATTCAAAATGCCAGCAGATGCGCCTCCCACAACAAAATGAGTAATCTTACGAGTGGTCATTATTAAACTCACTTTGAATATCAGCACATCGTCTCTGTATTCTCATTCATCGCTCCTTGTCAGCTTAATCAGTTATCGAGCTCCAAAACCTTAGAATTCATCACTAGAACCACGCTATTGTGTCTACTCCACTGTTAGACGAATAAATATACGTAGGAACGCAATATTTACCACTTTTTATCAAGATCTTCTGCATACAGCAGTATTGCCCTTTGGTATTCTCTTATTGACTGATTGTCAGTTGTCGATACCAACAAATTAAGAAGCAAAGCGGTTGCCTCCTTATGTCTGCCTAAGTTATATAAACACATCGCATAAAAAGGCTGAGCTTCTAAATTATTTGGGAACTCGGTAATCGTTTGTTGAAAGTAATCCAGCGCATCTTCATAACAACCGAGGCTTCTGTAAGTACTCGCTAAACCAAACAATGCATCAAATCGCTCGTTCGGTGAAAGCGGGCCCTTTAATGCTAACCGGTAATGTTCTATAGCTTGTTGTTCCTTGCCTTCGTTATCGTAGGACCAAGCAATATTCAAATGCGCGGAAGCCGCATAGAAAGAATTCGCTAACACCGTGCGCAATAACTGACGAGACTCTTTATGGCTCCCTCTTTTTCTAAGCAAGATAGCTTCATTTATTCTTGTTCTCATACGTGTATTACCTTTCATTAATTATGTTACAATTTCAAAAACGCAGACCGCCTTATCTTAATTTAGGCATCAACTAACCAAACAAGTAGCAAGGTTATGTACATTAGATTTATTGCAAGCAAAAATGAAGAAAAGCATTTGCAGCATACTCATGGCATCATTACACAGGCGAAAATAATGCTCGATGAAGAACTAATACTTCATGAATATCATAGAGAGCATATCGAAAAAATATTTTCTCAACTCAATTCATCTTTACCTTGCCCACCATTTGAAGAAAAATCATGGCCACGAAATGCAATTTCTTGGTTTTTAGACTCTAGTACCCAATACATATCGATCATGTACGAATTAAAGTACATATTAGAAGAATATGATATCAAGGTCTCAGTATTACAATATTCGAATGTAGGTACGATTTTATATAGAGATGATTTTCAAGTGGTGGCTAAGTCTAACTTACTATAGCCCCCAATATTCACATCCATAACGCGTCAATTATTGCGAAGCGCATACGTTAAAATGAAAACTGCAACCCAAGCTCATAGCTCACTTCTGCTTTCTCACGCTCTGCATATTCTAAATTTGCAACTAAACCAAACACTGAGCCGAATTGAAAGACATTATTCCATTTAAACTCATCTCTTGCTAAATCCAAGAAGTCATGCTGATAGGAAACTCCCATCAACCAATGATTAGCTATTTGTTTTCTAACCATCGCTTGACAGTATGTTCCACGCTCGGAATATGGTGAACTGTAATCACTATCAGCACGATAGTTTACTGCTCCACAGGATAAAGAGCTGGCCATTACCCCTCCCAAACGCCCAATGAGTCCTCCGCCAGCTTGCCAACTATCTACCTCCGAACTAAATCGAGTGAGAAAATCTGCTTTTCCTTCGATGAATACGTAGTCGAAAACTTGAGCACTGACATCTAAGTATAACCCTCCCATCGTCTTATTCTCTGTATTGTCATACTTATCGTTAAGGTAAGGTTTTAACGCTCCCGACTTAAAACTAGCTCCTTTATAACCAAATCCTATGTGAGAAAAATTATCAACAATCTCACTTGATGCAAAGCTTGAACACGAAACGAACAACATTAGAGGAACAACTTTAGTTATCATAATACGATATCCTGTGGCACTTTTTTGAAATGAAAATTTATTCTGTACATTGCATATTGACAGCAACATACGGAAATAAACTATAACAAATCAATATGTAACATCCGATAAATTTAAACGCAAACTATGCGTTGCGTTCACATTTCCATCGTTGTCTTAAAGCATGTTTAAATTCCAGTGCCAATCCTATCTAGGCTGTCATACCAATTCAAAACATGGCTAGTCAGCATTTCCCCTGTGAAAGCGTTACTCGTAGACAGCAGCCACTTCAACGTCCCATAGACGATATAGTCTGAATACATGGGCGCATCGCCCGATAAGTATCGTGTCTTAGCTAAATAAGATTCCAGTACTCTCATTTTTTTGAGTAAGTCGGCCTTTGCTAACTCTTGGTTGTTGCTTTGTACATTTTCTAAGCTGTCCTGGAAGTATTTCTCTCTAGAGGAACGAAAGTAAGCTTTATCGCGTTCTTTAAGCTTGCAGTAAATGTCGAAGATGGCAATTTTGGCGATGTCCGAATGTAATGATGCTGCCCACTCATGGAAAAAAAGTGCCATTAAACGCCCTTTTTCACCGCCAAATAGTGAAGGTGATTCCGGGTAGTGGACCTCAAGATAATCAGCGATGTTAAACGAATCAGAGAGCACCGTTTCACCATCTTTGATGGCGGGGAGTGTAGAAAACTGCGCCTTAAACTGAGCCTGAATGTCGACAAAAGATAGGTCTGAGGTATCAAAGGCGATATTTTTGTGTATCAAGCACATTTTCGTTCGCCAACAATAAGGACTGAATTTTAATTCATCGTCCCCACACAGTTCGTAAAAAGTGATCATAGGAGTCTTACTCCGAGAGTTGCTAAATAGGTCTAATGGTTGTGCTGGGCACAGTATGTTCAATCTTGGTCGCGGTTCTCAGTCGAGATTAAGTGGGTTCTTTAACTGCTAGAATACCTGCGGCTCCCAGCAGTAAAGCACCACTTCCTCTTGTCACAGCGGTAAGAGATAGTCGGCTCGCATCAACAATCCGTCTGGCCGAAAACGCATAAAACATCACTAAACTGAAATCAAGCAACGCCATGGTTGGACACATCACTAATAGTTGAGGGAATACGGGTAAGTCGGGGTTGATGAATTGCGGAAAAAAAGCCGAAAAGAATAGGATGGCTTTGGGATTGCCAGCCGCGACTAAAAAGCCAGAGTAAAACAACTTTTTGTTTGAGGCCTGTAAATCTGAGTTGTTGAGGTTTAAGTGCTCAACTTGTGCTGGTTTAGCGAGGAGCATTTTTAGTCCCATGTAAACCAACGTGATCACACCAAAAACTTTGATGACAGTAAATGCCATTACCGAATTGGCAAGAATGGCACCTAAACCCAAGGCGACTAACACCATTTGAATAAAGTTAGCTGAGATGTCCCCAAGGGCGGTATAAAGCACGCGTTTATGCCCATACTTCAGTGCATGTGCAATACCTAAAAATATGCTAGGCCCCGGTGTCGCGGTAAGAATGAGCGATGCCGCGACAAAGCCGAGCCAAAGGTTAAAATCCATTTTCTATCCTTAATTTTCCGTTAAACACTTCAAAAAATCGCCACTGACACACTATCATACCAGCGATTACTCCAACCACATATTGACCAGCGACATGACACCCATATTGTTGGTTTCGGTGCCATACAAATTGTCCGCGCGAGTGACGGTGAAATGATTGCGCCACAGAGGACAGTAATAATAGTTCTGGATAAGCCAATCCTCTGCTCGATACAGCTTGTGCAGAAACTCCTCACTATCGTTACTTTCCTGCATGAGCATATCAATAAAGGTTAATAGGCTTTGTTTTCCTCGTTCAGGCAAACATAGACTAAACACATTGCCACAAAGTAACCACTCGTAATACTGGAACGTCAGGTCGTCGCCAAATACGTAACAGTCGTAGGAGACATCAACAGCCACATCTTGAGATTGTCCTTGAAGACACACCTGCCAAATAACCCCTTTTTGAGACAACGCATCAAGCAAAGGTTGCAACTCCCTCATATGACTGTCTATCACTTCAATGACCACCGGACGAGATGGCAGTTTCATGTCGTGATTGAACAAGTGAAACCCCTTATCTTGATGGCAATCCATCACGCTGTTCGCTGCTCTTTTTTGGCTATCAAGTGTAAAGCGGCGGCTATGATGAACAAGCCAAGCTCTTTCTTGAGCGGACAAGGCGTTTGCATGATGATGAAACTGCAAAACAGTACACCCACTGCGATCGACTTTTTGTGGTTGAGCGGGTTGAGATTCGCAATAGAGCAGTTCTGCCACGTGCATAGGCGTTTGAGGTCGGGCATCGCTACACCAAAACTCTACTCGTTCAATATGGCCACCAAAGCCAAAATAGTGGTTGTTACGAACCAAACTCCAATACTGTTTTTCCAGACTTTCGACCCGATATGCTCCACATCCGATAGGTTTTGATGCCTGATAATCAAAAATCGCACTGTGCGAATCGGCTAATAAATGAAGCAAAACGGGGTCAGATTGACGCATAGAGAAAATGACCCACTGCTTATCTATGTCAATTCGCTCGACATGGCGAAATAGAATTTGATATGGGTGCGGCGTGTTGAGACGCATCTCGATATTTTTTTTGACCAGCTCCGGTGTCAGCGCTTCTCCATTGTGCATCATGATGTCATTACGGATGCGAAGACGAATTTGCTTGTCACTGTAATGAAATTGGTGTGCGATGTGAGGCGCAATATCATTTTGAACGGGGTCATAACGCACTAAGGTGTCGAACACGCTTTCGATCAATAAAATAGAACGAGCGGACTGTGCCAAATGTGGACGCCATTCAGGCAGCATATATGGCACTAAATACATTAAAGTGTTCTGCTTTTTCAGCTCCTGTTGTGCGTCCCCTAACCAGAGAGGCAAATGATCTTGAAATAGGCGGACTTCGCCAAATTGAGTGGCTAGCCGAAATGCATGGTTCATTCTGCCAGACCGAGCCATTTGCTCTAACTGAGTCAGCAGTGAGGCCTCAAAGCTTTTAAGTAGTGTCAGTTTAGAGCGGTGGCCACGTCCCTGACCCGAAGCCCAATGGATAAGCCCAAAACTCTCGAAAGCAGCCATTAGCTTACTCACGTACCTTTCTGAACAGACCAGAATTTCAGCAAGGGTGACGATATCGACATCATAAGTTTCATTGCGAGAAAAATGTTTCTCGAGTTGCTTTAAGCGTTGTAGATGACTCGTGGACAACAACTGAGAACCTACCATGTCAACCTCAAAATTATCTTCATTAGAAACGACGGCTCACTCTGTGACTTGGCGACATAACATAAAATAGTGTGTTTATGATCTCGCAGGCCGAGATTAATAGATATGGACTATCTGGCCGACTATGAATCCCACCAAGAAAACTATACCAGACAAACGAGGACGGCTTTGAGCTTGTATCACTGTCATCGTTTGAGGTGGTTCCGGTAAGTACTGTTTCGCGTTTAAAGTATAGAAGGTGTAGTCTAATGGATTCATGGTTCACTCACACAGTTGGGATCATGTCGCTATTATCAGGTAACAAACCCGAAGTAATAACGTTCTCTTTAATGTGAATAGTTCACCTTTTAATTAATAAAGGAAGGCTCTATTTTTCATCTGCCACCAAACCAACTAATTCAACAAACACGTAGAGGCAGATCAATCCCAGTCACATTCAATATTAGCAACCAACGCCGATTAATCTTCAGGTATATATTATCTATAAAAACGCTTAACGCTACCCTAAGGACGAATTACCATTATAGGGATAAAGCAAGAATACGACCGCACAGCCTGCTAGCGGTCTGCTAACAAACTGTGCACATAGCCTTAATCAGCCTCTGCCGCTTCAACGGCTAACAAGTCTGCCATGTCGTTACCTTTATCTCCTGAATGGGCTTTGACCTTAAACACCTCAACGTATTTCTTTGAACGTAATTCGTCGATTTGTTGCCATAGATGTCGGTTCTTTACTGGCTTCTTGTCTGACTTACGCCAACCTCTCTCTTTCCAGTTATCTAACCAATCGTTGTAGCCCTTTACACAGAAGTCACTGTCTGAGTAGATGGCGTCACCATCCTGCGCATACTCTAAACCTTCGACTAATGCCATTAGCTCTAATTCGGCATTGGTGGTTTTACGCTTAATGGTGATGCTATCTTGATGCTCTAGTTCACCCTGCTCATTAAAAGCTGCGATACCAATCCCACCTTGTCTGCATCCGTGTTGATTATTTGGTGCCGCGCCGTCTACGTAAATTGAATAACTCATTTTTTATCTCTCTCTAATTGCAAAAAGGGCGCATGACTTTGCTTAGCCAGCGCCCCGTTGATGGTGTGATTTAATGTTTGTGTTACTGAAAGGATTCTTGGTTGTCTCGCATACTCAGACGCGATTCCATCCATTCCTCGATTTCACTTTCTACCCAAGCCACCGCTCGCCCACCGAGTGGTACACTCTTAGGAAAGTCAGTTTCATCTGCCATGAACTTGTAGATAGTTGAACGGCCTAGCCCTGTAATCGCCATTACGTCTTTGAGTCGTAGAAATCTCATTGGGAATCGTCTCCTGCTTTGTATATACCCATGAGATAAGCCGCCCCTGTAAAAAAATGCAGTCGGTCTACTCCAAGCTAGAGCCAAAGCAGTAACGCTTTTCTTCCCACGCTTCAGCAAGGCTGCTCATACGGTGAAAAAGCGTGTTCTTTATGTTGGCGTCTTTGCTACGACAACGAGTCCCCCCCCCCATAATTGCCTCGGTCATTGAAAAACACCAATGAACGCGCTTCTCCGCTGTAGTGCTTTTCTATCGCTTCTTGCCAAGCCCCTTTAAGATGCTCCACCAATTCATTGCGCTTGTCCCAACAAATAGCGGAACCAAAGTGCTGGCTATAGTCAGTAAACAGCATCACTCGATAGTTGTGTGATGGCACCTTGTCTTCCCGCTTACGCCATACATAGAACAGAGAATCCGTATCAAGCTTTTCTTTAAGCAGATTAAAGTAATCGTTGAGGATACTGAGGTCGGTATCTTGATGGTCTTCTGGCAAGAACAAGTCCAAACGTGTGGCGAGAGCGATGTCAAAATGACTGAGTGCCTGTTCAAAGACATCGACCATAGAGGTCAGTGCTGACTCGTATAACCCCTTGTCGCTGTAATACAGCGGGTAATCTTCAAAAGTTCTATCTAGAGTAATGCTTGGGAGGTGGGTTCTATTTGACATGAGTAATACCTTTTCGTGTGTGAATGACATAGGTATTACTCACGTTGTATTTTTTAAGGTAAGTCGTGACAGCAACCAAAACTCATACTGCGAATATCGGCGTGTTTGGTGATGGTTAGGTGATCAGGCGCTTCAGAGCGACTGTGAACTACATTGAGTGGCTTAATCATTTTAGTTCCTATGGTTTGTTGTTCACCCCACAGGGACTGTGACTACCGTTACTTTTAAGCTGACTAACTACTAGTGCCAAAGTTTCTCGCGTTTCCCTCATAAATCTTTGAGTAAGGTTTAGCGAAATAGCAAACTCTTTTGAATAACTCATTCTTCGAGCTCTGAACATCAGATGAGTTAAGATTCAAGTAGTACACACCATTCTTGCAGAAATGGACTAGTGCAGGTTTATCCTGTTTGATAGCACTACACCAAGCTTGCTTCATTAGAGCCGCTAGCCCCCCTTCTGATGCACCTACGTCACCGAGTCGATGATAGATGTCTTTATTCAAGAAAATAGCCACATGGTAGTGATACTGCTTAGAGGTATTCTTCTCTTTTGCCCAGATGTAACTGGTCTTGTTCTTTAAACCCCTTCCCCAGCTTTTCTCTTTACGTTTTATATCTACGTCCAATTTGGCATTTAGGGATTTGAAGAATCGGGTGATGACTTTCGAATCTGCATCATCGAAATCTTCGGGTAAGTGTAGGTCTATCCGAAACACGGATAGCCTAGGGTGATACTTCAATGCTTTCTCTATCAATTGAGAAATCTTGTAGAGGTGAAACTTGCGATAGAAGAATCGTTGCTTTCGTTTCGTTGGTTGAGGTAGGTCGTAGTTGTTGAATTTGTCTTCAGATGTGTACTGGTGATTCATGGTGTTGTTATCCCTATTCGTGTGTCTCTCATACACACAGGGAGTAACGTTAATTTTAGTAGTTGGTAGTTATGTATATTACCTATACCAACACGCTTCATATCAGTGTGATGAGTGATCTGCTCCAGCCAGACTGGACACTTCATTAAGCGACATTTTTATTTTCAAAGTTAACTGGACTTAGATACCCAAGAGCACTGTGCCTTCTTGTCCGATTATAATCAACCTCGATGTATTCAAAG
>NZ_SHMN01000028.1:0-31926 GCF_029478525.1 Vibrio sp. 1151_11 | reverse complement strand
TGACCAGTCTTCGTTACATTGTCAGACTCGCTACTTTATTCAGAGTCCTAGGTTCATCTGGTGATACAGATGGTTCACACATTAAGCGGTGAACAGCGCTTCATACGACCTCACGTCGCACGCCCCATTGTGAGTTAAAGTAAAACGCTAGCATTGACGACATTAAGTTATTTAGTTAGTCTAACTAAATAACTTAATGTCGGAGATACTATGGAGACGATTAAGAGCTTGGAACTACTTGAGTTCGAATTATGGCGCCGTTGGCGCTCTAAAATTAGTGACCAAGCAAGCAACGAATTGACAAACAATGAATTAGATTACCTCTACGCACTTAATGGGTTAATAGAAGGTGTATCACTTGGTTCTTTAGCTTGCCAGATGAATGTTAGTAACGCCTCTGCTAGCAGTATGGTGAGCAAGTTAGAGTCCAAGGGGTACCTTTCAAAAATTAAAAATCACGCCGATGGCAGAGGGGTAAGATTGGTCGCAACAGAAAAAGCGAATGCTCTACGTGCATTAGAGATAAACATATACCAACAAGTTGATGGTGAACTTCAGCATGCTTTTTCTGACACAGAATATGAGCAGTTTAATTCGCTATTATCCAAGGCTGTCGACATATTATTAAACAAATAAAAGTAATGGGCATACAATGAAATTTAACCACCACAATATCTCAACCAACCGTCTTTATAGTGATTTGTCAAAATATTATGACTACGTGATTAGTAGAGATGATTACCAAGGAGAGGCTCATTTTTGGAAGCAACTTATTGAAAAAAAATGCGCTAAAACTTTGCCAATGTTACTTGAATTAGCTTCGGGGCCAGGGCACCTCCTCTCTCACATCGGTTCTAATGTTGAAGCATTTGCCATTGATTTATCCACAGAGATGCTGACAAAGTGTAAGCAGCTTAACCCTAATGTAAACACCATTCAGGGAGATATCACGGAGTTTAGTTTACAGCAGAAATTTGATTTTATTTTGCTACATGACAGTATCGGTCATCTGTTCAAGGCTGATGATATTAGGGCTACGTTTGCGAACGCGTACCAGCACTTAAATTATGGAGGTATTTTTGCTTTGTCTCCTGAATTTGACGGAGATAGTATTAATAAACCTATTGTTAATCATCGCACCACATCACTTCCTGAAACAGATTTGACGGTTATCGACTACATCGAGCGTCACCCTACGGATAAAAATCGACTGAATGTACTGACTTCATACTATGAACAAAAACAAGGAGTGACACACATAGAGTTTGACCGTATGGAATTGGGGTTATTTGGTATTGAGTATTATAAAAAACTTATGGGAGAAGTAGGATTTAGTGTTGAACTTTATACGAAACCTGAATCATCGAGCACGGAATGTCGAACAGCAATTATAGGCACTCGATTGTCTTAAGCTAACTCACTTTTGTCCAATTATGCTCTAGAGCGGAAGCTGACAACTATTCTGTTCCTCCCCCTTTCAGGGGGAGGTTAGGACGGGGTTAAAGAGCGTCAGCAACAAAGCCTCACCTTCAAGGAGAGGTAATCAGTTTGTCCAAAAACGATAATCAAACGTGATGGCCCTACGCCATAAACGTGCGTAATGTCTGTTTCCTTCCTTAAAAGGTAAAGGAACTCAATGCTTCTTAGAGCTCTAGCAACTTAATTTCGCTTCACGCTTTGGCTCTTTTAGCGATGACGAAAATGGCCCATTCGATAGAAAAGAAGCGAACAGAGCAGCAAGCCGCAGCCGAAAATCTTATTCGCTGGCATCGATTCATCATAAATCAGCACGCTCAGAACCAGTGTCCAGATTGGCTCAAGCAGCATTAATATCGCCGCATTGGTGGGGTTGGCGTGCTTTTGACCTATGGTTTGCATCAAATACCGCAAACTGGTGGCGAGTAATACGCTCAGAGCAAGCCACTTCCACGTCATCAAACTTATTTGATCTGGCCATGACTCAAACAGTAAAGAGAGTAATACCCCAAGGCAGCCGCCAACAAACAGTTGTAATGTAGTGAGCAACATCGGCGGCAGATTAGCCGAAAAACGACTGTTAAAGTTAAAATGCAATGCCAGGCTAAAGGCCGCAGCAATAAACCACAACTGACTGGTCGCGACGACCCACTCCCCGTTCCACGACAGTAAAAAAAGCCCAATCAGTGCAATGGGTAGCGACAACCAAAATGCGCGCGCCGGTTTAGTGCCAAACAGCGGCCATGCTAATAACGGAACAAACAGCATAGAGAGGCTCATGATGAATGCGCCCTCGCCTAGCGTGTCGCTAATGGAAATCGCGTGGATCCAGCAAAAAATCGAGCCACCTAGCAACACGCCCACACTCATCGATTTTAAACAATCGTGCAGTGAAGCTTGGCGCAGCGCTTTAAGACAAAATGGCAGTAGGCACAGCGACGCTAAAAGAAAGCGCACACCAATAAAGCCAAAAGGCGGTAGGCCTTGAATAGCTTGTTTGGAAAACACCCAGCCCGCAGCAGCCAATAAGGTCGTGATAACTAAAATTAATTCTGCGCGTCGGTTTGCGTACATAGCTTAGCTTATCGTGAAATGAGTAGGAGAACGATTGTAACGAGATTTTTGATCGCGCGTTACTCTCGATTACTTTTATCGTTAATGGTCGGAGGTGCGCAGGGAATAAAAAGACGGCCTACCGAAGCAAGCCGTTGTTCTTAAAGAAAATAGAAAGGGTTATAGCGCTTTAACCAATTCCGCAATTCCCTGCCAATCACCTTTATCCATTAGATCTGTCGGTACCATCCACGTACCGCCACACGCCACTACGGATTTAATCGACAAATAATCTTGAACGTTACTTGGGCTAACGCCACCTGTTGGCATGAAATTAACCGGATAAACCGCCGTCAATGCTTTGAGCATGGCCACGCCACCTGAAGGCTCTGCTGGGAAGAATTTCAATGTGCGCAAACCCATTTCCATCGCTTGCTCAACCAAACTTGGGTTGTTGACGCCCGGAACAATTGCCACATGACGCTGTTGACAATATCTCACCGTGGTTGGGTTAAAACCGGGGCTGACTACAAAGTCCACGCCCGCTTCAATGGCTTGGTCTACTTGCGCCGTGGTCAGTACTGTCCCTGCGCCAATCAGCATCTCTGGGTAGGCGGCACGCATCAAACGAATCGATTCTGCAGCCGCTTCTGTTCTAAAGGTCACTTCCGCGCATGGCAACCCATTTTCAACCAACACTTTGGCCAAAGGGACCGCTTGGCTAGCATCATTAATCGCAATCACAGGGACGATTTTGATTTCTTTCAATCGTTGTTCAAGAGTTTTCATTTCATAACCTTATAGTAAAACGCTTTTTATAATAAGAAGCTTAGGACAGCGACAATCACAAACGCGATGCTACCAAGCAGTGTTTCCATCACAGTCCAAGTTTTGAGTGTGGTTTTCTCATCCATTTCCATCAAGCGAGAAACCAGCCAGAAGCCTGAGTCATTAAAGTGAGATAGTACCGTTGCACCACCAGCAATCGCAATCACGATAAAACATAAATCCAACTCACTCAAACCCGTGGTTTGTGCCACAATTGGTGCAATCAAAGCGGCGGTGGTGGTTAATGCCACAGTGGCAGAACCTTGCGCTACACGTAAGCAAGTTGCGATAACAAACGCCGCAACTATGATAGGCATACCTGTATCGGATAACACGTCAGCCAATGCTTGGCCAATGCCACTGGCGCGTAACACACCACCAAACATGCCGCCCGCACCTGTCACAAGAATTACCGCACAGATAGGCGCTAACGAGTCACTGCACAGTTTTTCCAGCTTGCTCATTCCAAAATCTTTGGCAAACACCAGTAAACAAGTTAGCAGAGTCAGCAACAGGGCCACCGGGGTTTTACCCAACATGCGTAAGAATTCAACCAATGGCGCTTTGCCATCAATCACGCCTGCTACCGCAAGGGTATTAAGACCTGTATCCATAAAAATGAGCAGCACAGGCATCACTAAAATCGCTAATACCGTGGCAAATTTTGGCAATTTATTTTCATCAATAATTTGCTCGGTATTAAAAAACGCTTTAGAGAGTGGAATATCAAATTTCTTACCCGCATACAGGCCAAAGAGGTAAGCGCCAAAATACCAAGTAGGAATCGCGACCAAGATACCAACAATCAGCAACAGACCAAGATCAGCACCTAAAAGATCTGAAGCCGCAACAGGCCCAGGATGAGGCGGCACAAAGGCATGCATCACCGCAAAAGCACCGGCTGAAGGTAGTGCGTATTTCAGTGGCGAACCACCAAAGCGCTTCGCTACACTAAAGATGATCGGCATCATCACGATCAATCCCGCATCAAAGAAGATGGGAAAACCAAACAGTAATGAAGCAATACCCAGTGCAAACGGCGCTTTTTCTTCACCAAAGCGGCCGATCAAGGTATCGGCCAGCACTTTAGCACCGCCCGTCACTTCTAAAATTTTGCCAATCATCGCACCTAAACCGACCAGCAAAGCAACAGACGCTAGGGTTCCACCAAAACCAGACATCATAGTTGGGACCACTTTTTCCGCCGCAACGCCGGTGGCAATTGCAGTGCCGAGGCTGACTAAGGTTAATGAAGCGAAGGCGTGTATCTTCAACTTCATGATTAAAATCAGTAGTGCTGCAATCGCACATCCCGCGATTGCTAATAGGTAAGCAGGGTTACTGCTTTGAGTCATCAATTCCATGTTCTTCACCTTATATCACGTATTGTTTTGTTTGTGTTTCAGTTCACAAATCTCTAAGTTACGGGTAACATGTTACCGATAACATGGATAAGATAAAGTCATATTTCCAAGTGAATTTAAAAAATGAGATCCAGCTCAGAATACCACTCAAGGAGTCCGTATGACTGGTAGTAGCATTATTGTAATGGGCGTATGCGCCTGCGGAAAAAGCACTGTAGGCGCGAAACTGGCCCAGAAATTAGGGGCGAAATTCATCGACGGTGACGACCTTCATCCAAAAGCCAATATTCTCAAAATGGCAGGCGGAGAGCCGCTAAATGATGACGATCGCAAACCTTGGTTAGAGCGCATCCGTGACGCGGCTTTTAGCTTAGAGAGTAAAAATGAGCACGGCGTGATTGTTTGCTCTGCGTTGAAAAAAACCTACCGCGATCAAATCCGTGACGGTAACCAAAATGTGACCTTTCTCTTTCTCGATGGCAGTTTTGATTTAATCATGAAGCGCATGAAAGCGCGTAAAGGCCACTTTATGAAAGCGAACATGGTGGAAAGCCAGTTCAATACGTTAGAGCGCCCCGACAACGAAGTGAAAGTCGCTATCGTTGATATCGATACGGATATTGATGAGGTTGTAGAGCGCGCCCTAGTGGCATTGCGTGAGCTCACTTTAGATGGTCAAAAGGTGTCAGCATGAGTACAGCCTTAAACCCAACCATCACAGCCGTCACCGAACGAATTATTCAGCGCAGCCGTACTTTGCGTGATGATTTTCTCAACCGCGCCAAGGCACAACAGCATAGTGGCAAGGGTAAAGCGTCACTCTCTTGTGGTAATTTGGCTCATGCCGTCGCCGCCTCTTGCTCTCAAGAAAAAGCGCACATTCTCGATTTAACGCGTTCTAACTTAGCCATTATCACAGCATACAACGATATGCTTAGCGCGCACCAAGTGTATAAAGATTACCCTGAGCAAATCAAAAAAGTGCTCGCCCCATTTGGCCACACAGCTCAAGTTGCTGGCGGCGTTCCTGCGATGTGTGATGGCGTAACGCAAGGCCAAGCGGGCATGGATATGTCGTTGTTCTCACGCGATTTAATTGCACAAGCCACGGCATTTTCACTCAGCCACAATATGTTTGATGGCACACTACTGCTCGGTATTTGCGATAAAATTGCGCCCGGGCAACTGATGGGCACGCTGGCGTTTGCGCACCTACCAACGGTTTTTATTCCCGCAGGGCCAATGTCCACTGGCATTACTAATGATGAGAAAGTCGATGTTCGCCAAAAACATGCAGCGGGTTTGGTTGATGATAGCGCGCTGCTGAATATGGAGTGCGCTTCGTATCACTCCCCGGGCACTTGCACTTTCTACGGCACTGCCAATACCAACCAATTAGTGTTTGAGGCGATGGGTTTAATGCTGGCAGGGTCAGCATTTGTCGCTCCCTTTTCCCCATTGCGCCTTGCATTGACGCAACATGCCGCAATCCGCCTTGCCGCCATGAACGATGGCACGGCGCATTTCCGTCCACTTTATGAAGTGGTGACAGAAAAAAGCGTAGTCAATGGCCTAGTGGCTTTGCTCGCCTCTGGTGGCAGTTCAAACCATACCATTCATTTACTGGCTGTTGCTCGCGCGGCGGGTATTGTGCTGACTTGGCAAGATATCAGTGATCTGTCTGACGTCGTTCCTCTGGTGGTAAATGTTTATCCCAATGGTTCGGCGGATATCAATGAATTTGAGCTCGCAGGCGGCGTACCCATGTTGATGACGCGTCTGCATCAAGCGCAATTACTTCACAGCGACGTAAAACCCGTGTTTGGTGAATTTGCAGATCAGCTAAAATCACCGCAATTAGTGGGCCATACGTTAGAGTGGCAAGCGTGTACTCAAACTAAAAACCCCTCGGTAATCGCCCTGCCTGATAAGGTATTTCAGCGCTCTGGTGGCATTAAAGTGTTATCGGGTAACCTTGGGCAAGCGGTGATCAAAGTCTCTGCCGTGGCTGAGCAACATCGCATTGTTGAAGCGCCCGCCAAAGTGTTTGCTTGCCAACATCAGGTTGAGCAGGCGTATCAACGCGGCGAGCTCAATCAAGATTGCGTGGTTGTAGTCCGCTTCAATGGGCCAGCAGCCAATGGTATGCCTGAGCTGCATAAGTTAATGCCGATTTTGGGCAACTTACAAAAAGCGGGCTATCAGGTTGCGTTAGTGACCGATGGTCGTTTGTCCGGCGCTTCTGGTAAAATTCCTGCGGCTATTCACGTCTCACCGGAAGCATTAAGAGGCGGCGCAATTGCGCTTATTGAAGAGGGAGATAGGATCCGCGTCGATGCGGTGACAGGTCGATTAGAGAACTTAACGCCAACCGAAGGCCGCGATAGCGCCACTTGTGATACTGAGCTCACACAGCAAACTTGGGGGCGCGATCTGTTTAAAGTGTGCCGAGATAATGTCTCTGCCGCCAATCAAGGGGCTTCGTTCCTCTACCCTAATTGATACAACATGAGCTTGATGTAGCCATTGAAGTGACAAACCCAACCACTTCAATGGCTGAATAACAAGCTGACTACAGGCTCTCGCCATCGGTGACACTAAAGCCTAAGTCGAACACTTTCTGCTCAATCACTTCACCAGCCAGTGCGGACAATAATAGCTCAGCACTTTTCTTGCCAATCTCAAACCGAGGCGTTTCTACACTGGTTAGCTTTGGCGAAATCGCTTGACCTATATCGAGCGCGTTATACCCCACAATTGCAATATCTTGAGGAATCTTCAGCCCTCGATGTGCACACTTCATCATGGCACCAATTGCAATGTCATCATTAGTACAGAAGATGCCGTTGATCTCTGGCCTCTCTTCTAGGGCTTGTTCGAGTAAATCACCGCCGAGAGTAAAACTTGAATGCTCTTGAGTTAGGATATGGACTGCGGTTAAGCCTGCATCTTGCATTGCACGATCATAGCCATTCATCCGCAACTGCGTTCGAGTATCAAGACGCGCACCGAGATAGGCAATATGCTGTTTGCCACTGTCGATCATCTGCGTCACCACATGATACGAGGCCTGTTCGTGATCCAACCCCACCGCCATATTGATCGGCTTGTCTGGCAGCTCCATCGTTTCAACCACTGGCACACCCGCCGCTTTTAGCATTTGGATGGTACGTTCGGAGTGGTGCGTTTCGGTCAAAATAAGACCATCGACTTGATACGACAGCAACGAGGCAATTTTCTCCTCCTCTTCTTGCACGTTATAACCAAAGTGGGCAATAAGTGTATCGTAACCCCTTGCTTTGGTTACCGACTCAATCCCTTGAACTAAATTGGCAAACACTTGGTTTGACAAGGAAGGCAGAAGAATACCAATCGCCTTACTTGACGATTTCGACAACATCGCAGGGGCGCGATTTTGTATATAACCTAACTCTTCAATCACTGCGGCAATTTTTTCTTGGGTTGCCAATGCGACCGAATTGGGGTCGCGTAGAAAACGGGAAACGGTCATTTTCGTCACCCCCACGCGGTCTGCGATATCTTGCAGGGTAGGCCTAGTTTTACGTTGCATACTGCTCATTTTTATTCTGTTTTCCAACTGAATGTTACCGTAACATTAAACCTCATGACGACTGTGCATTTCAATCTTTATATCACCTCGATAAGCTCATACACACAGAGGCAATGGCGTAATTTGTGTGACCAACTCGCACAATTATCAACAAACTCATTAATAATCCCTAAAATGGGCTTGCTTTCTTGCCTCCTCACCCCAAAAAGAGAGTAATGTGAGGCAGAAGCTCTCCTTTTCATGGATCTTTGATTCATCGCAAGGCGCTTTTCCCCCTGCCAGATTAATTAATAGCTTCTGATTTTGAAGCTGCATTCTAAGGAAATAATAATGTCTGATACACCCACTACCGTTGAATATACCGTTGAAACCCTAAAGCCTGTTGTTGAATCTTCCGGTTCTATTTGGGGTTATGTGGCGGGCGGTGTCGTGCTTGCAGTCGTTCTTGGTTACTTTGCTTTTAAAAAGCTCAACAAACCGGCCTTTGTCATTAAGCAAATGCGTAAACGTAACCGCAAAGAGATGAAAAAACATGGTGTGGAAAGTGCCGAAGCGATGGTCGATCTCGATCTTCTACTCGATGCAGTACAAGAGTACGCCACCCAACAAGCAATGAGTGGCACAACCATGGTGCAACTGTTAGCGCCATTAAATGACGCCAATAAAATGAAATCTGCAGGAGATTTCTATCATTCAATGGCCTACATTGCCAAAAGCATCAATAACCCGACGTTGGCTAAAACATTACAGAACAAATCAAAACAGGTTCGTTCAAGCTCGCCATTGATGGCTGGCCTGCTCAAGCGTGCTGGCGTTTAACTGGCACTACTGCAAAACCTGCGATGTGGGTGTATTACCATCACCCACATCTAAAAGTTTTCCCCTCAGTTAAGGCTGAAATGGCAGTGATGAATGGTGCAGAACAATTCGCAGTTGGCCCTGTTCATCTTTCTTAAATGCCCAGCTTTTATCCACCACGGTTTGCTTTCCTTTATTGTCGATGAGCTTAACATGCCCCATGGTTAGGGCTACATCGCCGTTGATATAGACTGCTGCATTATCAAAGCTGTACTCCTTCCAACCTTTTAGTGCAAAGCCAGAATCTTGTGGGTATTGCTTATCACTGCCGACAAAATACGATAGCGCTCCGTCCGCTTCTGTACGAAAGGTTTGATCCCCACTGGCAAGCGTAGGTTTGAAAAGCACCGCACCTTGTTGGTAGCCATACGCTTGGTCCAATACTTGCTTTGCCAACTTCTTCGCTTCGGCATGACCTTTTTGCTCATAAGTCTGGCTTATCTTGATTAACGCTTCTCCCCAAGCTTGCTGGGCATTAAGCACCTCTTGATGACTAATATTGTTATTAACCAATAAGTCAGAAGCCTGAGCGGATAGCGGTAACAACCCGCAGAGTAATAATGCTGAAATAGAAATTCTTTTATATGTACGTTGCATGATGAAGACCTTATCTAATTATCTAGTTGATGGGAGTAATGTGGTTGATGGGAGTAATTTACGGCCTCTCGATGAACCTAAACCATGCGCTTAGATTAACTTCAGATGAATATTCTTTACCCAATACCAACGGATCGCTTACTCTGCTCATCTATTGAATTTATGCGGCGATCATTATGTTTCGTTATCAATTATCTCTCGTACTGGCTCTGTTACTCACCCTAATCTTAGCCCAAGCTGGCACCGCTTTATGGTCAAATAACGTCGCTAATGAGCACATTCAGCGCGGGCAGATCTCCAATCAAATCTTGCAAAGCTTTATGCAGTTGAGCACGGAAAAACAGCAGTTGAAAATTTGGCTTGCCGAGTATTTATTGACCAAAGATGGCAGCACGCTCAAACGGGACATGCGCTTTTCAAAGATTGAAGATTTGCTCAGCGAGCTCTATTTGCTAACCGAGCAAGCACAACAACACGGTATCACCAACCAAGACTTTGCCGAGATCACTCAGCAAATCAAAGTCATTTCTCTCTTTGAAACTAACTTTGGACGATTAAAAACAGCGCTTCGATCCTGGGAAATCGCAAAAATCACAGACAATAATGATCGCTGGCTTTTACTCAGTGACACCTTTGATAAAGTGGATAACACCGACCTACGCCAACTGCTGAATCAAGCTATTTCTCTACAGAAACAACGTACTGCACGCTATGAAGCGGCAGCGATGAAATCATTATCTGATGTAGAAAATGTCATTGTAACCTTATCATTACTAGGGGTAGTCTTTGGCTTGCTACTCGGAGGCTGGTTACTGCGCACCTTATCCAAACCGTTAGCTGAACTGCTAAAAAGCACTTCAGCTTTAGAACAAGGCCATCTTAACCATCGAGTATCGGTCAGCGGGCCAAGTGAGCTCAGAACCCTAGCGCAGCATTTTAATCACATGGCACAAAGCCTTGAAAATGCGCAGCAAAAAGAGATCGCTTCGCGTCAACTCATTGAGCGAGAAGTCACCGCACGCACCCAAGAACTCGCCAATGCACTCGAAACATTGGAGCAGGCTAAACGCCAGCAGAAAGAGTTTTTTGCGAACGTCAGCCATGAATTGCGTACTCCCGCAACGGCCATTTTAGGAGAAGCGCAAATTACCCTTCGCAGTCGTCAAAATAGTGATGAAGAGTATCGACAAACGCTACAGCGTATCAATGAATCGGCAACCCACCTTTCCTACCGGATCGACGATTTATTGCTGCTTATCCGTCAAGATGAAAAGCTGTTCCAACCGACTCTTAGCCCTATCACCTTAGAGAGTCTATGGCAGTCGGTGACGAGACAAGCCACCCTTTTAACTCACGCGCATCAAGTGCAACTTGAATGTCTTCACCCACAACAGGCAAACTGGCAAGAGCGGATCTTTCATACTGATTTAGATAAGCTACTGATGACCGTGCGAATTATCGTCGATAATGCATTGCGCTATGATCCACATCACCAGCCTATTACGCTCACTCTGCTAGTTGAGCCCCAGCAATTTCATCTTCAATTGCAAGATCACGGTATTGGTATTGACCAAGAGGACCTCGCACAGATTTTCCAACGCTATTTTCGGTCCGAAAACGGCAAACGCTATCGCCCTGATGGTTTGGGGATTGGTTTAACACTGGCTTATAACATTGTGCAACAGCAACGCGGAACCATCGCATTCCAAAGCCAATTGGCTCAAGGCACAACCGTTACACTGACCTTTGAACTGGAAGAGGAAGAATCATGAGAATTCTTTTAATTGAAGATGATGCCAGAATTGCCAACTTTATTGAACGAGGGCTCAAAGCAGAAGGTCATCACATTCAGCGACTGAATGATGGGCAATACGCACTTGAAACACTCATAAGCGGCGAGCCCGATATTTTAATTTTAGATCGAATGCTTCCGCACACCGATGGATTAACTCTTTGTCAGCAAATACGTGAAGCCGGTATTGATGTGCGCATTTTGATGCTTTCTGCACTGGGCGAAGTTGAAGAACGGGTTCGGGGCCTACGCATTGGTGCGGATGATTATCTGGCAAAACCTTTTCATTTTGAAGAGTTACTGGCTCGCCTAGATGCGCTGCAACGTCGACATTCTGACTCTGCGCCAATGCCCACTCTACACATTGCAGACTTAACGCTCTGCTTATCAACCATGACCGTAACACGGGCAGGGCAAGCCATTGAGTTAACCGCCAAAGAACTCTCCATATTAGAGCTATTGATGCATAAACCTGGTCATATTTTTAGCCGAGAACGGATTCTTGCTAATGTTTGGGGCCTCCATCAAGATCCCCTAACCAACGTAGTCGATGTGTATATGCGTCGTCTACGCAAAAAAATTGATGACCCTTTCTCATCAGCACTGATTAAAACTAAACGCGGTATGGGCTATTTTCTCGATAAAAATAGTGGTGAGTAACGCACAGGAAATGGATAATTTAACCCTTATCTAACAAAAAATCGGTTATCTATACCCAAACAACTTGGAGTTGCAGGTAGGCGGCAAGTGAGTGAGTCCCCATGAGCATAGGCAAACTATGTGATTGGGGTGAACGAACGTAGCCAACACCGCTGCAGCTTCAAGTAGGAAGGGTATAACAAAACAATCCGTTATCTAGAAAATTTAATATTCGTTCCGGTACACAAATTTGCATATCTATATACCCGCTCAACTTGAAGATGCAGGTTTCAAAATCTGAAAATTATCCGTAATTCTGGATAGCAGTGAGGCTGCAACTTTTGGCAGCGTTACATTGAAAAATTCATTAATAGCCGTTGTAAATTCAACCTTCGAGGAGAAGTAAATATTGTTCCTCGTATACTCATTCATCACTTTCCATAACCGTTCTATTGGATTTAAGTTTGGGCTGTATGGGGGTAAGTAATGAAGCTCGATATTGAGCACTTTTGCCGCATTCCTTACCAGTTCTGACTGATGATAGGCGGCACCATCAAGTACTAGGTGTACTTTTTGCTCCAACGGGTAATGCGCTTTTTTGAGCTTCCAGAAGAAGCGAACGATGCTCTCGCTATTTATCGTGTCATACGTGTCTGTCACGGTTGCGCCAATATTTTGAAGTGGTAACGCACCGATAATATTAAGACGAGTTCGACTGCCTGTTGTCTCAATCACTTTGTCTTGGCCTTTTCGTATCCAGCCATAACTGAGTTTTGTTGACTGCGTAGGATGAACGGCATCCATGAATAACACAGGGTCTTCGCTGTTTCTTAGCGTCTCGTTGTAATGTTCGATAAAGGCTTGCTGCATCTCTGGATCAAACTTGTGCGGCACACCTTTGGGCTTTTTATATGAGAAGCCGTGATGATGTAGCCACTTGTTCATTCCTGCAACGGTATAACGGATACCAAACTCAGCTTGTACATAAGCGACAATTTGGTGGGTATGAAAGTACGTTTTCTCAGCCAGATGTTCGATAAGTTGCATGGTTTGCCCAGCAGAAAGTCGGCTTTGGCTACCACCATTTTCAGGCTTAAGTTTTTCAGAGAGAACATAATCACTGAGATGACGAGCCACAGTCGATTCGTGAATACGAAGAGCTTGAGAAATCATCGCCTGAGTCCAACCTTCAGACGCAAGTAAAACCGCTTTGATGCGGTCACGCACTCGACCATCACGAGTTGAATCGTGCATCTCTTCGAGTTGTTGTTTCTGTTGAGGAGTCAGTATTATTTTCATGGTGCGTAGCATGATCTTGATTTTATGAGAAATCAAGCATCTTCAATGATCACGGGTATAGTGGATAGAGAATTGGCGCGTCTACGGCATTTCTATCCAATTAGAAATATCCTGCTAAAGTTATTATAGGTATTTGAAAAAACGTCAAAACAAGTGGTAATACGATAAAAAGCATGTAATTAGCAGGGAAAAGTAATGGATCTATCAAAAGAAAAACAACCCAAAGCCACTTTGAAATTAAATAAAACCATCTTAAACGCACTTTGGCTGCCTTTGCTTATTCTTGTCTTTGGTTTATTTGCCGCAAGTCACTTTAATCAAATGCATAAAGCGGAGCGAATTGAACATGTACAGTATGACTTATCTTCACGATTACAGCAGATTAGTAATGGGGTAGCAGAAAAGGTTACGCTATATCAATACGGGCTACGTGGCTTTAGAGGCGCGGTGATAACAGCTGGAGTCGATGCATTTGATTATGAGCAGATGCTTCGCTATACCCAGACCCGTGACTATCCAAAAGAGTTTCCGGGAGCTCATGGCTTTGGATTCATCCGTTTTGTTGAACCGGAGCAAAAAGAAGCCTTCATCGAACAAGCTCGTCGCGATAGACCCGATAAAACCTTCAATATTCGCTCGCTTTCAGAGCATAATAGCAGTTTGTTTGTCATCCAATATATTGAACCCGAAGAGCGTAATAAACAAGCCGTCGGCTTAGACATTGGTTCAGAGGCAATGCGCCGAGCTGCCGCCTTAGAGGCAGCCAAAAGCAACGCTGTACGCCTTACCGCTCCTATTACTCTCGTGCAAGCCCATAAAAAAACACAGCAAGGCTTTCTAATGCTAATGCCAGTGTACAACACCAATAAAATAGCGGATTCATCTTCTATAGAAGAGCGATTAAGTCAGCTGAGAGGCTGGAGCTATTCGCCTATTTTGATAGATGAAGTATTAAGTGTTGTGGCTGGCCTCAATGACGAGGTTATTCTAACCATCAGTGACATTAATGACGATAATTCAAAGCATTTTTTCACCCGTGGCTTAATTCAAGATAAGACCTCTTATCAAGTAACCCAAACTATTGATTTGTTTGGACGTCAATGGGAACTCAATCTGATTGCTACCAACAAGTTTATTGAATCTCTACCATTAGATGCTTACAACCAAACTTATCAAGAGATCTTAACGGCCACATTGTTGCTTATGTTGACTGTTTTTATCATTCAAATGATGCGTTCCCGTCGAGCTCAGTTCGCCAAGCACAAAATAGAGATCGCTCAAGCAAGGGAAGCCGTACTGACAGAAACCAATCTTCAATTAGAAAAATTGGTCAACCAAAGGACAGAGGAGATTTCGCAAGTGAATGCTCTACAGCGCAGCATTTTGAGCAGTGCTGGTTACGCTATTATCGCGACGGATCTAGATGGATTAATCACTATATTTAACCCCTCTGCAGAAAAACTGATCGGTTACAGTGCCAGTGAACTGGTGGGAAAAAAAACACCGGCGATATTTCACCTACCTGAAGAGGTAGCTCGACGAGCAAAAGATCTATCGTTAGAACTAGGAGAAACTGTAGAAGTCGGGTTTGATGCTTTTGTCGCTAAAGCAAAATTAGGCAAATCCGATATTAATCATTGGACTTACATCAGTAAAAACGGCCAACACATTCCGGTTAAACTTTATGTCGGTGGATTAATAGATGACTACGGTCAGTTAGTCGGCTTCTTAGGTATTGCTTATGACTTAACGGAACAGCTACAAAAAGAGAAAGAACTCGCGGAAGCCAAAGAGCAAGCGGAGTACGCAAACCGAACTAAGTCTGATTTTTTGGCGAATATGAGCCATGAAATTCGAACCCCAATGAACGCTATTTTGGGGTTATTACAGATGACTCTCAATACCGATTTAAGTAGCCAGCAGATCGACTACTTAAGTAAAACACAAAGTGCAGCCAAGTCTCTACTCGTTCTTTTAAACGATATTTTAGACTTTTCTAAAGTGGAAGCAGGAAAGCTTGAATTAGAGCAATCTTCATTTTCACTGCCAGATCTGTTACAAGAAACGGGGATACTACTGTCGTCAAGCCTTCAAGAGAAAGCCATCGAGATCATTTATGATGTTGCGCCTGATGTTCCAACCATCTTGATCGGCGATAGCCTGCGCTTACGACAAATATTATTAAATTTAGCCGGTAATGCCATTAAATTTACTGATGCAGGTGAAATAAAAATATCCATAGAAACACAGAAAATATCAGAAAATAATTGCACCTTGCTTTTTAAAGTGTCAGACACTGGCATTGGGATGACTCAAGAACAGAAAGCCATTATTTTTAATGGATTTAGCCAAGCTGAGTCGTCAATTAGCCGAAAGTATGGTGGTACAGGATTAGGTTTATCGATCGTAAAACGGTTAGTGAGCCTGATGCAAGGTGACATTAGCGTGACAAGCCAACTTGATAAGGGGAGTGAATTTACGTTCACCATTACATTAAACTTCTCACCTGTTTGTAATGACATTTACTCGCATCTGACACAGGGTTTAAAAATATTAGTGGTAGAAGATAATGAAACCGCACGTTTAATTCTTCAAGACATACTCCAAAAACTAGGCTGCCAAGTGTTTTCTGCGCCCAACGCCGATGAAGCTTTAGCACAACTACACCACTTAGCTCAACAAAACGAAGTGATTGATCTCGCATTTGTTGACTGGAAACTTCCTGATATAGATGGCTTGGCTCTTACTCGATCCATCAAAAACCAGAAAAATCTCAAAAAAATACCTTTAGTCATCATGATTACGGCTTTTGGCCTAGAAATTCTCGACAAACATTTAGAAGACACCCATGAACTTTTAGAAACCGTGCTGATAAAGCCAGTAACGCCAGAGCTAATCAAACAAACCATTATCAATGTACTGCAAAGTAAAGATGCAGTATTTGCAGAAACATTCCATCGAATAAATTCAAACGATAGCTTATTTGGTATCAGCATATTGCTGGTTGAAGATAATCCGACCAATCGCTTGGTCGCAACCGAATTACTCAGCGAACGTGGCGCAACAATTATCGAAGCTGAGGACGGTTTTAAAGCACTAGATATACTGCAAAATCAGCAGTTTTCCCTAGTACTGATGGATATTCAAATGCCCGGTATGGATGGTTATGAAACGACTCGTAAGATCCGACAAGAGATGAAGTTTCATCAACTTCCAATATTAGCAATGACAGCTAATGCTCGCCCTGAAGATAAAGCCACCTGTTTAGCTGCAGGTATGAATGACCATATTGCGAAACCTTTCGAGATCAATGATGTGGTTAAAAAAATTCAACACTTCGTAACTCAAAAAACGCTCCCAGCAAAACAACAAGTGGTAGCTCCCCATAAGCAAAAAATATCGACACCAGCTCAAGAATATGCAGACAAACATGGTATTAAACTCAATCAAGCGATAAATCGAATCGGCGATTTATCCGTTTATCTAAAAGTAATCAATCAATTTGTCATTGATATGCAAGATGCTATATCACAACTGCAATCTACTGAAATTGCCACTGATGTCGCATTACGTATCTACCACAGTTTAAAAAGTGGTTCAGAAAGCTGTGGACTTACACAATTGTCGGAAAAGTTAGCAAAAGCTGAGCTCGAATGTTCAATAGCAACCACAGAGATGATGAGAAGAAATAGTAGCTTATTGGCTGACGTACTATTTGCCCAATCACAACTCAGATCATTGATGAATTTACTCAGCAACGAGCAACTAACGACTACAACACCAGTTGCCATGGATAAAGCAATATTTAGAGAAAAACTGCTCATGCTCGGGAGATGTTTCAACACATCAAATATGGAAGCGACGACATTATTTGAAGAAATCTCAGCACAATTAAATATGATTGATGAAGAGTTAACAAAACAACTTGCAGAACAAGTACAAAGTTTGGCGTTTGAACAAGCAATTGCAATACTAAAAGAAATCATGAAAAACAAAGAGTTTTCCGATGCTATCTAATTACGGTTTACTAAACTTCAGCAAGAAAACTGACTTCACGGTACTCATCGTTGATGATCAGCCGACTAATATTCAGCTCATATATCAATTATTGAAAGATGACTATCAGATATTGATGGCGACATCTGGAACGCAAGCCATCAACGTTTGCAAAGAAAGTCAGCCCGATTTGGTGCTACTCGATGTCATCATGCCAGAAATGGATGGCTTACAAACCTGCCGCTTGATCAAAAATGACCCTACGATCGCTGATATACCTGTTATTTTTATTACCGGATTAACCGCCCAAGAAGACCAAGATGCATGTTGGGAAGCAGGCGGTGTTGATTTTCTAAAAAAACAATTTAATATCAACACGTTAAAAAACAGAATCAAGGCTCATTTAACCCTAAAGTACCAAGCAGACCTACTGAGATCATTGGCATATTTAGACGGCCTTACCGGTCTTAATAATCGCCGCTATTTCGATCAACACTTAAAGTCTCACTTAGCGCAAGCTTACCGAAAAAAACAGCCTCTCTCATTATTGCTGATCGATATTGATTATTTTAAACAATACAACGACACATTTGGCCACCTTGAAGGTGATGATTGTTTAAAAAAAGTCGCCACTACTTTGCACCAATGCTGTCGAAGACCAACCGACATCGCTGCAAGGTATGGTGGTGAAGAATTCGCCATGATTCTTCCTGAGACGGACCAAGAAGGTATTTGGTACGTTGCTAACCTTGTTCAAGATAAAATCAAAACACTGCGTATAGACCACCCAGCGGCTGAAAACGGTTTTTTAACCATCAGCATTGGAGGCGCAGTCGACCTAGAAGGTTCCCATTCACCAGAGCAGTTAATTAAATTGGCTGACAACATGCTCTATCAAGCGAAAAACACCGGACGAAACCAAACGAATATCACTAGTGAAAAGAGTACAGACTAGACAAACCACCACTTTCTTAACATAAGAAAAGATAAGGCTAGCTTTTTGGGAAGTGTGATTTTATTAACTCTTATCTAACAATTACTTATCTGAGAAATTTAATATTCGTTCCGGTGCACAAATTTGCATACCTATAGTTAACATTTGTAGTTCATTACAGTATTACTGGTCATAAGTTCAGGGCAACCACAAAACGACATCGAGAGTTCATTTCACTAGGTGACTTCTCAATGCCGTATTTGAACCCTCCAGCTGTAGACATAACCACTAACCGAGTTCTTACGCCTACCCCTGCCGTTCATTAAGCTTGCCCACCAGCCGTTTTTAAATTGTTCAGGAGACTCATCATGAGTGACATTGCACTTTCTATCAGCATTCTCTCGCTGGTAGCTGTGCTGGGTTTGTGGATAGGGAATTGGCGCGTCTACGGTGTTGGTTTAGGGATCGGCGGGGTGCTGTTTGGCGGCATTCTCGTCGGCCACTTTACAGGCATGTGGGGTGTGGTTCTTGACTACAATACGTTGCATTTTATTCAAGAGTTCGGCCTTATCCTATTTGTGTACACCATTGGTATACAAGTCGGACCCGGTTTTTTCTCTTCACTTCGAAGCTCAGGACTAAAACTCAACGCCTTTGCCGCACTGATTGTGTTGCTGGGCTGTGTGGTGACGGTCGCGCTTTACTATCTGTTTGATGTGCCTTTACCCGTTATTCTTGGTGTATTCTCCGGTGCAGTCACCAATACGCCATCATTAGGCGCGGGGCAACAAATCCTGACTGAGTTAGGTGGCCAAGAGAACATGCTTGACCTGACGGGTATGGGCTATGCGATTGCTTACCCCTTTGGCATATGCGGTATCTTACTTACCATGTGGTTGCTCAGAATTGCCTTTCGTGTCAGTGTTGACGCCGAAGCCGAAGAGTTTGAGATCCACAACGGCCACAAAAAAGAGAGCTTACACACCATTAACGTTGCGATTAAAAACCCCAACTTAAATGGCCTGCTCTTAAAAGACATTCCCGCGCTCAGTGATGGCGATATTGTATGCTCGCGCCTCAAACGTGGTGAACACCTTTCAGTACCCAAACCCGATTCACGAGTTGAAGTGAATGATTTGCTTCATCTGGTCGGCGATAAAAAAGCGTTAGAAAAAGCACGCTTGGTGATTGGCGAAGAGGTCGATGCATCACTTTCGACACGCGGCACTGAGCTGCGAGTACAGCGCTTAGTCGTCACCAACGAGATTGTGCTTGGTAAAAAGCTGCGCGATCTGGATTTAAAAGAGAAATACGACGTCGTCGTTTCGCGTTTAAACCGTGCCGGGGTTGAGCTTATCCCAACCAGCCAATCTACCTTGCAGTTTGGCGACATTCTCAATTTAGTCGGGCGTCAAGAAGCGATTGAAGCGGTCAGTGGCATGGTCGGCAACGCGCACCAAAAATTACAGCATGTGCAGATGCTACCAGTCTTCGTTGGGATTGGACTTGGGGTATTACTCGGATCTATTCCGTTTTATCTACCGGGATTCCCCGCCGCCATTAAGCTCGGCTTAGCTGGAGGACCGCTGATTGTCGCACTGGTTTTGGCGCGTATCGGCAGCATTGGCAAAATGTATTGGTTTATGCCGCCCAGCGCGAACCTTGCTCTACGAGAAATTGGTATTGTGCTGTTTTTAGCCGTAGTCGGGTTAAAATCTGGGGGTAATTTTGTTGAAACCTTAGTGCAAGGCGATGGCGTCAGTTGGATGGGCTACGGCATGTTAATCACGGGTATTCCATTGATCACTGTCGGAATACTGGCTCGTGTTTTAGGCCATATTAACTATCTCACCATCTGTGGCATGCTAGCAGGCTCGATGACCGATCCACCCGCTCTTGCTTTTGCAAATGCGCTGCACGAAAGCAGCGGCGCTTCTGCGTTAGCATACGCCACTGTCTATCCGTTAGTAATGTGCCTACGCATACTCTCACCGCAAATATTGGCGCTAATTTTATGGGCAATATAGCGAACGGTTAATATCAGGCAAACTAGATAAACAAAGTGGGTCGCTCAGTACCCACTTTCTTTTGCTGCGTTGATAATGCTCCCACACAGCAACGTCTCACCAAATCTCTACAACATAGGAACAACGGACAGTAGCAGCAACGCGCCCATCGCGCCGTTAAACCAGCGGACATAGCTTGGGTGATTCATCCAATGGCTCAACTGTTTACCCGCCGCAGTCCAAACACTGACCGATGGAATGTTCACCAAAGCAAACACCAATGAAATCAGCATTAGCTGCGCCCAGCTCGCACTTTGGTTAAATACACTCACTGCAGTCAGCGCCATCGACCAACCTTTGGGGTTGACCCATTGAAACAGTACAGCCGAAACAAATGACATCGGTTGATACTGCTTCTCTCCCTGCGAAGGATTACTCAGCGCAATTTTTATCGCCAAATAGACCAAATAAATGGTGCAGGCAATTTGCAAACCTTGTTGCAACATAGGATAACGATGGAATAAACCCGTTAACCCAACACCAACCAACAGCACCATAATGCTAAAACCAAACGTTACACCAAGCATGTGCGGAATAGTGCGCATAAAGCCCACATTCGCACCAGATGTCATCAGCATGATGTTGTTTGGACCCGGTGAAAAGGTCGAAACAAAAGCAAAAGCCACCAGTGGCCACCATTGTGTGTAATCCATCTTCTTTCTCTATTTAATAATGATGAACAAATAATAATGGTATCGGCTGGCAATATTGTGCTTATATTGGTCAATACCACCAATATTGAGCAATAAAAATAAGCCATGGACAGATTTGACGAGAGAATATTGCAAGAGCTACAACTTGATGGCCGAGTCTCGAATGTAGAACTGGCTGAACGCATCGGCTTATCGCCCTCCGCCACGTTGCGCCGCGTGCAGGATCTCGAGCGTAAGCAGATCATTAAAGGCTATCGAGCGGTCTTAAATAAAACCCAACTTGATGTCGGGTTTGTCGCTTATGTGGCAATTGGCTTAAACAGCCACACGAAAAAAGCGCAGCTCAGTTTCGAAGAACATGTGCGCTACGCCAAGGAGGTGGTCGAATGCCACAACATTACCGGGATGAACGAATATTTGCTGCGTGTCGAAACCAAAGATCTCAGCGCCTATAAACGTTTTCACGCCGATGTGCTTGGTGAGTGTTTAACGGTGAAATCGATCACCACCATGGTGGTCATGGACTCTCCTAAAGACGAACGGCAATAGTATTTACGCCATCACTTTTAGCATTCGACAAGGTGCGCAAGGTACTAAGATAAGTAACTACCAAAAACTCATCTCATTCTAACGATTGAATTTCTTAAGCCTTTATTAAGAAAAGATCTTTATAAGTTCCATAACGTCTTCTCATCACACGGTATGTTATGGAACCCACAATGAAAAATCCTCGCTTCTCATACGCAAGTATTACCTTGTTGCTTGCTCTCTATTTCAGCTTGGTACTCAACATTCCTATTTATGCCAAGTTGGCACAGATTTTTTCGGCTGCTGAGCAGTTCAATTGGGGGTTTGCCTTCTCAATACCGATTTTTTTCTTTTTGGCGCTGAACGTTATTTTCCAACTGTTTGCGTGGCCTTATTTTCTAAAACCTTTTTTTGCGGTCTTACTCATCCTTTCTGCTGTGGTGAGTTATGCGAGTTACAATTACGGCACGATTGTCGACCGAGACATGTTGATCAATGTCGTTGAAACCAATAGCAGTGAGGCAGGCTCTTATGTCAGTCTCTATTCCATTGTCTGGATCTCAGCGTTGGGCATCCTCCCTGCCGCTCTATTACTGCTTTCGCCACTTAAAGTAGAAAAATCCATTTCCCGCTTTTTAGGCTATAAAGCGCTATCAATATTGCTCTCTTTACTCGGCATCATCATTATTGCGGCGCTGTATTATCAGAACTATTCGTCGGTTGGGCGCAACAATAGTTACCTCAAGAAAATGATCATCCCCACTCACTTTGTCTATAGCGCTTACGGTCTTGTGAAAGATCGTTATTTTACCGAGCCCGTGGTGTATCAAATTATCGGCGCTGATGCGCAGCAGCAACCGAAAACTACCCATAGCCGTGATGCAGAAAAACCAACCTTAGTCTTATTTGTGCTAGGAGAAACGGCTCGCGCACAAAATTACCAATACTACGGCTACACACGTGATACCAATGCTTATACCGCGCCTTATCAGCCTATATTTTTCAGTGATGTCGCCTCTTGTGGTACTGCGACAGCGGTCTCTGTACCTTGTTTATTTTCCAATATGGATCGTCATAATTTTGATCGTACCAAAGCGGATAACCAAGACAACGTCCTCGATATCTTGCAGCGCGCAGGCGTCGACCTCTTATGGAAAGAAAATGATGGAGGAGATAAAGGTGTCGCGAAAAATATTCCGCAGAAAGAGCTGGATAAAACTGCGCGAGAAGGCCGATGTGACGGCAGCACTTGTTATGACGTCACAATGCTAGACAACTTAGATGAAGAAATTGCCAACCAAACTGGTAACCGAATGATTTTCATGCACATTATTGGAAGTCACGGGCCAACCTACTTTAAGCGCTATCCTAAAGACATGGCGAAATATCAACCTGATTGCCCAAGAGCGGATATTGAAAATTGCAGCGTTGAACAGATAGTGAATACTTACGACAACACTATTCGTTATACAGATTTTGTTTTGGCGCAGCTGATTGAAAAGCTAAAATCACTGCAAGCGCAATACAACACCGCATTGATTTATGTCTCCGACCATGGGGAATCGCTGGGAGAAAATGGACTGTTCTTACATGGCATGCCGTACAGCCTAGCACCCGATGATCAAACTCAAGTACCGCTTTTAGTCTGGTTATCTGACGGATTCGCCCGTACGAAAGGCGTGAATAAAACCTGTTTACGTCAAACAGCCACTCAGCCCTATGCTCACAGTAATCTCTTTCACTCTTTACTTGGCATTATGGATGTATCAACCAATGCATACGAGAAAGCGCAAGATATTTTTGCGCCATGCCGCTAAAGAGTATGGATAAAAACAGAAGAGACCCGTTAACTTAGATGAAAACAAACCCTGAAGATGTTGCTGTCGTTGTGTCTCGGCAGCAACTCGACGGTGGCATTATGCAGCGCGGCGATATCACGGCAAATCGACATTCCAAGCCCTGCCCCATCGCCTTTTTCACTGTTAGCTCGATAAAAGTTATCAAATATTTTTTCTCGGGCTTCGTTCGTGATGTTGGGGCCGCTATCAGTCACATTCACTTGAATAAACTGATCATCGCCATGCAACGTAATATCAATGTGGCTGTGTACGCCAGAATAGCGCATCGCATTATCGATTAAGTTTTTAAACAACACGCCGAGTAATAGCTCGTCGCCTTGAACCGACAAACTCTGCCCTTCAAAGCTCAATTGTTGGTCGTGCTTTAACGCTAACGGCGCAAGATCTGCGATAACTTGCTTAATAGAGACTGAGAGATCGACCGTTTGTGATGACAACTCCATAGTGCTTTCGACTTTGGCTAACATCAACAACTGATGAATAAGGCGGTCAGTACGCTCAATACCCTTAAGAATCATGTCCAGATCATATTTCAGTTGCTGCTCATTCTGGCTGAGCATCGCGTTTTCGGCATTTAATCTCAATACCGTCAGTGGCGTTTTAAGTTCATGAGCAGCCATACGCGTAAAACGCTTCTCTCGCTGCCAAGCCAATTCTAATTGAGCCAACAGTTGGTTGAGTGTCTCTACTAATGGTGAGAGTTCGGTGGTTTGTTCTGTAACGTAAATGCGATCCAACTTATGGACACTGCGAATGGCGATTGCTGATTTTAGTTCTTGCAGTGGTTTGAAACTTCGTCCAATAAGCATCACCAGCACCAAGATAACGCATGGGATCAGGATCAATTGCGGCAACGCGGTCGACAGTGCAATTTCATTGACCATTTCATCACGAATACTCTGTTTTTCCGCAACGAGAATGTATTCAGAGCCGCGATCAGGATGAGGTTGCGCCAATTGAAAATAACGCCATGTTTGGCCATCAATGGTGACGCTGCCAAATCCATTATTGCTGGCATTAGTGCTAAAGGCGGGTTGCTGGCTATCAGAGCTGTACATCAACTGACCATCTCGATAAAACTGAAACAGAATGTACCGCTCATAAGGGTGACCATACTGCGTTGCCATCTCCTTGTTGGCTTGCGAAAGACGTTCAATGCTTTGCATCCACTGATCAAACTGTTGATGAAGATCGGCATTGTCTCCTTCTTTTATAGAGACAGAAGTCGCCATCAACAGTAATTTTGCCGATTGACCTAAGCGCGCATCGTACACCTCCTCAACTTCATGTTGAGCAGTAGAAAAACTGAAATAAAGAGAAATGAGCAGTAAGCCACCGCTTAACCATACAGCCGACTGTGTTAAACGACGTTTAATCGAAAAGATTTTTTTATTTTTCAATCATATACCCCACACCACGGATATTTTTGATGACATTTTCTGGCATTTTTTTACGCAAGTTATGAATGTGAACTTCGATAGCGTTGTCACTGCTGCCTTCGTCCCAGCCATGAAGCGCTTGTTGCAATAGCTCTTTGCTCATCACTCGCCCTGCTTGAGTGATCAAACTGGCGAGAATTTTATATTCATTGCGCGTCAGTTTGAGGGGTTGCTGACGATATTCAATCTCCTGTTTGGAAAGAGAGAGGCTCAGATCACCAATCGAAATCAGAGCCTCGGCGCTGCCCGAGCTGCGACGAATGATAAGCCGTAGACGTGCCAGTAGCTCTTCTAGCGCAAAGGGTTTACCTATGTATTCGTCGGCTCCACCATCTAACCCTTTGACGCGATCGCTAATATCATCACGCGCCGTTAGGATCATTACAGGCAGCGAATAACCGGCGTTTCTAATGCCGCGCAACACCTCAAGACCATCCATATCTGGTAAGGTTAAATCCAAGATCACCGCCGAAAACTGTTCAGTTTTGAGCGCACACGCCACGCCGCCACCTTTTTCTAGCCAATCCACCGTATAACCTTGGCGAGTCAACGTCACCTGCATTGACTCGCCCAGTTGTTTGTCATCTTCGACTAATAATAAACGCATACGTTATTTTAAATTCTCCAACAAAAGAGCAATTTCTTGCTGACGCCCAGCATCGGCAAGCGCTCTTTGTGGCCTTGCTGGTGCTTGTTGTGCTTGTAACAGGTACTTTCTTGCTTCATCGGTTCTGCCTTGCTCGGCAAGAAAATCACCGTAAAAATAGTTGGCATCAATTCCTGTCGGGTTAATCAGCAGTGCTCTTTGCAGCAACTCTTCCGCTTTAACGTCGTCGCCAAAAGCCGCTGGCCAGCCGGGCACTTTGTAATATAAGGTGCCTAAACTTGTAAAAGCCGAGCCATCTAAAGTATTAGGCGCTTGATCGATAACCTCTTCGTACAATAATTTCGCCTCTTTCACTAAAGATAGCGCACCCAATCCACCTTTTACGCCCGCTAATGAGGATTTATTGATGGCAAGCCACACTTTGAGTTCTGGGCTGTTGCTTGATTGCATCTCTAAGGTGTTACGCATAATGACACGCTCAAAACAACGTTCTTGATCATCGCTCGACTTCATTTTGTATTGGCATTTGGCCCAATCAGATTGAACCTGAGCTAAAGGAGTGATCGCAAAAGCGGGTGTCGTGCTTACCGCAAAGATGACCAATGCACTGGCCCATTTAAACACAGTTTTCATATGTTGTTCTCCTTGAATTATCACGCTTTAACGGTTCAAAAAGGCAAGAATGGTCGCTTGCTGCTTTTTAATTGCCGACGAAATCACTGCTGGCCATAGTTGATTTAATCGCACCAACACTTTTTCAGGCCAGCCAATCCAGCGAGTTGTTGATTCGCTTTCGAGCATACTAAGCACATGTTGGGCAACAACCTCTGGCTCATCACAGTGGTTGCCTACGGCTTGGTTGAACTGGTTCACCGTGTCATTATTCAGCTCGGTATTGGTCGCTCGCGGCGCTAGGTAAAGTACCTTGATACCCGTCCCCTCAAGCTCACGCTGCATCGCTTCACTAAAACGGTGCAACCCTGCTTTGGTAGCGCAGTACGTGGCATAACCCGGGTAACCAATAGCCCCTAAACTTGAGCCAATATTTAAAATAATCCCCGGTTTATTCAACCAATGTATCGCCGATTGAGTCAGTTGCATCGGAGCAAGTAAATTCAAATGCAGCTCCTGCTGCACTGAAACTGCGGTTCGTCTGGCTAATAAGCGAAACTGGTTAATGCCCGCATTATTGATCACCACACTGATTCGTTTCTGGCCCATAAAAAAGCGCTGAATGAAGGTGTTGATCTGCTCTATTCCTGACTCTGTGCTTAAATCTGCACTCAAAATCAGATGCTTCTCAGGCATGGGTAGCGTTTGCCGAAGTTGCTCGAGTTTTTGACCATCACGAGCCACCAGAACTAGACTGACTCCTTGCTTAGCAAGCAGCAATGCGATGCGTTGCCCGATACCACCGGAAGCGCCGGTGAGTAAAACATGTCGATGATTAAGATCCATATTACGACCTTACACCTTGCGAAGCTAAATCTTGCGAACCTGCATGCACCATTGACTCGCAAGGAAGCGGTAGTTCTCGCAACATCTGCCCATACAGATCAAACACCATGTTTGCAGAGCGGATGATGGCCGCTTGATCGGATACACACTGAATGTTGTTCATTAACGATTCAAAAAAACGGATGTGCCCTTGGTCAAGTTCACTGTGCGAAGTGAGATAAGTCATCGCCGCATCAGGAAGCTCCAAACGCTGTTTGACTAACCGTGCGATATTCCCACCGACACCCACACTGGTTCCTTCAAGTACCCACACCATGCCAAATAAACTCAACGGGTTGGCGCGATCAATCTGGTGATAGAGATACGCCACCATGAGTTCGATGGAAGCGCTGACCCGCCCTGCACCCTCATTATGACGCACTGCGTCCACATCACCACCGCACGCTTTAATATCGTTCAAGATCCACTCTTGGTGGCCTTTTTCTTCATCGATGTACTCGGCAATCGCCGTTCGTACCCACTCATATTCATCGCCTAAGCGGCTGCCACATGCCATCAGCAGTGGCACCGTATGTTTAACATGGTGATAAGCTTGAGTGAGAAAACGAATATACATCTCTAGGCTGATCTCACCTCTTGCGCAAGCATCAAATACCGGAGCTTGCAACATCTGCTGCTGTGCTGGCTCAGTTTGTGTTTTTAAAATATGGAAAAATTTGCTCATTTTAAAGCTCCTCAGCCATTGAATAGAAGGAAGGAATAGAGATAAAAACCGTCTGTGGATTAGTGGTGTGGCGCGCCAAGCGAGCCTCTTGCAGTGCGTTTTCAATAGCTAAGCGTTTTGGGCGACCATTAGCGGTCAGCCACTTTTGCCAGCAGTGAATATCGCTCACCAACCAAAGCTGCGTGATGTGTGCGTAATCGGGCAACACGCTATTGAGCTGTTGCACGCGCGTAACGAGATCAGGTAAAGGACTGTCACTGACGGCCGTGAGGCCTGCCTGCCCGTCGCCCACCACTACAAATCGATGGTGTGCAATCAAAGCCAATGCTTGAGATTCAATCCATTCAGGGGCCACGTTACGCCCAAAACTGGTGATGATGAGGTTCTTTTTACGCCCGATGATGGTTAAAAAACCCTCATCATCGATTGTGGCCATATCGCCAGTTGACAACCACTCGTGGCTAAACGGCTCACCTAAATACCCCAAAGCCGTGTTGCCTTTAACTAACAATTCGCCATCTTGTGCCAGCGAAACCTGAAGATGAGACAGCACCTGTCCACACGACCCCGGCTTATTTTGTTGGGGTGTATTCATACTCACGACCGAAGTACTTTCAGACAAACCATACCCTTCAAAAGCGGGAATGCCGAGCTGGCGAGCTGCGTCAATTAATTGGGGAGCCACTCGCGCCCCGCCCACGGCAACCCAGCGTAAAGGCAGCGCAAGAGCTGGGCTCTGCTTGACGACTTCAATTAATGCCAGCAATAACGCAGGCGTTAGCACCAAGCTTGACGGCTGAAACTGTTGCAGTGCGAGTGCGAACGTTGCACTACAGAACTGGCTAGAACCGGTCAAACCCACTTCGCTGCCACAGACGACTGTTGATGTCACACCCAGAACCAAAGGAACATACACACCCGTGATGTTTTCTAACAAGGTTGAGAGAGGCAGCATCACGAGGTGACGCTCAACTTGCGCGGACATTTTCTCTGCGATCGCCAGCGTGACCGCTTGCATGTTTTCGTCACTCAAACACACCCCTTTCGGCGTTCCGGTGGACCCAGACGTAAAGGTGATTTTTTGCGTCAAAGGCAACACCTGTGCTGATGGATTCGCCAAATAGACAAAAGCAGGTAGATGGCTGAGCGTTGAGAAAGGTTCACCTAGCGTTGGCCAATCACCTAAGCAAACATCAACACCCGATTCATACAGTAAGTGTTCAACCTGTGCCTTGCTAAAGAAAGTAGGTACAGGAACGAGCACTATTTTTGCGTGCATGGCCGCAAGGTCGATGATCACCCAATCCAAACTATTTTCAGCTTTTAATGCAATACGCTGAACCTGCCACTGGCGCAATGTGCGTGCTGTGGCTTCCACCTTTTCTAAGAGCTGTTGATAGCTCAGCGCTATCTTTTCTTGTTTGGCATTGTGCCCAATGAAGGCAATGCTATCTGGCTTTTGCTGCGCATGTTGATGAAGCGCCGATAAAATTCGGTTCATAGCAAAGGCCTCACGCTTGCTTCTGGTTTAAATGAAATCGGTTGAGCAACGCCAGCCCCTGCGCCAAATTTCCCGCTAAAATTCGAGGGCTGTGTTGGTAATAACTGCCCCAAATTTGGTTGGCGTTAGGAATGCAAGATGCTGACGCTTTCGCGATCAATGTCGGTTGTAAACCAAATCGACGCATCAAAGCATGCAGTGGATCCGTTGCTGTAAAAACGCACCATTCATACCCTAAATCAACCAGCTGTTGAGCGATCAAAGTAAAGTGCAGCGCCGATAAACCACGACCAAAAGAGGCCAGTTGGCCAAATTCAATCAAAGCACTTCGGGATACTCGGCAATCAAAACGCTGCGATAAAATTTCATCGGCAGGTTGGTCAAGGTATTGTTCGAGAAATAGAGGCTCTTGCTGCGCTACGCGAAAACCACATACGGATTTCATTTCGTCATGATCAAGCAAAGCTAAATAAGCCGGCATAAAAGTAATAAGGCGTGCATCAAACGCTTGCTGATAACGCTCGCGCACAAGGTGTATGGCTTCCAACCAGCGAGGATGAGAAGGATCAATTACGGCCAATTGCAGATCAGATGCTGAGCGTATGGTTTTCATCGGCATTTCCTTTTTGCTTACTCTGTAAACAAAAATAACGGACGTAACTTAAGAATCCCTTAATAAGAGATTTTTCTTCAACTCAATGGATGAGGAGCCGTTGAATATCCGATACCACTTAGCTCACTCGCAAATGTGTGGCCAAATCTGAACTGAACGATTTTTCTAAATTAGCCTGTCACGGATTGGCTTAGATACGGAAAATTATCATGTTCTACTATCGCCATTTGTATTGGTTCTAACACGAAGACATCTTGCGTTTCGCTTATAATTATAATTTATCATTTTTATAATTACTGATAATTTTATTTAATTCATCAATCTCCATATACTCCCATCTATCGAAACGAAGCCAAAAAATCAAAGGTATTAGGAGCGAATTATGAAAATGAATCACGTCGGTATTATGGTTGGCGATATGGATAAAGCTGTTGAGTTCTACACTCAAGCTTTGGGTTTAAAAATCGTTATGAATAATACACAAGTTATTGAAGAGCGAGAGTCAGCGATTGGCCGCATGTGTATTGCTGTTTTTGGTGAGGGTTTCAAAGGTTTCAATATTGCACATCTAGTAACAACTGATGGTATTGGCGTTGAATTGTTTGAAATGAAAGAGCGCGAAGAGCGTCACGAAGTAGACTTCTCTCGCCTTGGTATCTTCCACTTCTGTCTACAAACCGACGACTTTGAAGGCGCTATTAAGCGCATTGAACAATATGGCGGTAAAGCGCGTATGGATATCATGCGTTACCACCCAGAAGATGATAACAAGCTCGCTAAAATGATTTATCTAGAAGACCCATTTGGCAACCTATTTGAGCTTTACTCGCACTCATACGAAGAAACTTATGCCTCTGATTACGAATAGTCGATCTGTGATGCATTAATAAAATTTCAAGGGCAGGTAGCACAACCAGCCCTTTTTGGTTTCTATTGCAAGGTCAGCTATGAAGCTTTAATGCCAATATCATCTGCTTATGTGAGGTTCAATCAAGTCAAACAGCCTTAAAAGAGTGATCAATAACGTCAATGACTTGCTCATAACGCCTAGCAAGAGGTGAGTTAAGTTTGCTAACCAAGTAAACAGGTTCTTGTATGTCTTCGGTAATGTTGAATATTTTTAGCTGCTCTTTATCCGCGAACAAGTTAACGCACCATCGAGGAACCACTGTAAAACCGATCCCTTTAGCTATAGGAACTAATATTTGGTGCACTTGGTTAATATAGCTTTGCGTCGAAACATCTTCCAAATCGACTAGACGAAGCAAATCATTGTTCGCTTGATTGACATATGTTTGGAAGTAGTGAGCGAAATCTGGATGACGAACGACTCCCAATTCTATTAACAAGTCATTTATAGGCAAGCTTTCATCTGCGGACAGTGGCAATACAAGAGCAAGACACTCCGCACCAACAATACGGCTCGCGAAATATTTAGGGTTAGGTTCTTTTGTCACTAGACCTATATCCAGTTTCCCCTGCAATATCTGCTCAAATATACGATGGTTTGGCGTTGCTTCTAACTCAATGGATAAGCCTGGATAACTCACTTGCAAAGAAAGTAATTGTGAATAAATCAGCCACGCGAAAGTCCCCGAACAGCCTATAGTACAGCGACCACGGAAAGGTTCGTCGTGTGCCAGATTCTGTAATAACTCAAACTCTTCTTCAAAGTGTTTGACAGCATAATCGTAAACTTTCCGCCCATAGATTGTTAACTCAAATTTCTTGTTAAATCTCTTTATCAAAGGATAGCCGCAAGCAGCTTCTAGTTTATTTATGTGCTGGCTTACCCCGGGTTGCGTCATATGGAGTAACTCAGCCGTTTTAGTAAAGTGCCCAATATCGACTAATGTTTTAAAAGTGTTTAACCAAATAGGATTGAGCATAGTCATAAACCAATAGTTATTAATAAATCAACTTTCAATAATAACTGATTATAAAGTAAGCGCATCATAAACCCCACATTCTAATCAATATCGGTACGTCCTAAGATCAAATCTCCAACCTCAAGGAGATCTGAAATGGCAAAACGGCGCACCAACAAAGAATGGCAAACCCTGTTTGAAAA
>NZ_SHMN01000027.1:0-47321 GCF_029478525.1 Vibrio sp. 1151_11 | reverse complement strand
TGCTTGGCGACCATAGCGTTGTGGACCCACCTGATTCCATGCCGAACTCAGAAGTGAAACACAACAGCGCCGATGGTAGTGTGGGGTCTCCCCATGTGAGAGTAGGACATCGCCAGGCTTTGAATATCGCTTACATATCATTAAAAATATGAAAGCAAAACTAAAAATATAGCATTATCAAAGTAAGACTAATTTTTAGTGACAATTTGTGGAGAGATGGCTGAGTGGTTTAAAGCACCGGTCTTGAAAACCGGCGATGGTTAATAGCTATCCTAGGGTTCAAATCCCTATCTCTCCGCCACTTTTAAAGAAAAAACCGCTGTTTTTACAGCGGTTTTTTTCGTTTTATATCAACATGCCAATCTGGAAAATTAATAGCTTAATTCAATCTCTCGAACATATCTTGATCACCCTATCTGTACTTTCCAAAAATCGATTTTACAATTTTACACATTGAACACCTCAGACATAATGTCGTCGTGATCCGCAAAACTTTGTTGGTTAGCGTGAGCCAACTGCACACTTGCTCTATTGGATTTAGCACGGTGAGTAGGAGGAAACGTGATGACACTGACATGACTAAACTGCACTTATATACCTACCAGCACCATTTATTATAACGACGGCCTCACCTATTCATTTTTAGGGGCATGCTGACCCAAGCCGACCCAAATAAATACGCATATTCAAATCGCTGCGGCTTCACCGCTCTAGGTTTTGTACCGTGCTCGGCCTTAAGTCAAGTGGCATTTTGATCAAGAAATTATCCAGGAAATCCCAGGTGTTCAAGCGGGTAATAGTAGAATTAGGATGGTTTTTGTTGGCTCGCCAGCGTTTTAAAATCGGTGCTATTAAGGCTATCCATCGTGATATTTAACAATAGCTAGATAGCCTTAATGAGATCGTACTTTTCTTTAATTGGTATAAGGTTATTTTTAGGTGCTTAGTTAGATTGCCATTTAAACATGCTCTATCATGGTCAGTGCCTTACGTGAGACTTCTGCGGCGGCTTTAGGGTAGTTTTGTTTTTCAAGGCTATCGGCAAGATAAGCGTAATCAGATACATTGGCACGGAGCAATAACGCTTTTTCCAAATGGCTTTGCGCCTCTGCCCATTTTTGCTCTCTCATATACAATTGAGCCAGTGCGCTGTGTGCTTCGGCGTTACCACTATCCTTACTAATGGCTTCTTGTAACAACAAAATTGCTGGGTATCTATCTGGTAAATTGAGCTCTGCCAATAATGAATACAGAGCTGGCATTGGGTGTTTTTTTAATGTTTCTTTAATGACGGTAAATGCTTGCGAGTCTGCTTTTCGTTGGATCAACTGCTCGATGAAGCATTGAGTTAAAATGACGTCGTTTTTGGTTTTCCTTGGGAGCTTGTCCCAATGATTGATTAAGCCTTCGCTACCTTGCTGCTGGGCCACGTTTTTTAGTAAACCGCATTGTGCTTTTTGGTTCAGTTGTTGGCTCTCGTCCGCATTGATCTGTTTTGCTTTTTGGAGCTTAGGTAAAAGCTCAAGCAGCGGTTGCCACTGTTCTAGGTGTACGTATGTTGTCTTGAGTAAGTTGAGCACGATGGTGTTATTCGGATGAGTGGCTTGTAAGGCTGATAAAGTGCTTAGCGCCTGCTCAAACTCTCCTTCTCGTACTTGCTGTTTGGCACGAGTTAATTCAACAGCTAGGCCTGCATTACTTTGCTGACTGGCGAGATCTAAATAGTGATCTCGTTTTGCTCTGTCGCCCATTCCCTGCGCGGCTTCCGATGCAACAAGATAGCAGAGCAGCGGCATATCATGCTGGTTCGCCCAGCGAGTGACTTTCTTTTCTGCCTGCTTCCAGTCTCCCTCTAGAAGTTTAATGATACCTTCATTGGTATAACGGCGAGAGCGCTTTAACTTACGTACGCTGAACCAGTTTAATGTGTTTGAACTGGCGTAGAATGCTTTTTTGAGGAGATACTCTAAGCTAAATAATCCAGAGAGGAGTGCAATCACAAAGATCACTAAGGTGGTCACGCTCATCTCTATTGTTCTATTAGCTATAGAGATAAGAACATAACCTTGCTGGCCAGCATATTGGGTTCCGATAAATAAACCGGCCCCTAATACTACAAAAAGAAAGATGACTCTAAACATTATTTATCCTCCGTAACGCTCATTGGAGAGACTTCACGGCGTAGGCGTTCAGTGATGACATCAGCGAGTTCGTGCTGAGTTTCAAATTTAACTGGATATTGCACTTGTATATTTTGTTTACTGAGCTGCAATAGCGCGTGATTAAACTGCTGCACACTCTGATCATCGGAATTAAAGAAGCTGGCTGACCATTTATCTGCTGTGCTCAGTGCCGTTGTATAAATCTCTTGTTGTTCTGCGTATACGGCTTTGATGGCGGTTTCTAATTTTGCTTTGAGATTTTCTTTTAGATAGAAGTGCTGTTCAGGTGACAGTAGCGGAATGGCATTACCGTCTCGAGTGCGGAAGGTAATGAAGTTCTCCGAGAAGTCTTTCAATGAGCTCACGAGATTATTTTGCCAGTCGTTAATATTTTCGGAAACTTGTGGTGCTGATTGCTGCTGAGTTTCAGGCAACATGGCATTGGCCAGCGGTAGAGTGTCAACTTGTTGCTGCAAGGTTGTTAAGCGTAACACTAGCCCTTCACGATCAATCAATGGGATGATTTTGAGCTGAGTAATGTCACGCGCCATGGCTTTGCGTAGCGGCACTAAGCTTGGGTCATTCAATTCAGCAATACGCTGATCAGCGCTTTCCATTAGCTTGGTCGCGCTGACGATGTCATGTTCTAGAAAAAGTTTACGTCCTGCCAGTTTTACTAAGTAGTCTGCTTCTGCTAGTAGCCAGTCGTTGGGACGGCGGCCTTTGATATCAGCTATCGCCAGTTGCAAGCTGTCGATACTTTTTTGCTGTTGATTCAAGGCTACGTCAGTTTTGTGAGTGAGTTGGTCCGCTTTGGCTTGTGTTTCTTGCTTTATTTGATTGATTTCAGCCGCGAGGTTACTTTGGGTCTGTGTTAATTGAGTCTGCAATGCGCTGATTTTGGCTTGGTAAACAGCGTCTTTTTGCTGCATTTGGTAGGCAATACCACCACTGAAAATGATGGATAGGGTAATTGCAATAACAGAAAGTTTGATGCTGCGCTTTGCTCGTTTATCACTCTTTTCTTCAGGCTGAGACGTGGGATCCTGCACGTAACTTTTTGGTGAATCAAGGTTATCCGTTGCGTCTTTTTCTGTAACCAGAGGAGGTGTGGCTGCTTTTTCAGGTTCAATATGCGGGTTATTATTTTTGCTTGTCATGCTTAGAGTCCTGTCTAGATTGGCTAATACTAGCCGCGAGTTCTGTATTGGAGGCGCTTCCCACGTTCGTGACGCACCCAAATCCCATGTGCAGCGCCTCTTGTCGAATTCGCTCGCTTGGGACAAAAAGAGCTAAATTTAGCAGCCAGAGTCGTTGTGAATCAGAGAATTGATCCATCATAAAATTGAGTTGACCTGAGCTGGTGACAACTAACTGAGTGACTTGCTGTTGCTGCCACAGAGATATCGATTCAGCGGCACAGAAGGTGATCGTATCGCGTCGATACACTTCCTTATATACCACATCAGCACCACGCTCGATTAAGCTGTCGTGGATGAGCTCACGTCCGCCATTACCACGCAAAATCATCACCTTAAGGCCCGATATTGATTGCAGCTGTGGTAGGGCAAGCAGGTGTTCACTGTCACTTATCTGTGGATAGTGTACTTTTTGTTGGCTCAATTTGCTGAAAACATGTGCGGTTTTTTGACCAACGGCAAGGTATCTGGCGTCATTTGGCCAAAAATATCGGTGATCTTGCAAAAATTGATGGCTAAACGTCACCGCGTTTTGGCTAACCGCAATAATAATGTCGCATTGCTGAAGTTCTGGGAGTAAATGCGGGAGATCGGTTCCCGCATTAATCTGAATTAGCGGATGGTGAACGGAGCGAATGCCGAGATTCGCTAATTGTTGGCAAAGTTCAATCCCTTGATTTTCGGGGCGAGTGACCAACACCGTCATGCTTTATTCATGCTCGCAGTAGAGTTTGGACAGAATATCTCGCGCTCCATCATTGAGCAATTGACGGGCAAGCGCGATTCCTAGTTGTTCGGCATCGGAGCGGTGGCCGCGAATCTCACCTTGTACAATCTTAGAACCATCAGGCTCACCGACTAATGCTCTTAACCAAATATGATCACCATCGAGTAGGGCGTAGCTACCGATAGGTACTTGGCAACCGCCTTCTAATGTTAGGTTCATGGCTCGTTCACATTTCACGCGATCAGTCGTGTCAGAATGGTTGAGTGGCGCAAGTAATGCTCTTAAACGTTCGTCATCTAAACGGCATTCAATCCCGACTGCACCTTGCCCTACTGCAGGAAGCGATTGTTCTGGTTCAATAATGCTGCGAATGCGATCTTCAAGCTTCAAACGTTTTAAACCTGCTGCGGCGAGAATAATCGCATCGTATTCACCTGCGTCGAGTTTTCCAAGACGAGTACCGACATTGCCACGCAATTCTTTAATCACAAGGTCTGGTCGATATGCTTTGAGTTGGCATTGGCGACGTAGGCTACAGGTGCCGACGATGGCACCTTGAGGCAGTTGTTCAATGCTTTGATAGGTGTTTGAAACGAAAGCATCACGTGGATCTTCGCGTTCACAAATCGTTACTAGTCCAAGCCCTTTCGGGAAATCGACGGGAACATCTTTCATTGAATGCACTGCTAAATCGGCACGGCCTTCAAGCATAGCGACTTCCAACTCTTTGACAAAAAGCCCCTTACCGCCCACTTTAGCTAAAGGCGTATCTAAAATGACGTCGCCTTTGGTTACCATGGTCACTAATTCCACTTCTAGGCCAGGATGAGCCGCTTGCAGCGCATCTTTAACATAATAAGCTTGCCAAAGGGCGAGCGGGCTTTTACGTGTGGCGATTCGAATGGGTGTTGCGTGAGTCATGATAATCCCGAGTGTAGGTAATGGATGGTTTAATCCTATCATTCCCGCTATGAAAGGTTTACTACTAGATCGTCGCTGTGAAGGATTGATGAAGAGATAGCATAAATTGGTCAAAATTGTGTGATTTATATCTCGTTTATATAATGAGCTATTACGACAAAGTGTAAATAGCTACGACACTATAGCCAAGGTCATTGGAGCGCATTGTAGGCATGCTCTGCCTGAGTGTGATATGCATCGAGAGGGCTTTACCAAATGGAAAGAAAATGTTAGATTGATCACGTTTTTTTGGTGCTTTAGAATAAAATATAATCAAAGCGCGTGTTAATGTTTCAACCAAGGAATCAACCTTGCAGGCTTACACCAAGACGTTAATTCAACGATTAGACAATCTCAACCAGCAACGTACCGAGCGTGCGCTGGCGCTTATGGATTTGCAAAGTCAACGTGTATTTCATTTCATTCCTGCATTACTGCACTTCAATCACCCGATTATTCCCGGCTACTACGATGCAAAAGTCCCTTATGGTGTCTATGGTTTTGAGCCTAACGACATCCAACGTCAGCTGGTTGAAGATACAGAACTCACCTTAGGTCAACCCTTACCGACCGCAGACACCTCCGCTATTCTTGCTCTGTATACCATGGGCAGTACCTCGTCGATTGGTCAAAGCACCTCGAGTGACTTAGATATTTGGGTATGTGTAGCATCGAGTATGAGCTGTGATGAGCGGGAAAGCTTAAGCAACAAATGTTTGTTGATCACTGATTGGGCAAAGAGCCAAGGGGTGGAAGCTAACTTTTTCTTGATGGATGAGCTACGTTTTCGCAGTAATCATTCTGAGCAGATGACAGGCGAAAACTGCGGTTCATCGCAACATCTCCTGCTATTAGACGAGTTCTATCGCTCTGCTGTTCGCTTGGCAGGCAAGCGTTTACTGTGGCAAATCGTGCCTCCTGAAATGGAAGAGTGCTACGACGAATACGTGCACGAATTGTGCAGCAATGATTACATTAATTGCAGTGAATGGATCGATTTTGGTAAGTTGAACCGAATTCCTGCTGAAGAGTATTTCGGCGCAAACCTTTGGCAGCTTTATAAAAGCATCGACTCGCCTTACAAGTCAGTGTTAAAAGCGATTCTGCTTGAGGCGTATTCGTGGGAGTACCCACACACGCAATTATTAAGCATTGATACCAAACGACGGTTTTTTACTCATGAACCTGATTTGTACAGTATGGATGCTTACTATTTGATGCTTGAAAAAGTGACGCGTTACCTTGAACGTATTGGTGATTCTGCCCGTCTTGATCTGGTGCGTCGTTGTTTTTATCTCAAAACGCATGAAAAGTTATCCCGTGAGCCGAGCTTAGGCTCAGTGGCATGGCGTCGAGAAGCATTAAGCCACATGATTCAGCAATGGAATTGGTCGGAATCTGTTGTTCAAGAATTAGACAATCGCCGTAATTGGAAAGTCGAACAAGTTAAAGTTGTCCACCATGCGTTGTTAGATGCGTTGATGCTGAGCTATCGAAACCTGATCCAGTTTGCGCGTCGTAATGACATCACCTCGGCCATTAGCCCACAAGATATATCAATCCTCGCGCGTAAGTTGTATGCGGTGTTTGAGGTGTTGCCGGGTAAAGTCACGCTACTGAATCCACAAATCTCGCCAGATCTGCACGAGCCGGATCTCTCGTTCATTCAAGTTCGAGAAGGGCGAACCAATAAAGCGGGCTGGTATCTGTATAAACAGCCTCTAGTTGCCCATCGTATGATTGGCCAACCTTTCCTTGAGCATAATGAATACCTCAGTAAGCTGGTTTCTTGGGCCTTCTTTAATGGTTTGATCACGGAATCAACTCATTTGCATTCAGTAGTACGTGACGCACAGTTGGATATTGATAAGTTCTATCAAATGGTTAGCGATTTGCGTAATACCTTCTCGTTGCGTAAGCGGCGGCCGACCATGCAGGCCTTAGCGAGCCCTTGTGAAATCAGTCAACTGGCGATGTTCATCAACTTTGAAAATGATCCTACTGCGGAATTAAGCGGTAAGTCGCTCAAAATTGATTTGAAAAATATAGATATTTTCAGTTTCGGATCTGAACAAAAAAGCTTAGTCGGTAGTGTCGATTTGGTGTATCGCAACTCGTGGCATGAAGTACGGACTCTCCATTTTACTGGCGAAACGGCGATGCTCGACGCGTTGAAAACCGTGCTTGGCAAAATGCACCAAGATGCGCTACCGCCAGAGTCTGTCGATGTATTTTGTTACAGCAAAAGTCTGCGTGGCGTGATGCGCAACATGGTGTACCAGTTGCTGGCGGAATGTATCGATTTGCGTTTGAAACCGGTAGAGCAAGAGAAACGTCGCCGTTTTAAAGCGTTACGCATTGGCGATCAAATGTATGGTCTGTTTTTTGAACGGCGAGGGGTTTCGGTACAGAAGTTGGAAAATTCGGTAGATTTTTACCGCAGTATTTCAACCAACAAATTGAAAGGTTCACCGCTGTTAATGCTCGATCGCGATCAAGATTATCAACTGCCGGAAATCGTCGATGGTTTTGCTAGTGAAGGCTTAGTGCAGTTTTTCTTTGAAGATACTGATAAAGGCTTCAACATTTATGTGTTGGATGAGTCGAACCAAATTGAAGTCTATCACCAGTTCAGCGGCGAAAAAGATGAGATGATCACTAACGTCAACAGCTTTTATACCTCAGTGCGCGACGGTAACCCACTCTCCGCTAAACTTATTAACTTCAATCTGCCGCAGTATTATCAAATCGTCCACCCAGAAGAAGGGGAAAGCTATATTGTCCCTTATCGTAACGATTCCGCGCTCTATTCTCGTCCTTCAAAAGCGGTCAACGCTTAGTTCGGTAGCGCCAAGTCACACATCTGTCACTTGGCGTTGTTGCTTTACACCCAGTCGATCGTTTCGCCAGCGTGTTTTTCACATTCTTGTTTCACCATCGCAATCAATTCCAGCCCTGTTTTTGAACAAATCCAGTTTTGGTCGATCAGTTTGAAATGGAAACCGCCTGACTTTGATGCCAGCCAAATTTCATGCATTGGCTCTTGGCGGTTAATAATAATTTGGCTGCGGTCATCAAATTCTAACGTCATCACATTGCCTGAGGTCTCGTAATCAATGTCGGCACCTGCGTCGTCTATCGCTTGTTCAATGATTTCTAGCTGCTCATCGACAAGTTGGTGAAATTCAGTATCGTTCATCCTGTCTATCCTATTGCTTTTCCTGATTGTGGTGCGATTATAGGGGGCATTGACTCAATAATCACGACATGCAAAATGAAAAAATCAATCGCTGCACTTTTTATGTTGTCACTCCTTGCTCTCGCAGGGTGTGGTCAAACCGGGCCGTTATACATGCCAGCAGAGCCTGAGCAGAGTGAACAACCTCAGCCATAGTCATTGATTTAGCTTAAAGGAAACGAATTTTGGATTACTTCAATTATCAGGACGATGGTCAGCTTTGGGCTGAAAATGTCGCATTAACAGAGTTGGCTGAGCAATACGGCACGCCTTTGTATGTCTATTCTCGCGCTACTTTAGAGCGTCACTGGCATGCTTTTGATAAGTCGGTAGGCGAACACCCTCATCTGGTGTGTTATGCGGTGAAGGCTAACTCAAACTTAGGCGTATTAAACACGTTGGCGCGTTTAGGGTCAGGTTTTGATATTGTTTCGGCAGGAGAGCTAGAGCGTGTTGTGGTGGCGGGTGGTGACCCGGCGAAAGTGGTATTTTCTGGCGTCGGTAAAACGGAAGCTGAAATGAAACGCGCGTTGGAGCTCAAGATTAAATGCTTTAACGTTGAATCAGAGCCTGAATTAGCACGTTTAAATAAAGTGGCTGGTGAGCTGGGTGTCAAAGCACCGATTTCACTGCGCATCAACCCTGATGTGGATGCACAAACCCACCCTTATATTTCAACCGGTTTACGTGACAATAAGTTTGGTATTGCTTTTGACCGTGCACTGGATGTTTATCGCTTGGCACAAAGCCTAGAGAATCTCAGCATTCATGGTATTGATTGTCACATTGGCTCTCAACTGACCGCCATTGCCCCTTTTATTGATGCAACCGATCGCTTACTTGCGTTAATTGATCAGCTTAAAGAGGAAGGGATCACCATTAAACATTTGGATGTTGGTGGTGGTTTAGGCGTGGTGTATCGCGATGAGTTGCCCCCGCAGCCTTCCGATTATGCCAAAGCCTTGTTGGCGCGTTTGAGTAACCATCAAGATCTCGAACTGATTTTTGAACCGGGACGTGCTATTGCGGCTAACGCGGGCGTGTTGTTGACGAAAGTAGAGTTTCTCAAACATACCGAACACAAAAATTTTGCCATTATTGATGCGGCGATGAACGATTTGATGCGCCCAGCGCTTTATCAAGCTTGGCAAGATATTGTTCCTGTTGTGCCGCGCCAAGGTGAAGCGCTAACCTATGACTTGGTTGGGCCTATTTGTGAAACCGGTGACTTCTTGGGTAAAGATCGTTCATTGGTCTTGGATGAGGGAGATCTACTGGCGGTTCGCTCAGCAGGAGCTTACGGTTTTGTGATGTCTTCGAACTATAATACACGTACTCGCGTGGCGGAAGTGATGGTGGATGGTGCACAAATCCACCTTGTTCGTCAGCGTGAAGCACTATCGAGCCTATGGGCATTAGAGCGTATTCTGCCGGAGTAAATTGAAGCATTATGCATTTCCATTTTTCTAAAATGCACGGTTTGGGTAATGACTTCATGGTCGTTGATTGCATTACACAAAACGTCTTCTTCTCCCCTGATTTGATCCGCCGCTTGGCGGATCGTCATACTGGCGTGGGGTTTGATCAGCTATTAGTGGTTGAAGCGCCGTATGATCCGGAAAGTGATTTTCACTACCGTATTTTTAATGCCGATGGCAGCGAAGTTGAACAATGTGGCAACGGCGCACGTTGCTTTGCTCGCTTTGTGCGGATGAAAGGGCTGACCAATAAGTACAGCATTGGAGTCACGACTAAAAAAGGCAAAATGGTTTTAAATGTTGAAGAGGATGATCAAATCACCGTCAACATGGGCATACCAGAATTTGAGCCTAATAAGATTCCATTTCGAGCCAAACAGGCAGAGAAAACCTACATCATGCGCGTTGAAGAGAAAACCTTGTTCTGCGGGGCGGTGAGTATGGGCAATCCGCATGTGGTGACAGTGGTGGAGGATGTGACAACCGCTGAGGTTGAAATTTTGGGTCCACTGCTTGAATCTCATGAGCGTTTTCCAGAGCGTGTTAACGCAGGCTTCATGCAAGTGCTGAATCGCAATGAAGTGAAGCTACGTGTTTATGAACGTGGCGCGGGTGAAACTCAAGCGTGTGGCAGTGGTGCGTGTGGCGCGGTTGCCGTTGGTATTCTTCAAGGGTTATTGGCGGAAGAGGTGACAGTACACTTACCTGGTGGCTCGTTAGAGATCCACTGGCAAGGGCCGGGTAAGCCACTCTATATGACAGGCCCTGCGACTCATGTGTTTGATGGTCAAGTCTCTTGTTAGGGTTAAGTAAGATAAGGAATCGTTTTGTCACACGTTGAAGCGGATGCACTCACAGCCGAAGTTGTGGCTGAATATTTACGAGATCACCCAGATTTTTTCCTCCAGCGTTCAGAGCTGGTTGACAGGCTCTCCTTGCCGCACCATCAACAAGGTGCGGTCTCTTTGGTGCATGTACAACTGAATCGTCAGCGTCAGAGAATTGAAGAGTTAGAGGAAGAGATCACAGCCTTTATGTCATTAGCGGCCAATAATGACCGCACTTTCCACGAATTTATGGATCTGCAAGAGCAGATCTTAAAATGTCATTCAATGCCGCAAGTATGCAAGGCAATAGAAAACAAAGCGCAAACCTTAGGTTTGGTAGCGTATATACGTTTACTGGCCTCGCCTGAAACCGATTATCAATTGACCCAAGAGCAATGGCAGCGTTTTGCAACTAACCATTTTAATGGCAAAAATGCTTATCTAGGGCGTATGAAAAAGTTGGATCGCCAAGCGTTATTTGGTGAACAAACCGCTGCGCCAGAAATGGGTTCGTATGTGGTGCTACCATTAGGTAAGCGCTCATCACAAGGCGTGTTAGCGTTTGCAAGTGAAGATGGCGGCCATTTTCAACCGAGCATGGATACCCTCTTTTTACGTCATTTGGCGTTAGTTCTCTCTCATTTAATTGAGACTCTACCTTGGCAACCGATTGAGCATGACCGAATCAGCCACACCTCTGCCTAACGGCTTACAGCAGCCCTTAACTCGCTTCTATGAATATCTGCGGAGCGAGAAAGGGTTGAGCTTGCACACCCAACGCAATTACAAACAACAGCTGGAAACCATGGCACAGCATTTAGTGCAGATGGGGCTGAATCAATGGCAACAAGTCGATGCCGCTTGGGTGCGGCAGCTGGCGAGCAAAGGGATGCGTGAAGGGATGAAAGCCAGCAGTTTAGCGACGCGTCTCTCTTCATTGCGCAGTTTTTTTGATTTCTTGATCTTGCGTGGTGAACTGACAGCTAACCCGGCCAAAGGCGTTGCAGCACCGCGTAAAAAACGCCCGTTACCGAAAAACTTAGATGTGGATGAAGTCGCGCAACTACTCGAAGTCAAGGATGATGATCCGCTATCAGTGCGCGATCGAGCCATGATGGAATTGATGTATGGTGCTGGGTTGCGTTTAGCGGAGCTCGTCAGCATTAATGTAAAAGACCTGAGCTTTAGCCGCGGCGAGATTCGAGTGGTGGGTAAAGGGGATAAAGAACGTAAGGTGCCTTTTGCTGGCCAAGCCAAAGAATGGGTGGCGCATTGGTTGAAAATACGGACGCAGTTTGCGAACGCTGATGAGCAAAGCTTGTTTGTTTCAAAGCTGGGTGTTCGTATTTCTCATCGCAACGTACAAAAACGCATGGCCGAGTGGGGGCAAAAGCAGGCGGTGGCTAGCCATATTAGCCCACATAAACTGCGCCACTCTTTTGCGACTCACATGCTTGAATCGAGCAATAATTTACGTGCTGTGCAAGAGTTGCTGGGTCATGAGAATATTTCGACGACGCAAATTTATACTCATTTGGACTTTCAACATCTTGCGCAGGCCTATGACCAAGCGCACCCAAGAGCACGTAAAAAGAAACAGAGCGAGTAACGCATGCACTTTTATCGCAATATCGGCCCCATTAAAGCGATGAGCTTTGATTTGGACGACACGCTGTATGACAACCATCCAGTGATCTGTCATGTTGAGCAGCAAATGGTCGTGTGGCTGCACACTCATCATCCGCTTTCCGCGACGCGTCCGATAAGTTGGTGGCAGCAACTTAAACAGCAACTGGCGCTGCAAGAGCCACTGCTCGGCCATGATGTCACTCAGTGGCGATTTAAGCAGATAGAACAAGGCTTAATTCAATTAGGTTATTCGCCGCAACTTGCTTTACAGGCTGCGCAGAATGCCATTGAAGAAGTGTTGCGGTTACGTCATTTAATCACGGTGCCAGAGAAGACGCACCGCGTGATGACCGAACTGGCAAAGCGCATGCCGTTAGTGGCGATTACCAACGGCAATGTTGACCCGCACAAAATTGGCTTGGGGCATTATTTTCAACAAATTTTTAAAGCGGGTCCCGATGGCTTGGCCAAGCCGTATCCGGATCTTTTTGACAAAGCGCAGGCTGCATTACAGCTACCTGCAGCATCGATTTTACACGTTGGTGATCATCTGATAACCGATGTGCAAGGCGCAAAATGCAATGGTTTCCAATCCTGTTGGTATAACGATCAAGGCCAAACCTTGCTCGCCAGTCGTAAGGCTAAAGTGTTGCCTGATATTGAAATCCATCAACTGGATTCATTACTGCAGCTTTAGGGCGTGACCGCTTTTATCCGCTTGAAAAGCCTTGAGATAGTAAGCGAAAAACGCGCGTAACTCTCTCGCATTATTTGCTTCTCCGAGAGAGTTGAGCAGCTCAACGCCCACTTCTAACGTGCATAAATGACCAGCATCTTGATTTCTCCTTAATCCATACTGAGAGATTTGATGTGGGGTGAGGTGTAGCTGCGGTAAATCGGATAACCAAGGGCTCTTATTGAGCATCTTCTTGGCTTCTTGCCATGTCCCATCCAGGATAATAAACACGATTTCTTGAGTGTCAGACGTTGAGAGAGATTGGTATTCGGTGAGCGATTGACTGCGCGTCGAAGGGAAAATAACCGCCGCGTTTAACTTCTCATCTAGAATTCTCTTTTGTAATGATTTCGCCGTAGAGACTCGGTCCCAGATGTACACAGAGGAATTGGGCAAGCTACGCAGCAGCAGCTTGCCAGTATTGGTCGCTCGATGCGGTTCATTTTCATGCATCAGTAGTGCAATGCGCAGTTGGCTATCCAGTGTTGGTTGCAGTGAACAGAGGCATTGATAGCTAAAATGGCAAGCTGGGCAAGGGCACGGTCTGGTCACTTATGGTGTCTCGATATTTTCAGAAAATAACGTTAAACCGCCATTGGCGATAGGGTAGAGTACATCGCCCACCTTCTCTTTTTCTGCTTTCAGTTGGTGGCCATTGCGAGTAAATATACGTTCGGAAAGCAGATATTGTTGCTGGTGGCGCGTCATGACAACTTGGATCTGATTTAGGTTTAATGGTTGCCAAAACCCCTTTTCAACGGTCGATGGTTGACCATCGTTGTAGTCATAATGAGTGCTAGCAGTATGATCCGCATTCAGTTGCAAACGAATCGTGAAATCCCTATTTTGGGTCGAAGTAGCATGATAAGCCCCAGTCCATGGAAGCGTCGCATCACTATTACCTAAGGTGGCACACCCCTGATAGCTTTTCTCACCGACTTTCAAGGTGGAACTCCAGCCGTACAGCGAGTCACTCATCCCGTCACTGCACATTTTTTGTGTGAGGAGCAGCGAACCTTGATTTATTTGGTACTCACGCTTGGTTTCAGATAGCTGACTTTTTGTGATAGCGAATGTTTGAGTTTCACCGCTGATGGTTTGAAAGTTAAGGTTTTTCCCTTCAAAGTGAATGGACCATGACGGTTCGTTGCCAAAAGCGCGTGTCGGTTTGAGTGGTTGATTGCAGCGTTTAGGATTTTCAGCACTGAGCATACTGATGCTGGTCACGTTGAAACGTGCGCTGGAATCGGCATCGAAGCCTGTGCGGCTTGGCGCTGATAAAGTACCGATGAGCTCTCCATACAAAGGCTGATAAGGCGAGCGAGCCAAACTCAAGGCTTGCTGAGTCTGCTGTGGCGTCAGTGCTAGCCAATATTGTTGATTGCTACCACAAGGTGTAAAGGTTTGCGCCTCATGACCTACCACGACTTCTCCACGCATAATAAAGGACTGTGCTTTGATTGAACTGGGTTTATCCAAACTCGCCATCGGTACGGCTGGTGGCTGTGATGCGTTGTGTGTCGCACAGGCTTGCAGCATTAATGTGGTCAATAACAGCGCGGAACAGTGAAGCACTTTCATAGCAGACTCTTTTTGGGCAATGCAACGAGGCTAGATTATGGCACAAAGGCGCTGGCAAATTGAACTGATGGGTGTGAATTTAACAACCCGCGGACAAGTATCAGAGATAAATTGCGAAGCCGTTATGAACAAAAAAACAGCGCTCAAATGGCGCTGTTTTTTGTGACCACTCGTTACTGCAGGCTGCTGTTACAATAAATGTTCACGCAAATAGTGAGCCACGGCGTCTTCTGCATTGCTACCAATCACTGTGTTATTCGGCAGTGCATTGAACACTTTTTGATGCGATGTGCCCATCACCAAGCCTTTACCAGCCATCGACAGCATTTCCACATCGTTCATACCATCGCCAAACGCAATACAGTTATCTAGGGTCAGGTTTAATGATTCTGCAACGGCTTTGAGCGCATCCCCTTTCGACACTTCTGCTGCCATCACTTCCAAACACCAAGGTGTTGAGAAGGCGACGTTCAGTTTGTCGCCAAAAATATCGTTTAAGCGTTCTTCAAACTGAGCTAATAACTCATGATCTTGCGCTGGGTGGGTGAAGAATATTTTGGCGACGCCCTCGGTAGGTGCGTTATTGACATCAAATACTTGGTAGCTAAAGCCGGATTCTTCGTGGAAATCACGCAGCGTTTCATCTTCTTTATTCAATAACCACGATTCATCTTGATAGATGTGAACAAAAATATCAGGGTTTTGCTTAAACACATCAATGACGGGCTGTACCAATTCTTGCGGTACATTTTTACTGTACATCAGGTTGTCATGTTGATCGTGAACGCGCGCGCCATTGGAAGTAATCATGTAGGCAGGAATGCCCGCTAACTGGCGAATACCCGCTACATCAACGTGATGGCGACCGGTAGCGAAGATGAAAGTAAAGCCTTTTTGGTGAAGTGCTTGCAGCGTTTGCTTGGTGAATTCGCTCAATTGGTGGTTTGGCGCAAGTAGTGTACCGTCGAGATCGGACGCCACGATATGAATCGCGTGCTCTTTACATTCGGTGGTCATAAAACCCTCATTATCATGGTCGATTTGGTTTGCAGATCGCAGATGGTGGAGAAACTTTGGTGTGGCTTAGTTTACGCCATCTTAAAGAGGAAAAAGAGGGTAAAACTCTCAATTGAAATTTCCTCTATTTGCTCAGTTCTAACATCGTGATCCAACCGTGTTCTCAAGAGATTGGAATTGTTTAAATAGCTCATCAAGTGCTTGGTTTCGATAGCGATCCTTTTCAAAAAAGAGCTCATGTTTTGCTCCTTCAATGATGACCAGCTTGCTAGATGGATTGGTTTTCGCCAGCTTAGTGACAAAGCGAATTTGATCCGCATTACTGATAATTTCATCCTGCCCTGCTTGCAAGATGAGTGTTGGTAACTTCACTTGACGAGTCATCAGTTGGCACAGCTTCGCTGCCATGAGCCCTTGCCATACCCAGCGCGTGCTAGGGCCGCCGACTTGCAATTCGGGTTTGCGTTGGTATAGGTCTCGAAACCATTGGTAACGCACTTGACTTTGACTTAATGGGTTGATCTCAAAAGGCTTTGCAGAATAGGCTTGATAGCCTGGCGCATAGGTTGGTTTGCTATACATCGCCGTCAGCACTTGGCTCAGTGTCATGGCGATAGGACGTAATTGCCATGGCATGTTGACACCAAACATTGGCGCGCTGAGCACCATAGCCGCAAATGGGTGTTGAGGATATGTTTGTACATACCTGGTCGCAATGGCACCGCCCATCGAGTGGGCGACGAGAAAACGTTGTGCATAATGGCTTAAGTCAAAGTGCTCAATGACACGCTGCATGTCTAAAATGTAGTCATCAAATTCACCGACATGGCCGATTTGTGGATCGTCGATTAATCGATCAGAAAGCCCTTGGCCACGGTGATCAAAAGAATAAATATCATAACCTTGTTGGAAAAAATCATAAAATAGCTCCTGATATTTCCAGCAAGATTCAATTCGTCCGTTGACGACGAAGATCGCCTTTGAGTGTTGAGGCGAGGTAAGTTTGCACCAATAAAGTTTTGTTTTATCAGCAGATTTGATAAAACCTTCTTCTCTGGAGTGCCAGAAATCGGCAATCGTGGTATTGATCACTTGCTCAAAGAAAGACTCTTGAGTATAAGGTGGGGAGTTTGGACTCGTCTGATTCATAGATTATTCTTATTGGACAGATTCGAGGAATAGTTCATTTTTAGGCTAGATTAGTCTAGTTGAGAGGAATTGCAATGGATACTCATGTTTGGCTTGCCTATGTGGTGACCGCGATACTGTTTAGTTTGGCGCCGGGTTCAGGTACGGTCAATTCCATCAGCAATGGCCTTAGCTACGGTACACGTAAATCACTAGCCGCGATTGTGGGTTTACAATTGGGGTTGGCTTTTCACATCATGTTGGTGGGAGCCGGAATTGGTGCCTTAGTGGCACAATCAGCCATGGCATTTAGTGTGATTAAGTGGGTTGGTGCTGCGTATCTGGTGTGGTTAGGTGTTCAAAAATGGCGTGATCGTTCAAGTATGATGACCAATGCAACGGCTCAAATGCAAACGAGTTGGTCTTTATTGCGTCGAGCGGTGTTGATCAACCTGACAAATCCTAAATCCATCGTCTTTCTGGTGGCGCTTTTTCCACAATTTATTGACCCAACCCAAGATCAGTTCATTCAATTGTTGGTGTTAGGCGTGACCACGGTAACCATTGATTCGATTGTGATGCTTGGTTACACCTCCTTAGCCGCACGAATGGGGCGCTTTATTCGTTCAGAGAGTGTCATGAGTAAGATTAACCGAGTATTTGGCTCGATGTTTATTGGTTGTGGAGCGCTACTGGCAGTGGCGAAGTCCTAAGATGGCTATGTCTCAATTATTAGTTGTTAATCACTAATGCATTATTCTTATGTCGCACGACAACCGATCTTAAATGCCAAGCAGCATACGCTTGGCTATGAATTGCTCTTTCGTGATGGGGAAAAAAACGCGTTTCCAGCACACATTGAGTCGAATCGAGCCACGTATCGCTTGATCGTCGAAAACTTTCTTGCGGTGGGGATCAATCCCAATATTCCCAAATCACGTTGTTTTATTAATTTTCCCTACAAGAGTTTAATTCGCCGTCTGCCTTTAACGTTGCCGCGAGAACAAATTGTGGTGGAAGTGCTCGAAACCTGTGAGCCGACGGATGAACTGCTTGAGGCGATTAAAGAGTTGTATCGGCGTGGCTATCTGGTGGCGCTGGATGACTTTGTGTATGCGCCAGAATGGGAACGCTTTCTGAGTTATGTGCACATCGTCAAGCTCGATATTATGGCGCTGGGCTTAGATCACGCTTGCGAGTTTGTACGTCAGCGTTTAGCGGAAGGCAGTAAGCGTCGTTATTTAGCGGAACGAGTTGAAACGGATCACCAGTTCACCGTGACACGTAATGCCGGTTTTAGCTTTTTCCAAGGTTATTTCTTTAGTAAACCAGAAATGATCAAGCAGCGTTATGTTGGACCAGAGCAGATTATCGCCTTGGAGCTGTTTCGAGAAGTTTGTAAGCCAAATGCTGATTTTGAACGGATTGAATACATTGTCGCGCAAGATGTAGCGCTCTCATACAAGTTGCTCAGATTCGTCAACACTATGTCTGATCGCTTATCCGTGCCGATTTCCTCTTTTCGTCAAGCCTTGGTCTATCTTGGTCAAGATAAACTCAAAACCTTTGTATCACTAGCCGTTGCTTCATTTGTCTCAGCTAAAAAGCCGAAAGAGTTGTATAACCTCTCTTTGCAACGTGCTCAATTTTGCCAATTAATGTCTGGGCATCCTTCATTTCGTCAACATCGCGAGCAAGCTTTTTTAATTGGTCTTTTTTCTGTGTTAGATGCCTTACTGGATATTTCAATTGAAGAGCTGGTTGCGCAGTTACCCTTGTGTGACGTGGTCAAACTAGCATTGCAAAAGCGTGAAGGACCCATTGGCGAGCTGTTGGCACTTGAGGAGTGTTTTGAGCAAGCGGACTGGCAAGGAGTGGAAAGCCATTGTGATCTGCTAGGGCTTGAATTAAATCAAGTCAGTGATGAGCTTTCGGCGGCGCAGCGCTGGAGTCAAGATATTCATCGTTTGCTGTAATAAATTTCGTGCGAATATAAAAACCGCCGTCATGAGCGACGGCGGTTTGCCCAAACTTGGGGTTTATTGCAGCCAAGCATTCAGCATCCATACCAGTTTCTCTTGTTCGCGGATGTAGTCACTCATCAGTGCTGAAGTGCCTTCATCTCCCGCCTGCGTCGCAATTTCAAGAATTTCTCGTTGCTGGTGGATCAATACACTGAATCCCTTAACCAATCCTTGCATGGTTTCTTGACCATTAGTTGCGTTAGTGTGTTCTGACACTTGTGCTGTTGCTAAATAGGCGCTGAAGCTATGCAACGGTTGATAACCTAAAGTCAAAACTCGTTCCGCTAACTCATCAATTTTGACCTGTATGTCAGTGTAAATCTCTTCAAATTTTGCGTGCAGTTCAAAGAACTCTTTTCCTTTGATATTCCAATGGTAACCACGAGTATTCATATAAAACACTTGGTAGTTAGCCAATAATTGGTTTAACGCTTGTGCAAGTTGTTGGCTTTGGTTGGTATCTAAACCGATCAAATTTGTTGTCATGTGTTCACCTCGTTGTCATGGATAAGTGATTTCTCTTGTTAAGCATTAGATTGCACCTTGAAGTGAACAAAATAAATTCGTTTTGATTGATTTATTCGATAGGTATTAGCTATTAATTATAATGGCATTAGTGATCCTTTACCGATAACTGACTTGCGGATTACATAGCCAACTATTTCAACTTTATAGTAGAAACCTTAAAACACTGTGGATAGGCACTATGACCAAACGAGTTATTTTTTTTGATTTATTGCGCTGTTTGGCGGCTGTAGCGGTGATCGGTATTCATGTGTTGGCCCCCTATCGGCAGCAACTCGGCGATATTCCTTTTGAGCAGTGGGTGGTTGCGGTTGGCATCAATAGTGTAAGCCGTTGGGCTGTGCCAGTCTTTATATTGATCACTGGAGCCTTAATGCTTAGTGATCGTCGCCCTTTTGATGCGCGTTATTATGTTCAGCGACGTCTTGGCAAAGTTTTGCTGCCATTTATCGTTTGGTCGCTCTTCTATGCTTATTTGTCCGGCTGGAGTGCGAGTGGATTTGATGGGCAAGTTGCAAAGGCGGTGCTGAGTAACAGTACGCACCACGCAACGTATTACCATTTAGGTTTTTTTTATTACTTTATCCCACTTTATTTTGTGATCCCTTTTCTACAACTGCTGGTCCGAAGAGTTGATGATAAAGCGCTGTACGCATTAGTTGCCGTGTGGCTGCTGACGACCACCTTATTTTTATGCGGTATTGATGGCCCTTGGAGCAATGAGCTATGGCTGTTTGCTGGTTATTTACCGTTGGGTTACTTGCTCTATCAGAAGGTGCCACTCAACCGGGTAACGCTATGTATGGCGATTCTGTTTGGCTGTCTGGCACTATTGACGACGGTATGGATGGTGGTTAGCCACAGTGTCGCAGCGGGTGAGTATACGATTGGTCGCTGGCTCTCTTATAAAACACTGAACGTCGTTTTAGCCGCCAGCATGATATTTATCGTGTGTCGATATTTTGCTGAGAGATTGCCCGCTCGTGCTAAGCAAGTCGTAAGTGTGATAAGCCAGCACAGCTTAGGCATCTATTTATTACATCCCATCTTTCTATGGCCTGTAAAAGAGTATGGGTGGGATCAAGGGAATCCCGCATGGGTGATCCCGTTATGGATTCTCGTAAGCGGCGCAGGATCACTGGCGGTGAGTATATGGGTTGCTCGCTCTGCAAAAACACGTTGGTTATTACCTTAACGCTTGAGTGCAAAGTGTAGAAACTTGTGTCCACAATAAGTCAGCATTCCTTGGTCGCCTGGGTTAAGTGCATGGTAATAATGCACGCCGACTTGAAATTCCCGCTTTGGGCCAAGTTTGCCTTTTTGGACGTAAATCCAGAACTCCTGATCCTCTTCCCCAGTGCGAGCATGAGGGATGACGATGGCTTGCTTGTCGATAATCGTGACATTAGCAGTGCGTTCGGGGGCGTTTTCGCCTTGCACATGGCGACGATAGAAATAGCTAAATACCCAAATAGCAGAGATAACTAACAAAGCGACAACGATAAGTAATGAAAGCGGCATGGTGAACTCCTTAGCGATGAAGGCGACATTTTAGCGTGCAACATATGGCAAAGGGGTGTTGCTTGCTACTAAAGCGTGAGTTTGATTGGTTTGACGGTTTTTTTTCCAGCGGATATCACATTTCCTCGGTAGGTTAGCGAGCAAAAATGCTCAACTATTCCGTGGGGAAGTATGATAAAAATAGATGGAGCGCCACCAGAGTTGGCACAGGAGGGCGATAATGTCAGATATTGAGAAAGTGGTTTTGCGAACGCGTCGATTGGAAAGCTTGTTGAGAGAGCAATATCACGCTGAGGGGAAGGGGTTACATCAATTGGTGACCAGCTGTGAAGAGCGTTTACCACATGATGTGGTGGGCAAGCTGAGGTTCATTGCCACTATTCGTAACAAAGTTGTGCATGAAGATAACTATCAGTTAGAAGATCGCAAAGCATTTCTTCGTGTGTGTGATGAATGTGAGAAGGAGCTGACTCCGCGCAGCGGTCGTTTTATTTGGCGCGTAGCCATTTCATTAATGACCTTAATCACGTTAGCGGCGCTTCTTTTTTACTATCTTCATTGGGAAGCCCTATCGAAACACGTCACAATGCCATAAATGGTATTAGGTTGTTTTACTCAATCGTTAGATAAAAAAAGAGGACACGAAGGTGTCCTCTTTTTTTATTGGGAATTAGATACTTAGTACATCATTGGCAGTGTCATTAGGCCTACGATAACCGCGATCATTACAAGTCCCTGTTTTTGAGATGAAGAAATCATAACACTGCTCCTTTATTCTGTGGTTTCATTCTATGAATATGAGAATAGCACTACTTTGTTTAGTTGATCAACCTCAATTTGATGAAGTATCCAAAATAACACCTTAACATCATCATATTTAGGGGATATTGGCAATGTTTAGTGCTTGTTTTGGTGTGTTTATATAATGTTCTTCTTGGTGCTGTTTTAATCTGTATTTATTTAATTGTTTGAATTTGTTTGATTTTATTAGGTTAATGCAATGTTGCTTGGATGGTTTTTTTTGGTTTTACTATCTTAGGTAGTCTATCATTGTCAGAGTTTGGTGAATTCTCATTTTTCGAGAAAAATTAATTTAATAATGAGATGTTCTCGCAAATAAAATTGGTTAAACCAGTTTTTTTGCTAGTTAGTAAGTCAGTTTTTGCTGTTTTTTTATTAGAGGATTTAAGTTCTGGTTTTTCTTTTAGTTTTTCCACTAACTAATTGTTTTTATTTTTGTTTTTATTTTAATAATTTCTGTTTTAGTGTCGTTTTTTGTTGTTTTTCCTTTGTTTGTGTATTGTAAATGAGTGGAATATCTCTGGGTAGCATTGTGGTGATTGAAAGTGAGGGTTAGTGAGTAAAGAGTGAGCTTTGATTGTTTTCGCACTCTTTGTTGTTGAATAAAGCCAACGTTCCGATTCGCTAGCAAGATCCAATTTTTGCGTTCATCTGCTGGACTTCAATGATGACATGCCTACACTGACCGCAGATTTTTAAAGGGGAAATGAGATGTGGAGTTGGCTCTCCGTTGCTTTGTCTGGATTCATTAGTATTTCGGCTGTTGAAAGTAACAAAATCAAGCAAGCGGTAATGTTTAAAACACTCAGTATGCTGTTATTGGTGGCGATAGTTCTAAACCATACCACGCAGCTCACTTCTCCTATCTTATGGGTCACGCTCGGTCTGCTTATTTCCGCAATCGCGGACACATTGCATCTGTTGCAACGCTACTCAAAACTCTGTTTTGCTAGCTTTCTTGTCGCACAGTTGATGTACAGTAAAGCCTTCTGGGCGCAACTTTCTGACACTATGGTGTGGTGGCTACCTGCCCTTTTGATTGCGACCAGTATTGTGGCTTTTTTCCTATTGCTGCCGCAAATTGACACCTTGATCTTTCCCGTAACCATTATGGGTATGATGTTAGTTCAGTTGGCGTGGGCGGCGGGAGAGTTGTGGCTGCAGACGCAAACAGTGCCTGCCTTTGCCGGGTTTGTTGGCTGTCTGGTGCTGATGCTCTCGGCCAGTTTGTTAGCCATTCACGATTACCGCAGGCCATTGCCTTGTGGGCGCTATCTTATTTCTGGCAGCTATTTATTAGCGCAAGCGTTAATCTCTGCCTCGGTGGCTTTGTAAACATTATCGCGTCATCTATATCGTTACTTTCAGGAGCATCGAAATCTCATGACTGGGCTGATATACTGCTGCCACTTTAAATTGATGTGAGTAGTGAGAGATGGATATTTTATCGGCGGCGACCATGCTTTTTTTGATCATGGACCCGCTTGGCAACCTGCCGGTCATGCTCTCCATCTTAAAACACCTTGATCCCAAACGTCGCCGTGTTGTGCTTGTGCGCGAACTTTGTTTTGCGTTGATCATTTTGATGCTGTTCTTGTTTGCTGGCAAAAACATCATGGGTTTTTTGCACGTGCAACCGGAAACTCTCAGCATTTCTGGCGGTATCATTCTCTTCATCATCTCGATTAAAATGATTTTCCCTAGTGCAGGTAGCATTACTGGATTAGCTGCGGGGGAAGAGCCCTTTATCGTACCGATGGCAATTCCGATGATCGCGGGTCCTTCGGTGATTGCGGCCTTGCTGCTTCTTTCGACTCAGCATCCTGACAAACTCCTCGAGCTGTCAGCCTCTGTACTGCTCGCGTGGGGCGCCACTTTCATCATTTTGATGTTCTACGGTTTCTTCCACAAAGTGCTGGGTGAACGTGGTTTAAAAGCGGTCGAGCGTTTGATGGGATTATTGCTAGTGATGATCTCAACGCAAATGTTCTTAAATGGCGTAAAAAGCTATATGGGGTTGTAATTTTCCGATAAAAAAGCCGCCTTTCGTGTGAACTTGAAGCGGCTTTTCCTATGTTGCTTTTTCTGTACCGTTAACTTACATCATGTGTTTACGGCGGATATCGAGCAGTGCGAAGACTCCAAATATCAGAATCGACCATTTTTCCCAACGGCTCATGCTGATCTTGTCACCAAAAGCACCGATAAAAATCAGCATTTGCAGTCCGTGCATAATGAACAAAAATGCCGTCATAATATAAAGTGCAATCGCCGCTTTACCGGGGAATGGCATGAAAATATTCAGTAATAGAATCAACCAAACAAAAGCAATCGCCGCTTTTGCAAGTACCAGTAACACTCTCATTCCGAGCTCCTCTCAAATAGTCGATAACTGACTTGGCCTGCGTTTTTCTCACGGTGCAGACGCCAATTGGCAGGAATACCTTCTAGCGCCAACTCTTTTTCCGTCTCAATATAAATTAGCGCTTCATCGGCAAGCCAGCCATTTTGTTCTAAAAGCGAGACGGCTTCGCTTAATAAGCCTTGTCGAAAAGGCGGGTCGATGAACACCAGATGGTGAGGCGTCCCTTGCTGCTTGAGAAAGGCCAGTGCATCACTATTTATCGCTCGCAAGTTAGTTGCGTTGAGCGCACCAATATTGTGTTCAAGCTGTTTGAATGCCGTCGGGTTGAGCTCAATCAGCGTCACGGCTTGTGCTTGCCTTGAGGCAGCTTCAAACCCAAGGCTGCCAGAGCCTGCAAATAAATCTAAGCAGTGTGCACCAGCGATCTCCTGTGCTAACCAGTTAAAAAGAGTTTCTTTGACGCGATCCGTTGTGGGACGCAGACCTTGGGCATCATGAACAGGCAGTTTTCGACCTCTCCATAAGCCACTAATAATGCGAACAAAGCCCGTTGAAGGCTTATTTTGTGATGAGTTTTGTTGGCGACGTCTTACCATAGATTTTTTGACCGCTAATAAAGTGATACTATACCCAATCTGCCAACCCGAAACGGGTTTGGTATAGCCATTGAATTTCAATAATGACAAAGTTTACCAATCTAATTGGAAAGTTTTCACTGCTTTGTCATTTTTCTTTTTCTTACGAGGGATAATCCTTCAAGAAAAGGGTCGTAGTTAGTTAGGTAGATCTAGGATATCCCCAGATGACGGAAAAAAAGAAACGTGGATTACTCTCTTGGCTCGGTTTTGGTGACGAAGAATCAAGTAAATCAACCAGCGAAACAGAACAAGTGCTTGAGCCATCTACGCTTGTCGAACCAGTTGATGCTGAGCAAGAACAAGAAACGACGGCAGTTGCTCAACCCATCGAAGAGCCACACACTGCGCTAGCAGAAGCAGAAGCAGAAGCAGAAGCAGAAGCAGAAGCAGAAGCAGAAGCACGAATTCAAGAGCAAGAAAAACCCAGCGAGAGTTTTTTCGCACGCTTAAAACGCAGCCTTAGCCGAACCAAAGCCAATATTGGTGCGGGTTTCTTTGGCCTGTTTAAAGGCAAGAAAATTGATGATGAGCTGTTTGAAGAGTTGGAAGAGCAACTGCTGATTGCCGATGTTGGGATGGAAACCACACTCAAAATCATCAGCAATCTGACAGAAAAAGCCTCTCGCCACGCGTTGAAAGATGGAGAGGCACTCTACGGTTTACTGAAAGACGAAATGGCCGACATTTTGGCTAAAGTAGAGCAACCGTTAGTGATCGATAGCCAAAAAACGCCCTACGTTATTTTAATGGTCGGCGTCAACGGTGTAGGCAAAACGACCACGATAGGTAAGTTGGCCAAACAGTTTCAAGCTCAAGGTAAAAAAGTGATCTTAGCGGCGGGCGATACTTTTCGTGCGGCGGCTGTTGAGCAGTTGCAAGTGTGGGGCGAGCGTAACAATGTACCTGTGATTGCGCAGCACACTGGCGCAGACAGCGCATCAGTGATTTATGATGCGATTGAGGCCGCCAAAGCACGTGGTGTGGATGTGGTGATCGCCGATACTGCTGGTCGCTTGCAAAACAAGAGCAACCTCATGGAAGAGTTGCGTAAAATTGTGCGCGTCATGAAAAAAATTGATCAATCAGCGCCGCATGAAGTGATGCTGACGTTAGATGCCGCTACTGGGCAAAACGCCATCAGCCAAGCAAAACTCTTTAGTGAAGTGGCCCCGGTGACTGGGATCACCTTAACCAAGCTGGATGGCACGGCGAAAGGCGGCGTTATTTTTGCGCTGGCCGATCAGTTTGAAATTCCGATCCGCTTTATTGGGGTTGGCGAAGGGATTGACGATTTACGTCCGTTTGAAACGCAGCAATTTATTGAAGCTCTGTTTAGCCGCGAAGAGTAAGTGTGCGTGGGTGCTCAATGAGCACCTCATCATCCAATGGAGACTGGTGAGAGGAATAGCGAGTGATTAAGTTTCAACAAGTCAGCAAAGCGTATCGCGGAGGCCGTCAGGCGCTGCAAAAGGTCGACTTTCACCTACGCCGAGGAGAAATGGCGTTTTTGGGTGGGCACTCCGGAGCCGGTAAAAGCACCTTGTTGAAGTTAATCTGTGCGATTGAGCGTCCAACCGATGGGCGCATCAGCTTTAACGGTCACGATATTACGCGTATTCCCAATCAAGATATTCCCTTTTTACGCCGCAACATCGGCATTGTGTTTCAAGATCATCGCCTGCTGATGGACAGAACGGTTTACGACAATGTGGCATTGCCAATGCGCATTGAATCGATTTCAGAAAATGAAATTAAGCGTCGCGTCTCAGCCGCGCTGGATAAAACTGATCTATTAGACAAAGCACGCTGTTTACCGAGCCAACTTTCTGGAGGTGAGCAGCAACGAGTGGGTATCGCAAGAGCGGTCGTGAACCGACCTACCTTACTGCTGGCCGATGAGCCTACGGGTAACTTAGACCCAGAGCTTTCTAACCGTGTGCTTAAACTGTTTGAAGAGTTTAACCGTGCCGGAGTCTCTATTTTGTTTGCGACGCACGACATCAGCTTAGTCAACACGCGTCCTCAATATCGTCATTTAGAACTTAACCAAGGTTTTTTAAGCGAGGTAGAAGACTATGGCCGTTAAGTCGTCGAATAAAAGGAACGCGAAAGCACGTGAACCGAAACGGGCCAAAACCGATAGTTTTTTAGCCATCCACTTTAAGCAGGCCAAGGCCTCATTTTCAAGTTTATGGTCACGCCCACTCGGCAATATTTTAACGCTCGCCGTTATTTCGATGGCGCTTGCGATGCCAGCCTGTATGTACCTGCTGAGCAAAAATATCGCGTCTGTAGCCAATAATGTCACCAGCCCTGCTCAGATCAGTGTCTATCTACATGAGCGCACACCTGAAGCACGAATTATGGTGTTGAAAGATGAGCTAGAAAGTTTGGCCGATGTCGCCAGCGTGGAGTACATCTCACCGCAGCAAGGATTGGATGACCTGAGTCAATACGCCGGGTTTGAACAAGCCATTAGTTTATTGGATGATTACGCTTTACCTGGCGTGCTTATTGTTACCCCGCAGGTTGAGCAGCAAGAGCAAATCAAAGCGCTGGCGAAAAAAATACAAGCAGAACAAGACGTCACGGATGTTCGCTTGGATGAAGATTGGCTTGCTAGGTTAAACGCCATTCGAACTTTAGCGGCGATCATTGTCGCGAGTTTATCGGTATTGATGTTGGGCGCTGTATTTCTGATTGTGGGCAACACCTTGCGCTTTAACGTACAAGCCAATAAAGAAGAGATCCAAACCATGAAATTGATCGGTGCCACCGATCGCTACATTTTGCGCCCTTATCTCTATGCTGGCATGTGGTTTGGCTTGTTGGGCGCATTCGCCGCTTGGCTGTTAACCGCTTTTGTGACTATTTTATTGAACGGTGCTGTTGAAGATCTTGCCCTACTGTATGACAGCCGTTTTCGTCTTATTGGCCTAAGTTGGGATGAATCCTTACTGCTGTTGATGCTCGGTACTTTCTTAGGATGCGTAGCGGCAAAAGTATCTGCGCAGCGTCATTTAAAAGAAATTGAACCAGTTTAGTTGAATATTGTCATATGTAGGCAATAACTGTTGGCTAGCTTTAGCCACAGCACTTGTATAGGCGACTTGTTTATGCATAATAGTTTCCCCTTGCTTGAATCTTGTTCATTTTAGGTTCAAGATTGTCGGGTTAAAAACATCCATTACTCCAGATCAGAAATTGATGAGGAATTGAATGACAAACCAAACGTATCAAATGGCTCTCGTTTCACAAGACAGCTTAGACAGCTACATTCGTTCAGTGAACAGCTACCCAATGCTGAGCGCGGAAGAAGAGCGGTCACTCGCAGAGCGATTACATTACAAAGGTGAAATTGAAGCGGCGAAAGGGTTGATCTTATCGCACCTTCGATTCGTTGTTCACGTTGCTCGTGGCTATTCTGGTTATGGCCTGCCCATGGCGGATTTAGTTCAGGAAGGCAATATTGGCTTAATGAAAGCGGTGAAGCGTTTCAACCCAGAAGTTGGGGTGAGACTGGTTTCCTTTGCTGTGCACTGGATCAAAGCTGAAATTCACGAATACGTGTTACGCAACTGGCGCATTGTAAAAATAGCGACCACGAAAGCGCAACGTAAGCTATTCTTCAACCTACGCAAATCGAAAAAGCGTTTAGGCTGGTTTAATAGCGGTGAAGTGGAAGCGGTTGCCCGTGAGTTGGGCGTTGACCCGGCTGAAGTGCGAGAAATGGAATCACGCTTAGCCGCGCAAGATGCCACCTTTGAAATGTCGGCGGAAGACGATGATTCGAGCTCTTCTTACACGGCACCTGTGCTTTATCTCGAAGATAAGCATTCGGATCTTGCGGATAACATTGAAGCGGCGAATTGGGAGCATCACACCAACAATCGTTTAAGCTTGGCGTTGGCTAGCTTAGATGAACGCAGTAAACATATTGTGCGCTCTCGTTGGTTGGATGATCAAAAAGCTACGCTACAAGAGTTAGCGGAAGAGTATGGTGTCTCAGCTGAGCGTATTCGTCAGCTAGAAAAAAATGCAATGAAGAAGCTAAAGGATGCTGTCGGCGAGTTCTAATCACTGACTCATTGTGAAGCGCATTAAAAACCGAGATCGTAAGATCTCGGTTTTTTTATTTTTGATCACTTTAAGTGATCAAATTTTCAGCGCGCTGATTGTGGATAACTCTGTGACAAAATTATTCGTGAGCTGTCATCAAGTCGGTTAAATCAAGGCTTGAACACCGTTTTATATTTGGGGATATGTATTGTGTTACACACAGAAAAGTAAGGATCATCACTACATGTTGTGGATCTATTTCTCATTTACTACTTTATCAACGCAATCCACAAGATTATCCACAAGTGGCGAAAAAGTGATCAGTGGTGGATAACCTTATAAAGGCCGTGTACTTGATTGCCTTGGGATAGGTTACAATCAAATGCTAAAAATAAAACCAATCAGAGGAAGCGATGGATCAGTTTCAACATATCAATGCTCAAGCAGCACAAGCTTTAATGGAACAACATGATGCGCAATTAGTGGATATTCGTGATGCGCAATCTTTTGCGGTTGCACATGCAAATGGCGCATTCCACTTAACCAACGACAGCATGGTTTCATTTATGGAAAAAAGCGAATTTGACCAACCCATTTTAGTGATGTGTTATCACGGTATTAGCAGCCAAGGTGCTGCACAGTATCTGATTAACCAAGGTTTTGAACAGGTGTATAGTGTGGATGGTGGATTCGAAGCTTGGCATCGTGCAGGCTTGCCCGTAACCAGCAATTAGGATGACTTATGTTAAGACTGATCACGCTCAATAACCCAAGAATGGCGCAAGCCTTTATTGATTACATGGCCTCTCGTGAAATTGAGATTCAAATGATGCCGGAAGGGAGTGGTCAATTTGCGTTATGGTTACTTGATGAGCAACATCAGATTGAAGCCGAAGCAGAACTCAACCATTTTCTGCACAATCCAAATGATAGAAAGTATCAAGCCGCTTCATGGGATGTGGCTGAAAGCCGCAAAAGTCACTTTCAATATCGTTCACCGAGCATGTTGGCGATGCTCAAAGCCAAAGCTGGGCCTTTAACACTGGGCGTGATGATGGTATGCGCCATTATCTTTGCATTGCAGCAGTTTGGGCTAGCCAATCAAGTATTTTCCGCATTACATTTTCCTGCTTTGGCTGGGCAGCAATGGCAGATTTGGCGCTGGTTTAGTCATGCTTTACTTCATTTCTCTGTGCTGCACATCGTCTTTAACTTGTTATGGTGGTGGCAGTTGGGGGGCGATGTTGAAAAACGGCTTGGCTCATTCAAACTTGGACAGCTATTTTTAGTGTCAGCACTGTTGTCCGGTGCGGCTCAGTACTGGGTTGAAGGAGCCAATTTTGGTGGTTTATCGGGTGTGGTCTATGCGTTGGTCGGTTATCTATGGATGCTTGGTTGGAAAGCCCCTCATCTTGGCTTGCAAATGCCCAAACCCGTGATCGGTTTCATGCTGGTGTGGTTGGTGCTCGGGTTTGTACAACCCTTTATGGCGATTGCCAACAGCGCGCATTTAGCGGGCCTATTTTCAGGAATCGCCTTTGGATTAAATGACGCCAGCCGTCATCGAACTCGTTAAGCAAAACATCAATAGAGCGGCAATCGCTGCTCTATTGATAGATGTATTTAGTAAACAGTAGGTCAGCAATAATGGTTCGGCCTATTTCAGGCAGTAACACCGCGTTGAGCTCTGTGACCAACGTTTTTCTTAAATCTTCCCGACCTGCGAGTGATTTTATCGTCTCTTCGGTCTGTTTACCGAGTAGCTCGACGATGGCATCACGAATCAGTGGTTGATGCCGTTCAACGGCGGGTAAATCGGCGTCGCTGGATACCATCACGTCGATACGAACTTGGATGTAACCTAACTTATTTCCTTTAGTGAAAAAGTTGGTGGTGAGATCCGGCTCTAAGGTAAAGTACGCCAGCCTAGGCGCTTTTTCATCTTGTGCATAACTTGGTAACGCACAAAACAAGCTTAGAGCGATAATTATTTGGGCTACATAACGTTTAAGCATATTTCTATCTTTTCTTTAGTTGGTTCACGATACTCGAATCGCTTGAGTCTTGTTACAATAGAGCATCGGATTGTAATCAAAATGCTTATCTCGTTGTTTGGAATATACCGCAGTTGTTGCTTCCCGTTTTTACAAGCGGGTTTTTAACCTCCAACCGAGGGATTCTGTGAGTGAGCGCTTTTTATGGTTGTGTTAACCAAAAATGGACCTTTATTGTATGTTGATAAAGCCACTAATTGAATACTAGTATGAATCAATCAATTTCGCTCTATCTGTCTGCTTTGCGAGAAGTAATTTGGCAACAACCTGACGTTTTTTCTTTTCCTGATCAGGTTTCTCAGTCTTGGCTTTTAGAGCAAGGATCATTATCTCGCGTGTTAGAGGCGCAGTGTCAGCAACTGAGCGTTGAACTACTGCACAATAAGCTCGTTGAGGCAGAAAAATTACAGGGCGATGAGATGGCTCTGTTATCTGATGAAGCCTGTTTGTTACGTCAGGTTGTGCTGCGTGGTGATCAACAGCCATGGGTTTTAGGCCGTACTTTAATTCCTCAATCTTCGATGCTGGGTCAGCAATATGACTTAGCGCGCCAAGGTGATATCCCGCTTGGGTTAACGGTTTTTCGTGCTGAGCACGTTAAGCGTGACGCACTACAAGTGGGCTGGGCAATGATGGAAGAGGGGCCGTTGCTTGCACGCCGTTCACGATTATGGATGAATAATAAACCGATGTTAGTTGCGGAGCTGTTTTTACCCTTTTCACCGATTTACTCTAAGGAGAGAGTGTCATGACTTTGGTTAAGGCGCGTGCTTATTGGCAACTGATGCGCATGGACCGGCCAATTGGTTCTTTGCTATTGTTGTGGCCAACCTTATGGGCATTGATTTTAGCCGCGCAAGGTTTCCCCGATCCTAAAGTATTATTGGTATTCGTGTTGGGGGTGTTGTTGATGCGCTCAGCGGGTTGCGTGATCAACGATTTTGCCGATCGCAGAGTCGATGGACATGTTAAACGAACCAAACAGCGGCCTTTGCCTGCCGGGAGTGTGACAACCAAAGAGGCGATTGCACTGTTTTTAACGCTAGGTATCACTTCTTTCCTGCTGGTTTTGACCATGAATCCACTCACGGTTCAGCTCTCCTTTGTTGGTATCGCATTAGCGTTTGTTTATCCGTTCATGAAACGTTATACACACCTTCCGCAGTTGGTATTAGGGCTGGCCTTTAGTTGGTCTATTCCGATGGCATGGGCGGCGCAAGCCAACGAATTGCCAGCGGTGATGTGGGGGCTATTTTTGATCAATGCGTTGTGGACTGTGGCGTATGATACGCAGTATGCGATGGTTGATCGTGATGACGATATCAATATCGGAGTCAAATCGACCGCTATTTTATTTGGTCGTTTTGATAAAATCATCATCGGCATTTTACAGTTATTGGTACTGGCGTTGATGATCGCACTTGGTGGCTATTATCAGTTAGGGGCGAGTTTTTATTGGTCAGTATTGGCTGCAGCGGCTCTGTTTGTTTATCAGCAGCGTTTAATTCGTCATCGTGATCGTGATTTATGCTTCCACGCTTTTCTCAATAACAATCACGTTGGCATGGTGTTAACGTTGGGCCTGCTTTTTGCGTTTTGGTAAGTAGTTCACTAGTTTTTGTAAGTACTTCACGAATAAAGTAAAGGCATCCATTGGGATGCCTTTACTGTTTCTTACGACCGATTAGTTCGCTTGGCAGAGACTTTCTTGAATGGTTAAGCGAATTTCAGGATAGAGCATCGAGTAAAGTAGGCGTGCTAGCTGAACGGTTGGTTCTAAATGGCAATTGCCATCAACATCCAAATAGCCCTGCTCTTTGAGCGTGACAAATAGGGCGGAGAATACCCCTTTATCAAAAAACTCAGGGGCATTGATGCCATGCAAACGGCCAAGACGTTGTGCAATTTCTTGGCTTTTTTGCTCTAAATCAGATTTGCCCACTTCAGGGTTGGCAACCAATAGATTGAGAGCAATCGCGTAGCGTTGTAGGGTTTCTGAAATGGTACGACCGAGCAGCATCAACACTTGTGTTTTGGCTTGATTAATAGCCACGACACCCTCTTCTAGCGTTACTAATTGTTGACGTTGCAGTTCGTTAACGTAAGCGTTGACTACATCTGCGAGTTCATCTTGCGCAAAGCTTAAAAACAGCTCCTGCTTTAAGAAGGGATAAATCAGTGTCACACTGGCGGTTATCTGCTCTAGTGATAGTGTTTGCTGGCGGATCAACATCTGCGCAATCAGTGAGGGAATGGCAAACAGATGAATGATGTTATTGCGATAGTAGGTCATCAAAATCGACTGATTGCGATCAAGGGAAATAATCTCACCCATGGTATCGGATTCAATTACAAACTTGTCGAGCGACTGTGCGTGGTTAACCAGTTCTTCCGCACTGGCTTTAGGAACAGTGCAGGTTGCTGAGTAGCGCACGTTATTTAGTAGCGATAAATAGCAGTCGATTTGCTTAACCAAATTGTCACGAGCCAGTGCGCTTTGGCGTGAAGCAAGTAACGCGGTGGCACACAAAGTTAAGGCATTGGCCGCCGCCGCATCGTTAATGTGCGTCATCATCTTGGTGGCCAGTTGGTTAACAATAGGGTTGATCCACTGCGGCTTGGTGCTGCCCATAGGGTCAATATCTTGCGTCCATTCTGGCACTTGCTCGTTAAGGTATTGGTTCAGCGGGATCGGTTCGCCGAAATTGACATAGCCTTGGCCAAAATTACGCAGCTTGCGAATCGTGCGCAGCACTAAACCCGCATTTTCTTTCTCTTTACTTTTGCCGCGTAGCTCTTTGGCGTAAGTGCTCACTTCCATCACGTGTTCATAACCGATATAAACAGGCACGAGGGTCACCGGGCGGTTAAGGCCGCGCAACATGGCTTGGATGGTCATCGCCAGCATGCCTGTTTTCGCTGGCAGTAAACGGCCAGTGCGTGAACGGCCACCTTCGCTGAAATATTCAACCGAATAGCCTTTGGCAAATAGCTCGGCCAGATATTCGCGGAAAATGGTCGAATAGAGCTTATTGCCTTTAAAGCTGCGACGAATGAAGAATGCGCCGCCACGGCGGAAAATCGGACCTGCTGGGAAAAAATTCAAGTTGATTCCGGCGGCAATATGCGGTGGCACCATACCTTCGCGATACAGCACATAAGAAAGTAAGAGATAATCCATATGGCTGCGGTGGCAAGGGACATAGACAATCTCGTGTCCATCTTGCGCAAGGCGACGTACGGTGGCGGCATTATTTATATTAAGCCCTTGGTAAATGCGGTTCCATAACCAGCCCAGTATGCGTTCTCCTTTCTTGATTAAGGAGTAAGAGAAATCAGCGGCAATCTCATCCATGATGTCATGCGCTTCTTTGCGCGCTTTTTCGAGGGAGATATTGTTGGCTTTCGCTTGATCTTCAATCGCTTTTTCAATCGCTTGTGATTTAATTAGGCGGTTAAACAGCGCTTGGCGATTGGGCAAATTTGGCCCAGAAGCTGCCAGCTTTTGGCGAGAGAAATGAATACGAGCCACTCGTGCCAATTTATGCGCGATAGATTCGTCGGTGCCGTGTGAATCAGCCATATAGCGCAGTGAAACGACGGGGCTAAAGCGCACCATGCAATCGCGTCCAGCAAAAATTACCGCGAGTGCTTTTTGTGGGCCATTTAAGGCTTGGAGATAGGGTTTCTCTTGCCCCTCTTTACCTGGTTTACGTCCCCAAAGCACCGTCGCTGGGATCATTTGAACGTCCAATTCCGTATCAAACTTATGTAGCTCAAGCAGTTCAGAAAAAAGAGCGATAGAGTCACTAGGAACGTGCTGATCACTGCGCATCAAGGTTGGGCGCGCCGAGATGAAAACATAACGGGCAAAACTTTTGCCGTTTAGCTCAAGTGGTTGCAGCGGGTCAGGTAAACCCAGTTCTTTGGCGTGAGTTTGCAAGGTGAGCAAATCAACACTTGAGCGAAAAGGTAAGGCGTAAACAATCGGCTTGTGAATATCAATGCCGTGGTCTTCTATTGGATTAGAAGGGATCGCCGTGCCTTTGACCAACGCAGACAAAGGTAATTTTAGTAGTGAACGAGATAATGAGTGTCCAGAAGACATAAAGGTCGTCGCCTCAAGAATATTTCAATATGCTTAAGCGCATGTCCATTTCCCTGTGAGTTGATACTCAGAGAAATCGATATGCGCCGAAGCGGCTAGCTATTTTTGAGCCGCAAGGATACCAGAAACTGGTCAAACCTTTTAATCATTATTGTTTAGTAAAACAGCATCACTTGCGAGCGCGGTGAGTGAATCGGTGAGGTATTTATCGGTCGATTGCGGCATTTTTTGTAAATAGCCAAAAAATAAGCGTCCGCTCTTCCATTTATTCGATTACTGGATATACTCACAGTTAACTGTATAAACAGACAGGTGAGATATGAAGCCGTTAACGCCCCGCCAGCAACAAGTATTTGATCTTATCCGCAGTAAGATCGACGAAACCGGAATGCCACCGACTCGCGCTGAAATCGCACGCGAGCTGGGTTTTCGTTCCGCCAATGCCGCAGAAGAGCATTTAAAAGCACTGGCTCGTAAACAAGCGATTGAAATTATTCCGGGTGCCTCTCGTGGGTTGCGTATCTTACTTGAAGCTGCCAATGAGCCAGAAGATCTTGGCCTGCCTTTAATTGGTCGAGTCGCAGCGGGAGAGCCTATTTTGGCGCAAGAGCATGTCGAAGCGCATTACCAAGTGGATCCCAATATGTTTCGCCCTCAAGCGGATTTCTTACTGCGTGTGCAAGGCGAAAGTATGAAAGATATTGGCATTATGGACGGTGACTTACTCGCAGTGCATAAAACACAAGATGTGCGTAATGGGCAAGTGGTGGTGGCGCGTGTTGAAGATGATGTGACGGTAAAACGTCTAGAACGCAAAGGCTCTACCGTGTTATTGCACGCAGAGAATGAAGCGTTCTCACCGATTGAAGTGGATCTTAAATCTCAGCAGCTCACCATTGAAGGTGTGGCCGTCGGCATTATTCGCAATACCGATTGGATGTGATTTATTATTGAGATCTATTCTCAATAACTTGTTATTCTAACTGATATTCATTATCATCTTCCTTGTTGTTACATCGAGTTGCGACATAAGGAAGATGGTAATGCCTACCGATAAACATTCACTAACCCCACGTCATCATATTCCAACCAATTTAGTTCAACCGTTGTGGTTTCGTAGCCGCGAAAGTTTGGTTGATAACGGGTTAGTGTATGATCCGATCGCTGCAAAAGCCTGCCAGAGCTGTCACTTAGCCCCCGAATGTTTAAGCGGTGATATCGATCAAAAACAATTGCTGCATGCGACCTTAACGCAATTGTGCGATCAACAAGTGCGCGCGTTTATTGAGCGCAACCCTGATGGATGGATCATTAATGTCGGTGCAGGGTTAGATACCCGTTTTTATCGGGTAGACAACGGGCGTTGCCATTGGATAGAACTCGATATCACCGAAAACCTGCTGTGGCGGCAGAAATTGTTTCATCGCAGTGAGCGTTATCAACATGTGTGTGGCAGTGTCGATGATCTTCAGTGGTTGGATGGATTGCCTATTGCGGAATCCTCAGCCGTTTTAATCGTTTGTGAGCATGCGTTATTAGATTGTACGGCGCAGCAACTCACCTATTTTATCCGCGCATTGGGTTTGCATTTTTCTAATGCGGCGGCTTGTTTAATGCTGGCTGGAGACAAAACTGCTTCCGCTTTAGGTCAGAAAATGGGCTCAGGCCATTACGGACATGGTTTTGCTAATCCAACCGAAGCGGTACTCAATGTCTTGCCTTGGGCTTCGTCGGCAAAAACGTTTTCACCGCTCGATCAACATTGTGGCCGCTGGAAATTATGGCAACGTTGGTTAAGTAAGGTGATGGTTTACAAGCTGCGCTTAACACCCGTTTTAGTTTATGTCCGTTGGTGAGTAACCGCTAGCCGTCCTCCTATCACTCCGCTACACTTTGCTCTCACCCATGAGAGGTCAACGTGTTGCACTCTATTTTACGAACGTTATCGAATCGTTCCGTACATCGACAAGTGTTGCTACTGGCGATACCTATGGTGCTGTCCAATATTACCGTACCGCTGTTAGGTTTAGTTGATGCGGCGGTGATTGGTCATCTGGAACACGCTTGGTATTTAGGTGGGGTAGCACTTGGCGGTACGGTAGTCAGTGTCACTTTCTGGTTACTCGGTTTTTTAAGAATGTCGACCACAGGCCTTGCGGCGCAAGCATACGGTGAACAATCGTCACAAAAACTGGCGTTAGTCTTGTTGCAAGGGCTCTTGATGGCACTGGCATTTGCGTTGTTGTTTTTGATTCTGCATCGATGGATTGGCGATGCGATTTTTTCAGCCAGCAGTGCCAGTGAGCAAGTAAAGCAATATGGGTTGCAGTATTTTGTGATTCGAGCGTGGAGTGCGCCCGCCGCATTGGCCAACTTTGTACTGCTCGGCTGGCTGTTAGCCACGCAAAATGCCAAAGCGCCAATGTGGATGGTAATCATCACTAACTTAACCAACATCGCGTTGGACATTCTGTTTGTGTTGGGTTTCGGCTGGAAAGTGGAAGGTGCTGCGCTGGCATCGGTTATCGCCGATTATGCGGGCATGAGCTTTGGCTTACTGTGTGTTTGGCGCTATTGGTTGCGGCATCAACTCCCTTCGCCACTGCAGCTAGGTGTTTTAGTGACACAAGGTCTTAGCCGCTTTGTGAAATTGAATCGCGATATTTTCCTGCGTTCACTCTGTTTGCAGGCGGCGTTTAGCTTTATGACCTTTCAAGGGGCGGCTTTTGGCGATCAAACTGTGGCGGCTAACGCTGTCTTAATGAGTTTTTTGATGATGATCTCTTATGGCATGGATGGCTTTGCCTATGCGATGGAGGCCATGGTTGGCAAAGCGATTGGTGCAAAAAGTGAGGCGCAGCTCAAAAGTGCTCTGATCGGCAGTTTTTTCTGGAGTGCGCTAATCTGTTTAGCGTTAACGGTGATGTTTGCGGTGTGGGGATCGGCGTTGATCACGCTGATCACTGACATTAACGCAGTTCAGCAAGCGGCTAACCGTTATCTACCGTGGCTGGTGGCGATGCCGTTAACCGCGATGTGGTGTTTTTTATTGGATGGTATTTTTATCGGCGCGACCAAAGGTAAAGAGATGCGCAACAGCATGTTTGTCGCGATGTGCAGTTTTTTCAGCGTTTTCTATCTGGCTCAGTCTTTGGGTAATCACGCCCTGTGGATGGCGATGATCAGCTTTATGGCGATGCGCGGCATCAGTTTAGGTGTGGTCTTTATCTCACAATGGCGACGCGGTGTTTTTCTCACTTGATCACCGAATCTATCCCTAAGTATTTCACTTACTAGGTTACCAAAAAGAAAGCCGCACTCGTTAGCGGCTTTCATTCTATTAGCAGGCAGAATTAGGTCGATGATTAGAACAATCGATTCAGGCCATTTAACGCCGCCACGCGGTAGGCTTCGGCCATGGTTGGATAATTGAAGGTGGTATTGACGAAATATTCGAGGGTATTGGCTTCGCCTTTTTGCTCCATAATTGCCTGTCCGATATGGATGATTTCAGCCGCGCGTTCTCCAAACACATGAATACCTAAAATTTCTTTTGTCTCTCGGTGAAACAAAATTTTCAAGCTGCCGATATCTTTGCCAGAAATTTGTGCTCGTGCGAGGTGTTTAAACGAAGAGCGGCCAACTTCATACGGAATTTTGGCCGCGGTGAGTTCTTGCTCTGTTTTGCCCACTGAACTGATTTCAGGAATGGTGTAAATCCCAGTTGGAATGTCATCAATTAAGTGCCCTTGCGCTTGACCATGAGCAATCGCTTGAGCGACAAATCGACCTTGATCATAGGCTGCGCTCGCCAGGCTTGGGTAGCCAATTACATCACCGACTGCGTAGATGTGCTCCACCGAGGTTTGATAGTTACGATTGACGGCCAGTTGGCCACGTGAGTCGGCATTCAGGCCCACCGCTTTGAGGTTCAATTTGTCAGTGTTGCCCGTGCGTCCATTGGCATACAAGATACAGTCGGCTTTCATTTTTTTGCCCGATTGCAAATGAACGATCACACCATCGTCAGTGCCTTCAATCTTTTCATGGGTTTCATCATTACGAATCACAATTCCGCTGTTCCAAAAATGGTACGAGAGTGCATCAGACGTTTCGTTATCCAGAAACGACAGCAAGCGGTCGCGGGTATTGATGAGGTCGGTTTTGACGCCTAATCCGCGGAAAATCGAAGCGTATTCGCAACCAATGACGCCAGCGCCATAAATGATGATGTGGCGAGGATCGTGTTTAAGCGAGAGAATCGAATCGCTGTCGTAAACTCGTTCATGAGTAAAATCAACATCATCAGGTTGATAAGGGCGTGAGCCAGTCGCAATCACAAATTTGTCGGCGCTGTATTTTTCGATGCTGCCGTCAGCGTGCGTAACCGCCACGGTATTTTTGTGGGTAAACTTAGCGTTACCAAAAATCAGCGTACACTGATTGCGATCGTAAAAGCCTTGACGCAAGCGAGTCTGTTTATCAATCACAGATTTAGCATGGCCTAAAATATCAGAGAAGGTGAGATGAATGCTGGTGTTGTTTTTACAAAACAGAGGGTTACTGTTGAATTCGATGATGCGGCTGACCGCATGGCGTAACGCCTTGGAGGGAATGGTGCCCCAATGGGTACAACCTCCGCCAACACTACTCTCTTTTTCGATAATGGCGACATTAAACCCCGCTTTAGTCAAACCCATTGCGGCGCCTTCTCCGCCTGGGCCGCTACCAATTACGATGACATCGAAGTGGTTTTGGTTCGCCATACTCTATTCCTTGTTGTATTTGTTTAACATTGCTGTAGCGAGATTTTAACTGATCCATCAGTGCGGTAAACGATGTTGCCATCAGAGAGTGGAGAGGATCACGCTCGAGAGGTGAAAATGCCACTTTATGTTATTGCTTTGCCCATCTTACTGTGGCGAGTGATTGAAATTAGGTTAGGTGACTGTTTAATTGGTCACTTTGTCCAAAGAGGCGATGTTGTGGCTTAGACAACGTGCTCAATCACGTTATAGTATGGCTCAGATAGTAAAAGAGAAGCGACTTAATATGAAATCGATGGGAATTCGCGCATTACAAAAAGAAAAAACACGTCGTTCATTGATTGATGCAGCATTTAGCCAATTAAGTGCCGATCGGAGTTTTTCTAACTTAAGTTTACGAGAAGTGGCCCGCGAGGCGGGGATTGCGCCCACCTCATTCTATCGACATTTTAAAGATATGGATGAGTTGGGTTTAACCATGGTTGATGAAGGCGGTTTACTGCTGCGCCAATTGATGCGCCAAGCACGGCAGCGCATTGTCAAAGAGGGCAGTGTGATTCGTACGTCGGTTGAAACCTTCATGGAATTTATTGAAAGTAGTCCCAATGTGTTTCGCCTATTACTGCGAGAACGCTCAGGTACTTCTTGCGAGTTTCGTGCCGCGGTAGTGCGAGAAATACAGCACTTTTCCGCAGAGCTCACAGAGTATTTGATGACGACAGGCATGGGTCGTGACGAGGCATTAACTCAGGCCGAAGCTTCCGTTATTTTGGTGTTCAGCTCCGGCGCTGAAGCTTTAGATTTAGATCGACGTGAGCGAGATGAGCTTGCTGAACGTTTGATCATGCAGTTGCGAATGCTAGCCAAAGGGGCATTTTGGTATCGCAAAGAACGTGAACGTAATCGGCTCAAAGGGGGGATAGAGTAATGTCGAATGAAAACAACACAACCCATCGTGGTTCGGAAAGAAAAACACTTGTGCTAGCGCTCATCGCAGGTATGTGCGGCGATGCCTTATTGTCTTGGGTAACCATTAGCCAAGTTCCGTTCTCCATTTTCCCACTGATTGCATTAGTGCTTTCTGTGCAGGCGTTGTATCAAGAATATTTGCGCCATCCGGTGGCGGAAGATCTTCCATTGGTAGCGCTTGCCTGTTTCTTTGTCGGTGCTTTTGGTCATTCGGCATTTATCAAAGCACAATATCCAGATTCTGGTTCTAACTTTTTCGCCATTCTCGTACTGCTGTTGTTGCTACTCTGGGTTGGAAGAAAATTGGGTTTTCTTGGTCGCCATCGCGCCGACTAAGTCATCAATGACTAGGTAGATATAGCGTGCGATGTGACCGTCATCCAAGCCTATCAAAGACATATCACAGGGATGTAGACGCCGTTTTCTTGTCATAGCGTCATGCATCCCGCTGCCACGTAATCGTTGTAAGTGGCGATAGCCGTTATCGGTGCGTTTTTAAATACGATGCGAAATTGCTTTGAACGATATTCGGTAAACGTAATTATTGCCAGTTAGCTGGAATTCTTTGTGCACACTAGGGCTCCAAGAATCATCACCACCCACGCCCATGTGCTGATGGTCTAGGCGCACATAAATGGTTTTTTCTGCCATTAAATCACAGGTGTGTTTTGCTTTTGCCAGCGTCTGTTGAGCATATTGACTGACACTAAATTGGAAATCGCCAGATATCGCCAGTTCGTTCACTTGCAGCCATTGAGTTCCACAACGTAAGCCACTGTCGGTTGGGAAAATGTACGGAGTGTGCATCTCTTCTAGCGTTTGCGTGTGCAAGCCAAAACGTGCTGCAGATAGGCGGTCTGGGTAGTTCTCAAACGGACCTAAACCTTGCCAAGTGATTGGTGTACTCTGCTCATGCAATGGCAATTGCAACTCCAAGCCGATACGTGGCATGGGTGGTAGATCATCGGCAAGTGTCACATCAACGGTCAGCTGCATTTCGCCACTGTTTTTCAGCGTATGCGTCCAAGTGGTGATGGCTTGCACGGCACCGTTGAATTGGTAAGCGAAAGTTGATGTTACTTGCACGGCATGCGCCAACATGTCGCTATGGCAACTGACACATTCGCGTTTCCATTGGCCAATACCAGCCATATCCCAACGGCATACCCAAGCGTTTGGATCTACGTTATCCACTTCACTCACACCAATATCGTTATCCAGTGGCGCACGGAAGAAGTTATCTTGCGGTGCCGCCAGCATTTGCGCTTTGCCATCGACTTGCCAATCAATCATCAAGCCTGTTTGACTATCCCAGCACCATTGATGCTTCTCATTTAGGCTGGTGACTACGATCATGCCTTTTTGCTGGCTTATCGCTGGGGCTGGTTGCGTTTCCAATTTAGGCATGGCGAGACCTGCGGTATTGCGTAGCGCAAATTGCTCAGAAGCGCTCACATGTCCCGCGGGTGCCCAAAGTGTTTCAGCCACTAAGGTGATGTCAGTATTCAAGTGGTATCGCGCTTCTGTTTTAGGTGTAAATTCAAAAGCAATCTCTACGGTTGCTTGGCTATCGGCTTTGATGTTCAGCACAACAGAGCCAGATTGAATCAATTTGCCATCTTCCAAAAGTGACCAGTTCAATTGCTCGTTGTCCGTTGCACGAAATAGGTTTTCGTTAGTTACTAATAGATGACAGAATCCTTTCGCTTGTTCTTGCAGCGACACGCGAATCATACGCTGGCAGTATTTGGCTTCTTCCAATGTTGGATGCATAGTGCGATCTGGGAAGATCAACCCGTTAATGCAGAACTGGCGGTCATTGATTTTATCGCCAAAATCGCCACCGTAAGCCCAGAAGTGTTGGCCGTTCTCGTCCCATTGGCTCAAGCCTTGGTCTACCCAATCCCAGATAAAGCCGCCTTGAAGGCAAGGAAACTCGCGGAATGCATCCCAATATTCATTGAAACTCCCCAAACTGTTACCCATCGCGTGGGCGTATTCACATAAGATCAGTGGGCGAGTTTCGTTGGGTAGAGAAATCCATTTTTTGATTGGCCATTTTGGTACTGCTTCATCTGCAATCGTTGTATTCACACGGGCGTACATAGGCGCAATGATGTCGGTTGCTGCGGTATTGGCACCGCCACCTTCATATTGAATAGGGCGTGACGGATCGTAGTTTTTCGACCAAGCGTACATCGCATTGTGGTTGCTGCCGTGGCCAGACTCGTTACCCAAAGACCAGATGATGATAGAAGGATGGTTTTTATCGCGCATCACCATTTGGGTGTAGCGGCTCATGTATGCGTGCGTCCATTGTGGATTGCTCGAAAGGCGATTCATCGGCTGCATGCCATGGGTTTCGATGTTCGCTTCATCGCACACGTACAAGCCGTATTGGTCACACAGTTCGTACCAACGAGGGTGATTTGGGTAGTGCGCTGTACGTACCGCGTTGAAATTGTATTGCTTCATCAAACAGATGTCGCGGATCATGTCTTCTTCTGTCATCACATGCCCAAGCTCTGGGTGATGCTCGTGACGATTAACGCCACGGATCAGCAAAGGCTTGCCGTTGAGTTTCAACTGACCATCAGTGATTTCCACTTTGCGAAAGCCCACATGATAGGCTTCACTCTCCAGATGCATGCCGTTTTCATCTAATAAGGAAATGACTAGGCGGTATAGATTCGGGGTTTCTGCGCTCCATTTGTTTGGCTCACGAACGTGCAATGTTTGAAATACCACGTCATCGTATGTGCCTCGCTCGTCAATACGGCGGTTGTGTGGGCGATCAATTCGCGGCTCAGTCACTGCGCATTCACCATCAAAGAGCTGCACTTGCACTTGGTAACAATCTGGCGCTGAAATGTGCGTCACGATTGATAGTGAACCATCGCGGTAACACGCATCCAAATCTGGCGTGACGAATACATCTTCAATGCAGTGTTGCGGTTTAGAAAGCAGAGCTACGTCGCGGAAAATACCACTTAGCCACCACATGTCTTGGTCTTCTAGGTAGCTGCCATCACACCAACGCATCACCATCACGGCAAGTGTATTCTCGCCAGCCACTAGGTAGGGTGATAAGTCGAATTCGGAAGGCAAGCGGCTATCTTGGCTGTATCCCACCCAAGTGCCGTTGCACCATAGGTGGAATGCTGAGTTTACACCATCGAAGATGATGCGCTGGGTATTGGTAAGATCGGCTTCTGAGCGGGAAATCGTAGTACGGTAACAACCTGTCGGGTTTTCGGCTGGTACGAATGGAGGGTTTACTTCAAACGGGTATTTTACGTTGGTGTAAATTGGTTTGTCGTAGCCTTGTAGCTGCCAGTTGGAAGGAACCGTTATTTCATCCCAGTTCGTGTCATTGAATTTGGTTTGAATAAACTCGCCTTCGACTTGTTCTGGCGAGTCGAACACTTTGAATTTCCATTGGCCATTCAGCGATTGACGTTGGGCGTAAACGCCGTCACGGGCATGGTCAATATCTCGGTAACTGGAAAGTGGGCTGTGTGCTTTTAAGCAGTGAATATTCACTGATTGTGGGGTTTCCCAGTCACGTCGTTGGAGAATATCTGAAAATGCCTTCATGGTTTTCCTACTTGATTTTTTGTTTCTAACCGTGTTGAGCTACGGTAGTGAATACCGTAATGGATGACTTTTTTGCTTTGGTAATCGATGCTAACGCGGCCAAAAACAGTGCCATACATAGAGTAGCTAATCGTTTTATTTTTTGAGTCCTAGCTTGCTACTCAGTGTAAATAAAATGTGGAAACGTTTCCATTGTGGAGTTTACATTTTCATAGTAATAACGGATTTATTCTTCTTTCGTGTGATCATCCTCTCTTGAATGTGTTTTTAAGCAATTTTAACGGCGAGTGATGAACTTTCCTTGATGAGATTGGCTTTGGATCTGACGTTTATATCAAAATCAATCTGTAAACGTTCCCATGCATTTAGTTTGGCTCACCGATTATTTTGTTCTATTCATTATGATGCGATGTAATTTCCTGCTTCAAAGTCAGGCAAAATGACAGATAACCATTGATTGAATTAACCGGTGGGCAGGCTCTACTGATTGTAGAATTGGGTGAGTATGCAGAGATTCTGCATTGGGGACAGAAGGTAAGCGGCGATCTCAACGGTTATCGTATGGGCTCTGCATCGCCCGCCCTGATTAAATCGTTAGTCAGAGCGAGCAGCATAATAGGTAATGTTGTCAGTACGAATGCGTGAAAGCCGATTAAATCGAAATTTAAATATCGATTGAAAGTCTTATTTAATCTTCTCCAGCATCACACCTGCTTCCATGTGGTGGGTAAATCGAACCTTTAATCCGCCAAAGTCTATAGAGTTATATTTTTTAAAGTTAACCACCTGATTTTCTTTGTTTTTTGTAATCGTGTTGTCCGGTGAAGTCCAAAGCCGTACAATAGAAACTCGACGTTTGCCGTACCCCACGCCGTACCCAGAGCCGTACCCAGAAATGCAGAGGTTTTCCAACGATGCCGAAACGAATCAGTACCAATGCAACGTTGCAAGCATTGAAGCCACAGGATAAGGAATACTCGATCCCCGATAAGAAGGTCGAAGGATTGAACATTCGAGTTCGTCCAACAGGCACAATGACTTGGATCTTTCGTTTTCAAGTAGGGAAGAAACACGAAAAAATCTCGATGGGTCGATACATGAAGATCAAACCAGAGCGCGGGATGACATTGGATCAGGCGCGAAAGGAAGCGGGTCGTTATCGTAGTTGGCTGGAGAATGGTAAGAACCCAAAGGTTGAGTTGGATATCGAGAAACGAGCGCAAGATGAGGCGAAGACCTTTGACGATGCGTTTATTAGCTTCGATGAAAAACGTCTTTCAAAACAACTTCGTGGTGACCAGTCGAGGACCATTTACTATCGAGATATCAAGCCGATTCTCGGTAGCACCAAATTGGCTGATTTGAGCATATATGACCTCAACCGGGTCTTTGATGCGAAGGTCGATAAAGACGGTAAGCGTATGGCGGGGGCTATCGGGGTTTGTCATAAAATCATCAATCAAGTGATTAACCATGCCCTAGCACTAAATATGCTCGATACTCATCCTGCACCACAACTGAAAGCAAAAGACGTTGGTGGCGGCTCTAAAGTCACAAAACGTAATTTAAGCTTTTCAGAGTTAAATATTCTGTTAACGAGTATGCCGTCATGGCGTACAGATCCCTCGAACATCCGTTTAATGCAGTTCCTACTTGGTTGTGGACAGCGTATCAGTGCCGTACTGGAAATGCGTTGGAGTGAATTAGATTTTGATGAGGGAATTTGGCTATTACCAGCCAGCTCAGAAGAGCGACACACTAAAAGCCAAGATGCACGTAAAGTACCTTTGAGTGGCTACTTGTTTGCACTTCTAAAAGAGCAGCGTGACAGTGTGCCAAGTAAGTGGAAATTGGTATGGCCCCAGCTAATGGTCGATAAAGTGCAAGAACCTGCGGCAGTACGGGCATTGATCAAACGTAATCTACCTACCGATTTTGAGCGCTTTTCACCTCATGACTTGCGTCGTACCTTTATCAGCCGTTGTAGTGAAATGGGGTTAGATATCGTAGCGATTGAAAAAACAGTCGGCCACCAGCTTCCAGGTATGCTCAGAGTCTATAACCATCACGATTATATTGATGAGCAGTTGAAGGTTCTGGAGGCATGGGGGAACAAGTTGCAATCGCTAATGGAAGCGAACGTCCACCCATTACCTTCAGCTAAGATGGCCTAATTTAGTCTTTGCTTTACGGTCAGATTAACCGCTCTTTATGCATAGAGTAAGAGCGGTATTGCTTGATTAAGATTTAGCTGATGCGCGTCCGGTCTTTTCTCTAAACTGCTTTTGCTTCCAAGCCTTCATCATCTTATACATAACGTCATTACTGGTTATGAACCGTTCTTCGCTACGAGATGAACTTTCAGCATTCGATGAACTTTTCCTTTTATTTCTTCGTCTATTTGGGTTGGGTATTTTATCTTGATCACATGTGAATAAGGTGTCGAGTAAGGCAATGTTGCTATTGTAATACTGCGTTGCTAACACGGGTTGTATCAAGTGCGGTAGAAATTCCAGCTTGGATTTGATGTAGTTATAAATCCATATGTTCTGTGCTTTGTTTTTTGGTTCTATCCAGCTGTAGTTTGGATTCAAGTGATGACTTATGTAGCGCCATTTCTCTTTTAAAATGCTCATGAGATTTTCTTTCGCAGAGGCTTTTGCATCCCATTGGTCAAAAAAATCATAGACAAGTTCCAATGCTTCAGCACTGTTAAGCGGTAACTTATTTAATCCTGAAATATGATATGGATTTCTTTCTTCATCATGTAAGTGCCGTAAGCAGTAGCGTACGGCAAATTCGTAACTAAATGCTCGTTCTTGGTCATCTAAATCGTCGGTTCTTGTTGAAAAAAACCTCAACATTGACCAAACAAAGTAGACCATTCTATCTTCATTTTTTTCGATCCAACGAAAGGAACGGTTAGGCAATAAGTGCTTTATTGCTTGCTCATTCATCTTTTCTATTTGGCTATCAATTTTCGTATGCACGTTGTTGATTGCCATATTGATCTTTCGTTGTAACTCTTCTTTATCTTCGCTTTCTACGCTGTATGAGATGTCTGTGTTTTGAGAAATATAGAACAGTGATCCGCACCACCAGTTTTGGACACCTAATTAAGTGAGTACAATCACTAATGAGGTGAACCATGACAAACAAGAAAAAACGTATTCTCCATTCTGCTGAATTTAAAGCAGAAGCACTGAAGCTAG